>JBASNZ010000052.1:0-32712 GCA_049657775.1 Coriobacteriia bacterium | reverse complement strand
CGCTTGCGGCCGGCGGCCTGGTCTGGGCATACGACGCGCCCCTGCTGCTGGTTCAGTCCGGTTCGGTGCCCGCCGCGGTTCGCACCGCGCTGTCCGAGATGCGCTCCGCTAACGACACTGTGACGATCACCATCGTCGGAGGTCCGCAGTCGGTCACGTCCGCATGCGTATCGCAGCTCAAGAGCATCGCTGGAGCGGCCAACGTCGAGCAGCCCTGGGTGGTCGGTGACAGGTATACCGTCGCTGCGGGAGTCGCGCGACGGATGCAGGAGGTTGCGAGCGAGACGTCACGCACCCTCCCGGGACAGGTCCTCGTGGCCAACGGCACCAATGCCGCGGGTTTTGCCGATGCGCTCGCGCTCTCGGCACTGTCGGCCAAGACGGGCGCGCCAGTACTGTTCGTGAGCCGTGACCGGGTGCCGACAGCCACGTCGGGAGCCCTCGCAGCGCTTGCGCCGAGTGAGACGATCGTCGCGGGCGGGACTGCGGTGGTTCCCGCCACGATCTACACGGCCGTGGGTGGCACCGCCCGTTGGTCAGGACACGACAGGTATGCAACCGCCGTGACGGTCGCCACGCAAGCTCGAAGCCGCGGCTGGCTGTCGTCCAATCGTGTGGGTGTTGCCGGTACCGTCATCGATGCGGTCACGGGTGCCGCAGTCTCGGGGCGCCTGGGTGAGCCGATCCTGTTCATCGAGAAGACGCGAGTGAGCAAGCCGGCCGCGCACTATCTGGACGATTCGAGCAGCGTGATCACCAGTGCGACCGTGTACGGCGGCGCGGTCGCGGTGAGCGACCCGGCTCTGGCCGAGTTGCGGGGTGCTCCCACGCAGCCCACACTCGTCAAGCCGGCTGGAGGCGGGCTCGTCGCCAAGTATGCGAACGTCTCGGTTTCGGTGGGCATCAACACGACGGAGGTGCAGCTCTACGTGGGCAGCAGCCTCGTCGGGACGAAGACGGTAGAACCATATACGACCGTCGACTTCGGCAAGAGGTCGATGCCCGCGGATGGTGTGACCTTCAAGGTGGTAGCTGGCAACCCGGACGGGAAGGCCACCACCAAGAGCGCGACCTACAAGCGGCTTGTGTATCCCGCGAGGACGTCGATCGTGATCGACAAGTCCGACTTCCGGTTGTACTGGGTCAAGGACGATATCTTGATCAAGGCCTACCCGATCGCCATCGGTCGCGACGGCATGGAGACCCCGCCGGCCGTCTGGAAGATCAACGCCAAATACAAGACGGATCCGAGCAGCGTGTACGGTCCGCGCAAGATGCGGTTGTTCCGGCGGGTGATCTCGGGCGACTTTGTGAAGTACGTCTACACCGCATACGCCATCCACGGGACGAACCAGGAGTGGGTCATCGGCACCAAAGCGTCCCACGGCTGTATCCGGATGTACAATCGCGACGTCCTGGAGCTCTATCCCCAGGTGCCGCTCGGGACGCTCGTTCAGACCCGGGAGTAAGCGATATACCAGCGCGTGCACCTCTGCCGCGCGTGACCTCCGTCGACCCTTCCCTCGATCCAACATAGTGGCAACAACTGGCAGGCGCCATTGGTTGGACGGGGATCGGGATGGGATCTCTCGCAGAGTCCTCGTTAGAAGTACTTGAACCATATGTCGGTCGGATGGTCGCCGACACCTGCGTTCGCGCTACCACCTTGTCCCTGGGCAAGAGCGCCGATGATCTCGTGACTGACGACGTGTCAGCGCTGGAGGCCGATGTGCGGCGTCTCCTCGGGCCCGTTGCTCCGCATGCGACCATCGACAACATCATGGTGCTGATCGAAGGGAGCGCCCGATGAGCGGCGTCGGAACGTTCTCTCGCAGGACCCGGGCGATCCTCGCCCTCGGGGTCGCGCTGGCTCTGTCGGTGCAGATGCTGGTCATGAGCGGGCTGGGCGGAGAGTCGGTAACGACCGCCATCAGCGACTTCGGCGGCATACTCGTGGTCGGCATGGGGGCGCTTGGCACGCCCTGGCGCTTCGTGATGGCTGGTGCCGCGTTCCTTGCCAGTGCGGACACCGTGTACCAGTGGCTCGAGTGGCAGGGTCTGTACCAGTCAGGCCACATCGTCGACCTGGGATGGATGTTGGGGTACGTGCTGATCGCGGTGGGTGCTTCCACGATGCAGGACCTGCTCGTCCCGTTGCAGTCGCCCTCGTAGCGTACGACGGGTCGGCGTCAGCCTCCGGGTGGCGTGAACACGTCGGTTGGAAGACCGCCTTCGGGCACGACCACCATCGCCGCCCCGGGGAGCACTCTCGCGTGAAACGGCGTCGTGGCGGGCGATACCTCCCCGTCGTACTGGAGCGGCAGGGGGGGAGCCGTGACGATCTCGATCTCCCGCGCAGTGTGTATCTCAAGGCCGGGGCGGGCCGCATGGTTGCCGATCCTGTCGAGAAGCGCCGCCCAGACCGCGGGGATCAGCCCCGCCACCGAGGTGGGCTTGAGGATGACCACCTCGAGTAGCCCGTCCTGAGCGTCGCTGCCGTGGGTAACGGCAAGATCGAACTGGATGCGAGCGAGGTTGACCAGCAGTACCGCGATCCCCTCGGTCACGATCCGGCGTCCGTCGAGCGTGATCACGAACGTGGCCACCGTCGGCTGCAGATTCTGTACGGCCGCAAGGATATACGCGCCCTCGCCGATGACAGGCTTGAGCTCGCGGGCGCCGTCGATCAGCGCCGCGTCGAACCCGGCGCCTGCCATGACGAAGAACCCGACCCCGTCGTCGATATCGAGCTCGCCCAGGTCGAGCGGTGTGGCCGTGCCCTCGAGCGCGAGCGCTGCCAGTGCCGATGGATCGGGCGGGAGCCCGAGATTGCGCGCGAACAGGTTGGCCGTTCCTGCGGGGTAGACCGCCACAGGGATGCCGGTATAGCGGAGCTCGTACAGCACGGAAGAGATGGTGCCGTCTCCTCCGATCGCGAGAACCCGGTCGTACTCGTCGGCGTCACGCACAAGGTGCTTGATACTGCCGCGGTCGTTCACGAATCGGACGGTCAGCTCTGCTCCGCCCTCACCCAGATCACGTGCGAGCTGGTAGAGTCCCGGATCCCCGAGGCCGGACCGCAGATTCGCGATCGCGAGTATGTTCATGCTGACGGTCGCCTCCTGCGGAACCTCACGATGGGATACACTCGATATCCTAGATTCTACCCACCGCCGCCGACGGTAAGGAGGCCGCGTGTACATCCGTGATCGCGAAGGTCTGGTCGAGTTGGCCAGCAAGATACGGGGAGCTACCCTGCTCGCCGTCGACACGGAGTTCATGCGCGAGAAGACGTACTTTGCCCGGCTGTGTCTCATCCAGGTCGCCACCGACGACGTCGCGGCCGTCATCGACCCGTTGGTCCTGACCGATCTGGCGCCGCTTTTCGATATCTTCTTGGAGCCGAGCATCACGAAGGTCTTCCACGCGGGCTCGCAGGACCTGGAGATCCTCTGCCGGATGATGCGCACGCCGCCCTCGCCGGTCTTCGACACCCAGGTCGCCGCCACGCTCGCCGGCCAGCCCACTCAAGTAGGGTACCAGCAGCTCATCTCATCACTTCTTGGCGTGCACCTGGGCAAAGCGCACACGTTCACGGACTGGTCCGCGCGCCCGCTCTCCGAGGAGCAGGTCGAGTACGCGCTGGATGACGTCAGGTATCTCCCAGCGGCGTATCGCATGCTGCACGATCGCCTCGCCGCCGAGGGTCGCCTTGGCTGGCTTGCGGAGGACTTCGAGCGGATGGCGGATCCCGCCACGTACGAGGTCGTCCCCGAGGAGCAGTACCGCCGCGTCAAGCGCGCGTCCTCGCTCGACAGGCGGTCGCTCGCGGTGCTCCGTGAAGTCGCTGCGTGGAGAGAGCGTGCCGCGCAGACCAAGGACATCCCCCGCAGGTGGCTCCTGTCCGATGAGAGCCTCCTTGAGATCGCCCGAAGAGCCCCGCAAGACGCCAGGGCCCTCGCGTCGATCCGGGGCGTAAGCGAGCAAGTCGCCCGTAAGAATGCCGATGAGATCGCGGCTGCCGTGAAGCGTGGCCTCGAGGCCCCCGAGTCCGATTGGCCCCGCCTACCCAAACGTAAGCGGCTGGAGGGCGACGTGAACGACGTTGCCGACCTGATGTCCGCGCTTGTTCGCATTCGGGCCAAGGAGCATGGCGTTGCGCCCACACTGCTTGCCACCCGCGACGACCTCGAACGATTCGCCGGAGGCGATCGCGAGGGCAGCCCGCTGACCGTTGGCTGGCGGCACACCCTCATCGGTGCCGAGCTTGAGGCGCTTCTGGATGGCGCCATCTCCCTCCGGGTCGATCGTGGCAGTGTCCTCGTCGAGAACGACGGCGGCATGTCAGATAGAGGTGTGACGATGGCCGGGACGGAGTAGGAGGTTATCGTGGCGGAACCTGCGGCCATCAGCGTTTCGGATGCGATGCGACAGGCAAAAGGCGCTCTTGAACGGGTGTCGGTGGTTGTCGTTGGAGAGGTCTCGGAATGTACCGTCAAGCCGGGTTACAAGGCGGTCTACTTCACCATTCGTGACGAATACGCCGTCATGCCGTGTCTGATGTGGCGTGACGGCTACGACGTGTGCGGCATGGACCTGCGGCCCGGCATGCTGGTTCAGATATCGGGCACGTTCACCGCGTATGCCCCAAAGGGTCGCATGCAGTTCCAGGTTCGCTCGATGGCGCCTGCGGGGGAGGGTGTCCTGCGGCTGCAGGTCGCAGCCCTCGCGCGCAAGCTCGAGGCCGAGGGTCTCATGGCCGCCCAGCTCAAACGCCCGCTTCCCGCGTATCCCTCGCGCATCGGCGTCGTCACGTCGCCGCGCGGCAAGGCCATACACGACGTCATTCGAACGCTTCGGCGCCGGTATCCCGTGGCCGAGGTGGTCGTGGCGGGCGTGCAGGTCGACGGTGACGGAGCATCGGCCAGGATCGTCGAGGGGCTGAAGATCGTCGGCTCCGCGCCCGGTGGCGTTGACGTGGTGATCCTGTGCCGGGGCGGCGGTTCGTACGAGGACTTGATGCCCTTCAACGCGGAGGAGGTCGCCCGCGCGGTTCGCGAGTGCCCCGTCCCCGTGGTTACCGGCATCGGTCACGAGCCGGACGACTCGATCGCCGACATGGTGGCCGACCTCCGCGCTTCCACCCCGACAGCCGCCGCGGAGGCCGTTGCGCCGTCTGCCGATGAGGTGGGAGAGCGACTGGACGCCGCATCCCGGCTCCTTGCACGGGCGCTCACGCACACGGTGCGAGAAGCCGCCCACAAGGTGCATCTCCTATCGCGCAGGCCGGTCTTCCGCGATATCACGTGTCTGCTCGCAGGACGTATGCAGGCTCTCGATCTGGTATCCGATGCGCTCGTCCGCGCAATCCCGGAGCGCGTAAGACGCGACCGTGAACGGGTGACGTCCGCAAGCGCCGCGCTCGCGCGGGCGGGGTCGCACGTCCTTGATCGTCCGGAGATGCGAATGGCGGCCGTTCGCGCCAGGCTGTTGACAGAAGGTCCGCGCATTCCAGAGCGCCACGGACGCCCCGCGGCGCTCGCGGCCGCGCGTCTCGAGGATCTCTCGCCGCTGGCCATTCTCGGAAGAGGCTACGCGGTATGCTATGAGGAGACGGGCACGCGTGTGCTACGGGCTGCGAGTGATGTGGCCCCGGGAGACCGGGTCCGTGTGAAGCTGGGCGCCGGTCGCATCGGCTGCCTTGTCGAGTCAACCGAGACGGAGGCCTGAGCAACGTGGAAGTACCCATCAAGACCGCGGTCGGTGACGACGTCTCGTTCGGGGCGGCTCTTGCCGAGCTCGAGCAGATCGTGAAGGCGCTGGAGAGCGGCACACTCGAGCTTGAGGAGAGCCTGGAGCGCTACGAGCGGGGTGTGGCACTTCTGCGCGCATGCCAGGCCAAGCTCGCCGATGCCCAGCAGCGTGTCACCATGCTGGTCGGCGAGATCGAGGATGACGACGAGAGCGAGTAAGGGGAGTCCCCGGAAGGGAGCGAACGTGTCCGATTGCATTTTCTGCATGGTCGCTGCGGGTGAGATCCCCGCAAAGACCGTGTTCGAGAACGACCAGGTCATCGCGTTCGACGACATCGCACCTCAGGCTCCGGTGCACACGCTCATCATCCCAAGGCATCACTACTCTTCATTGGATGACGACGTTCCCGCCGAGGTGCTGACTGCCCTGTTCGGGGCGGTTCCGGAGGTGGCGAAGCTCAAGGGTGTCGACAAGAGCGGCTACCGTTTGATCGTGAACAACGGCCCGGATGCCATGCAGTCGGTCGGCCACCTACACCTGCACGTTCTTGGCGGAAGGCCGATGTCGCACGGAATGGTCCGCTTCGGCAACGACGAATAGGGGGCAGCGATGCGGCGGGTGGGCATCGTCACCGACGGCACGTCTGACATCACGCCGGAATGCGCAAGCGCGTTCGGCATCGAGGTTGTCCCTCTTACGGTCACCATCGGCGAAGAGACGTTTCAAGATCGCGTGCTCACCCAGACCGACTTCTTCGAGCACATGAACGCGGCTCCGAGCCTGCCCACCACATCCCTACCGTCGGTCGGCGTGTTCGCCGAGGCGTACCGGAGCCAGCTCGAGCAGTTCAGCGAGGCGGTCGCGGTACACATCTCATCGGCGCTATCCGGGACCATCGAAGCGGCCCGCGAAGCGGCGAAGGAGTTCGGCGGCCGCGTGAAGGTCTTCGACACCCGGAACCTCTCGTGGGGCGAGGTCCTGCAAGCGATCGAGGCAGCCAAGGCAGCTGCGTCCGGCACGCATCGTCGCGCTACGTTCTCCATCATGCACGCGATGTCCCCTGACAAGGTTGCGTGGCTTGACGAGCAGTTGCGCGCAACGTACGAGGTCGAGGACATGTATCACGTGGAGGCCGGGGCCGTCATCTGTGCTCATACCGGCACGGGGTGGGGCGTCGCACTGCTGCCGGTGGACTAGACACATGGCAGCCGAGCCCCGTGTGAGGTTTGAACCTTTCGGGCTGGAGGCGTGTGTTCCTCACGGAACGACGATCCTTGAGGCTGCACGTCGCGCCGGCGTCACGATCTACGCGCCCTGCGGCGGCAAGGGGACCTGCGGCAAGTGCGCCGTGAGGATCATCGAGGGGGTGCCGGGCGCGATGCGGCCGACCATCAGGCCCGTGCTGCTCCCCAAGGGGATGACGCTCTCGTGTCTGGCCGAGGTGGGCGGACCGCTCGTCGTCCGCCCCGTGAATGCACGCAGAGGCGACGATCCTTCGCGATAGGTGCTGAGAGAACACGGAAGAGCCCCGGCCTTCAGGCCGGGGCTCTTCACATTCCTTCCCTGATTACCCCTGAGTCTCGATTGGCCTGCGGCCCATGCCGCAATCATCGCGATGCCGGTCGTCGATGGGCCAATACCGGTCTGCCGGATTCCCCGAACAGACCACTTGCTAGAGGGAAGGGAAATCGTACTTCCTGAAAATACTGTACTTGAAACGAGATTGCAACACTTGTTACATGCCTCGCGGGAGAGTCAGGGGCGCGTTCGACGCGGGTGGGTCTTTCGGGCGCGTGCGTTACAGGATGGTCTTGGATGGTCTTGGGTAGAAGTTGTGCCGCTGACCGACGAATTACCCCCGCACAGCCGAGCCCGACGTTCGCAGGGAGACATCGGCAGGCTACCATTGGGCAGGGGTTCTCCCTGTTGCCACCGCATGACTGGCGTTTCATGGGCGCCTTCGTACGTGTGGGTTTGTCGGAGTCGAGGAGAAGGAGGCGAGAGCATGACGGAAGAGTCACATCTCATCGAGTCGATGTCCACGGAGTACCGGGTCGTACAGCCGGCCGCGTGGGTGTCCGAGCGTGCCCACGTCCAGACTATGGAAGAGTACGAAGCCCTCTACCAGCGCTCGATCGAGGACCCCGAGGGGTTCTGGGCCGACATGGCCGAGGAGGTCCTGCACTGGCACAAGAAGTGGGACACGGTTCTCGACTACGAGTTCGAGACGCCCCGCATCGAGTGGTTCAAGGGCGGCAAGCTCAACGTCACCTACAACTGCATCGACCGGCATCTCCAGGGCTGGCGCCGCAACAAGGCAGCCATCATCTGGGAGTCGGACGAGGGCCGCACGAAGATGTACACGTACCAGTCGCTCTACTACAAGGTGTGCAAGTTCGCGAACGTCCTGAAGAAGCACGGCATCCGCAAGGGTGACCGTGTCGCGATCTACATGCCGATGATTCCCGAGCTTGCGATCGCCATGCTCGCCTGCGCCCGTATCGGTGCGGTCCACTCGGTCGTCTTCGGCGGGTTCTCTGCGGCGGCGCTGCGTGACCGCATCCAGGACTGCGGCGCCAAGCTGCTGGTCACGGCCGATGAGGGCATTCGCGCCGGGCGCGTGACGCCGCTCAAGGCCGAGGCGGACGTGGCGCTCTATGAGTGCCCGACCATCGAGAGCGTCATCGTCGTCTCCCGCGCTCGGACCCGCGTGGACATGGAGCCGGGTCGCGACTTCTGGTACCACGAGGAGGTTCGCGCCGCCGACATCGGACGCCACTGCGACATCGAGTGGATGGATGCCGAGGACCCGCTCTTCATCCTGTACACGTCCGGTTCGACCGGTAAGCCCAAGGGTGTCCTGCATACCTCGGCCGGCTACCTGCTCTTTGCCGCGACGACGTTCCGCTACACGTTCGACTACCACGATGAGGACGTCTTCTGGTGCACCGCCGACATCGGCTGGGTCACCGGGCACAGCTACATCGTGTACGGTCCGCTCGCTGTTGGCGCGACCACCCTTTTGTTCGAGGGTGTCCCCACGTACCCCAACCCGGGCAGGTTCTGGGAGGTCGTGGAGAAGCACGGCGTCAACCAGCTCTATACCGCGCCGACCGCCATCCGGTCGCTCATGAAGTCGGGCGAGGAGTGGCCGGCCAAATACGATCTCACCACCCTCCGGATCCTTGGCACGGTCGGCGAGCCGATCAACCCCGAGGCATGGATGTGGTACTTCAAGAACGTCGGCGGTGAGCGTATCCCGATCGTCGACACGTACTGGCAGACGGAGACTGGTGGACACCTCATCACCAACCTGCCGGGATGCACGCCGATGAAGCCGGGCTCGGCTACTCGCCCGTTCTTTGGCATCGTGCCGGAGATCGTCAACGAGGACGGTACGCCTACTCCTGTTGGCAGCGGTGGCCGCCTGTGCATCAGCAAGCCGTGGCCGGGCATGCTGCGCGGAACGTGGGGCGACCCCGAGAACAAGCGCATGAAGGAAGTCTACTTCACCGCCTTCCCCGGCAAGTACTTCACCGGCGACGGCGCGCGCAAGGACGCGGACGGGTACTACTGGCTTCTCGGTCGAGTCGACGACGTCATCAACGTGTCGGGCCACCGCATGGGGACTGCCGAGGTCGAGTCGGCTCTGGTGAGCCACCCTATGGTAGCGGAAGCTGCCGTTGTCGGTTACCCGCACGACATCAAAGGTGAGGGCATCTACGCCTACGTGATCCTGCGTGAGGGCGTGGCCGCCAACGGTGGCCTCAGCAAGATCCTCTCCGGCCACGTCCGCGAGGAGATCGGCCCGATCGCCAAGCCAGACTTCATCCACTTCGTCCCGGACCTGCCCAAGACGCGCTCGGGCAAGATCATGCGGCGCATCCTGCGCAAGATCGCTGCCGGCGACCGTAACATGGAGGCCTTCGGCGACATCTCCACGCTTGCCGATCCGAGCATCGTGCAGAAGATCGTGGACACGGCTCCCAAGGTCTAGGCACGCGGAACCGATCGACGCGACAGTGGGCCCCGGAGTGTCGGTCCGGGGCCCATTTGCTGTCCGCAACGACGTGGCCGGGCATGGTAGACTGTTGCGCGGCTCCCCACGAAAGGATTCTGATGGCTTTTGATGACCTCTTCTTGCGTGCCTGCCGTAACGAGGCGACCGAGCGCACGCCGGTTTGGATGATGCGCCAGGCTGGGCGATACCTGTCCGAGTACCGCAAGATCCGTGCGAACCACGGGTTCCTGGAGATGTGTCGGACGCCTGAGCTTGCGGTGGAAGTCACGATGCAGCCCGTCGACCTCGTCGGCGTGGATGCGGCCATCCTCTTCTCGGACATTCTCGTGGTCTTTCCGGGTATGGGTCTCGACCTCGAGTTCGCCAAAGGTGAGGGCCCCGTCATCCACAATCCCGTTCGCACGGTGGGCGATGTTCGCAAGCTGCGCATCTCGGATCCGCTCGCAGATACCGGCTTCGTCATGGAAACCCTCGGTATCCTGCGTAAGGAACTCGAGAACAAGGTTCCGCTCATCGGCTTCGGCGGTGCACCGTTCACCCTCGCGAGCTACATGATCGAGGGCCACGGGACCCGCGACTACGAGTACACCAAGGCGCTCATGTGGAGCGAGCCCAAGGCGTGGGACGAACTCATGACCAAGATCAGCGACACGGTCATCGCGTACCTCTCGGCGCAGATCGACGCGGGCGCCCAGGTCATCCAGGTCTTCGACAGTTGGGTGGGCTACGTGGCGCCACGCGACTACGAGCGGTTCGTGCTTCGGTACACCAAGCGTGTGATCGATGCGCTGACCGAGCACGGAAAGCAGGTCGTGCCAGGCGGCGTACCGATCATCCACTTCCCGAACGGTGCGACATCGATGCTCGATCTGGCGCAGCAGGCCGGTGGCGACGTCATCGGCGTGGACTGGCGTCTGGACATGAAGCACGTCGTGGAGCAGATCGATCCGCGCTTCGCGATCCAGGGAAACATCGATCCGGTCGCGCTGTTCGCGCCGGATGACGAACTTGAGCGCATGGTCGTGGAGATCCTGGAGGCCGTGGGTACCCGGCCGGGTCACATCTTCAACCTGGGACATGGCATCCACAAGACGAGCGATCCCGAGAAGGCCCGCACCATGATCCGCTTCGTGCACGAGCACTCCGAGCGGATCCGCGCGGGCGCGTAGATGCTCAAGGCCGGCGTTCTGATCACGGGTTTTGGCGGACCCGACCGCCTCGAGGCGGTCGGGCCGTTCATGTGCAACCTCATGGGGCGGGAGCCGTCGCCGGAGGTTCTCGCGCGCATCTGTGCACGCTACGAGAGGATCGGTGGCGCTTCTCCGCTCCCGGGTATCGCCCGTGAACTGGGCGACAACGTCGCCGCAGCCTTAAGCGACGCGGGGCGTGAGGTCCCCGTCGCGATCGGCATGCGCTACACGGATCCCTCTATCGCCGAGGGAGTGCAACGTCTTGCCGACGCGGGAGCGGACCATGTGGTGCTTGTGACGCTGTCGCCATTCGAGACGCAGGTCACTCATGGCGAGTACCGGGCGGCGCTCGAGGAAGCGCTGGTGGAGCACGAGGGCATGACGGCGTCTGAGGCGCCGCTGTTTTCGGACTTGCCGGCCTTTGTGGCGCTGCATACCGCGGCCGCGCGCGTGGCGCTCGACTCGGCCGCTCCGGGCGCTTTGCTCATCTTCTCCGCGCACAGCCTGCCGATGAGCGACGCGATCGCGGACTCGTCGTATGTGGACGGGTTGCGCGCCTCGGCAGACGCGGTCGCGGCGGCGGCGGGTCTGCCGGAAGGTGCCGAGGCCGAGATCGTTCCGGGGATCGTTGCGTACGGGTCCACCGCGGGTGACCGTGCGTGGGCTCTGGCCTACCAGTCGCAGGGGGTTCGCGGCGGCGAGTGGCTTGGTCCCGACACGGACGCCGTTATCGAGGCCGCTGCCGCGGCGGGTGCGCCAGGCGTTGTCGTGGTTCCCATCGGGTTCGCGACCGATCATCTCGAGACGCTGTACGACCTCGACGTCGTAGCTGCGGAGCGCGCGGCAGCAGCGGGGGTCGCGTTCGTGCGCTCCGCAGTGCCCAACGCGGCGCCGGAACTGGCGCACGATATCGCCTCGGCTGTGATCGAATCGATCGACCGGGGGTAGTACCGATGATCGCGGACGCCCCGGCAGGCGACCGCTCGTGAGAACATGTTCCGCGAGTAGAGGAGTGCTATCGTGACGCGTGTCATCATCATCGGAGGTGGAGTGGCAGGGCTCGGCGCCGCGTACAAGGCGCGCCGTGCGGCCGATGCGGGCCACGACGTTTCGTTCGTGCTCGTCGAGAAGGACGACCGTCTCGGCGGCAAGCTCTACACCGACGTCGCCGAGGATCCTGACGGTGGCACGTACATCGCCGACGGCGGGTCGGATTCGTTTCTTACCGAGAAGGCCGCGATCCACCGTGTGGCGAAGCTCCTGGGCATCTTCGAGGACGAGACGGGCGCCAACGACGACACCAAGAAGACGTTCATCGTGAAGAACGGCCGTCTCGTCGAGATGCCTGACGGCATCATGATGTTCGCGCCTACCAAACTCGTGCCGATGGTCACGACGTCGCTGTACTCGTGGCCCGGGAAGTTCCGGATGGCGCTCGACCTCGTGATCCCGCGCAAAGTGCGCTGGGGCGACGGGGAGACCGCGCAGGACCACGACGAGAGCCTCGAGAGCTTCGTCGTCCGGCGGATGGGGCGCGAATGCCTCGATCGTCTCGCGGAACCGCTCGTGGGCGGCGTGAACGGCTCGGACCCCAGGGACATGTCGCTCGCCGCGACGTACCCCATGCTGCTCAACATGGAGCAGAAGCACGGCTCGCTCATCGGCGGTTTCCTCGAGCAGAAGAAGAAGATCGAGGAGATGAAGAAGAAATACCCGCCAAAGCCCGGAGCTCCGCGGCGGACGTTCTTCTCCTCGTTCAAGCCGGGGCTGCAGTTCCTGACCGATCGCATGGCAGACGCCGCCGGTCGCGAGAACATCCACACGGGCGTATCGGCCACCGCGCTCGAACACAGTGGCGATGTCTGGCGCGTCACGCTCTCCTCGGGGGAGGTTCTCGAGGGCGACGCGGTCGTGGTCGCGACCGAGGCATGGGCGGCAGTTCCGCTCGCCTCGGCGGCCGACTCCAGGATCGGCGAGCTGGTGGGAACCATCCCGTGCTCCTCGTCCGCCACCGTCCTCATGGCTTTTGCCGAGGAGGACTGCCCCTTTGATAAGAATTGGCACGGCATCCTCTCGCCCATGGTCGAGAAGCGTCCGCTCACCGGTGTTTCGTTGATGTCGTCAAAGTGGCCGGATCGCGCGCCCGAGGGCACCGTGCTCTTGCGAGGGTTCCTGGGCGGGCCGCGCGATCAGGAGGTTCTTGGCAGAAGCGACGAGGAACTCATCGAGCTTGCGCGAACACAGCTGGTGGAGCTCATCGGCGTCAAACCAGAGGCGAAGCCGCGGTATGCCAAGCTCTTCAGGTGGGACGGCGGGATGCCGCAGTACACGCTCGGTCATCTGGATCGGGTGGACGAGATCGAGGCGCGCCAGGCCGCCGTTTCGGGGTTCGCGCTCGCGGGCAACGCGTACCGCGGCGTGGGCGTACCGAACGCGCTCGAGAGTGGCGAGAGAGCGCTGTCGAAGGTGCTTGGCGACCTGGGCATCACGCTTGCCGAGGACCTGCAGGAGGAGAAGCGGCTGTACTAGCAGTCGAGATGGCCGGGCGTGGTGTCGCCAGGGTCGACGTGATGAACATCCCGCGCGAGCTGTCGCGTGCCGAAGCAGGAAGGAACCGACTTGAAGAAGGTCATCATCATAGGTGGAGGCGCCGCCGGACTTGGCGCGGCATACAAAGTGCGTCGCGCGGCCGCTGAAGGCGCCGACGTGGACTGCGTGGTCATCGAGCGCAACGACCGTCTCGGCGGGAAGCTTGCGAGCGACGTCATCCCGGATCCCGAGGGCGGGGAGTACGTCGTCGACGGTGGCTCCGACGCCTACGTGTCAACCAAGCCCGCGATCGCCCGCATCGTGGGGCTCCTCGGCATGACCGATGCGATGACTCCCGCGTGCGAAGAGAACAAGAAGACACTCATCGTGAAGGGCAACCGGCTGATCGAGATGCCCGATGGCATCATGATGTTCGCGCCCACCAAGCTCGTTCCGCTCGCCACCACGCCCCTGTACTCATGGCCCGGGAAGCTCCGCATGGGGATGGACCTGCTGTTGCCGCGCAAGGTGAAGTGGGCGCCCGGCGATACCGCGCAGGACCACGACGAGACGCTTGAGAGCTTTGTGGTGCGCAGGATGGGTCGGGAGTGCCTGGACCGCCTTGCCGAGCCCCTCGTGGGTGGCGTGCACGCAAGCGACCCCTCGCAGATGTCGCTTGCCGCGACGTTCCCCAACTTCCTTGAGATGGAGCAGGAGTTCGGGTCGCTCGTGCGTGGCATGCTCGACCAGCGCAAGAAGCAAGAAGCGATGAAGAAGAAGTACCCGCCCAAACCCGGCGAGAAGCCGCGGGCGTTCTTCAACACCTTCTACAGGGGTATGCAGCAGCTTACCGACGGCATGGCCGACGCGGTCGGGCGTGAGCGCATTCGGACAGGTGAGACCGTTTCGAGTGTCGCGCGTGACGACGGGACATGGCGCGTGACGCTCGCTAGCGGTGAAGTCATCGAGGGAGACGCGCTCATCGTCGCGACCGAGGTGTGGGCCGCCGAGAAGCTGGTGCGCGACATCGACGCCGGGCTTGCCGATCTGCTCGCCACCATCCCATGCTCATCCTCCGCTACGGTCCCCATGGCATTCCGTGCCGAGGACTGCCCCTTTGACACGAAGTGGTTCGGTATCCTCTCGCCGCTCGTGGAGCGGCGTCCGCTGCTTGCGGTGACGCTGTCGTCGTCCAAGTGGCCGGACCGTGCGCCTGAGGGCAAGGTCCTGCTACGCGGGTTCATCGGCGGTCCTGCGAACCAGCATCTGCTCGAGACGAGCGACGAGAACCTCATCGAGACCGTGCGCGCGCAGCTGGTGGATCTTCTCGGCATCAAGCCCGACGCGAAGCCGGTCTTTGCCAGGGTCTATCGCTGGAAGGGCGGCATGCCGCAGTACACGCTCGGCCATCTCGATCGTGTGGACGACATCGAGTCTCGCGTGGGCGATATCAACGGGCTCGGTCTGGCTGGTGGCGCCTACCGTGGGGTCGGTATCCCCAACTGCATCGAGAGCGGCGAGCGAGCCGTCTCCAAAGTGCTCGGCGAGTGGGACATCGATCTGGCGGAGGATCACGTCGTGCAGAAGCGCGCGTACTAGCTCGCTGTCGAAGACCCGGTGGCGCTGGTGCCGTCGGGCGTCTCGGACAGCGCGTCCTCGGCATCGATGCTGGAGTCGACGATCCGGGGCAGGTCGCCCTCATCGAGCGAGCCGTATTCTCGCTCGTTGGCCTGGGCTTCCTCGATGAGCGGTCGCTGCTTGGACCACAACTCGCGCTCTTCCGGCCTTCCCAGCGGTCCCGGTTCGCGGTCGTCTGCCGCGCCGGTTGCGCCAACCTGCCACGCCCGGGTCCTATCGATGCTACCGAGGGCTTCGTCGGCCGGCGATGCGTTCTCGACCCCGTAATCGTAGGGCAGGTCATCCACGGTGCCAGGGACGCCAGGCTCATTGATCTCGTCCTCGACGTAGTCGTCCTGCGCACGGCCATCGGCCCCGACGTCGCTCTTGTGGCCACCGGCAGCCGACACCAACACGCCGCCCTCACGCTGGAGCGCGTCTTCCGCGAATGAATTTTCGTCGTTTCTCGGGCCCATCGGATCCTCCTTGGCAGTCGCTTGTAACGGGACTATTCCCGCGCGGGGCGCGTACGATACACGCCGCTTGGCTGATGGCGCCGTTCCTGATGGCGCCGTTGCCTCACGCCGTCGAGCGTGGACACGAGTGCGCCCGCACGTGTACCAGGCGCCCCGGCACCGTCCCGCTACTCGCAGATGATGTCCCGGAGGATCTGGTGCAGCTCGGGGTTGGCGGTGATGATGCCGGTGGAGTGCGCGGTCCAGGGTTCGCCATCAACGCCCGTCACGAGCGCGCCCGCTTCGCGCAGGGCGACCACCCCCGCCGCCATGTCCCACGGTTTGAGGCCATACTCCCAGAATGCGTCCGCCCGGCCGGCGGCGACATGGCAGCAGTCGATGGCTGCGGAGCCATCGCGACGGACTCCCTCGGCAAGCCTTACAACCTGCGAGAATGCCGCCATTTGCAGTTCGAGCGGCTGCCCCCGGTCGTAGGGGAATCCGGTGATCACGAGTGCATCGGCAAGATCGGTGGTGGTGCCGCACTCGATCCGGCGGCCGTTCAGGTGCGCACCCTCACCGAGCGCCGCGAACGTGGTCTCGTGAAGCGGCACGTTGTGGACGGCGCCTACTACCGGCTGACCGTCGCTGAGGAGTGCCACGCTGGTGGAATAGCACGGGAAGCCGTGCACGAATGACGTCGTGCCGTCGAGCGGGTCGATGACCCACACCTGGTCGGCGTCGAGCGACCCCTCGCGCACCCCGGCAAGCGAGTACACCTCCGGCTCTTCGACCACGAACCGTGCGCCTTCGAGTCGTTCGGCGATCGCGCGGACGACCGCGACACCCGCGGCGATGTCGGCGTCGGTGACCACGTCGAACTCGTTGGTCTTGGAGCGAACCTCGCCCATGTCGTTCATCATGGCGCGGAGCACGTCGCCTCCGGCCAGCGCGGCGGCGATCGCGGCATCGAGCAGGGGGTTCATCGGCCCTCCCGGGACGGTCGTTCGGGTATCCTCATTGTAGCGGTTGGCGGGGCCGGCCGCGCCAACCGGACGTGAGGTGACAGGGCCATGCTGGAGCGGGGGTTTGCGGCACGTACGCTGGACGACGCGAGCGTTGTCGAACTGGCCGAACGTGCGCGACGTTTGCGCGGAGCCATTCTCACGATGACGTCCGTCGCAGCGAGCGGCCATCCCGGCGGGTCGTTCTCATCGCTCGAGACCTACCTCGTGCTCTGGCACTTTGCGAACATCGATCCGGCGGATCCGCACAAGCCAGACCGCGACCGCATCGTTGTCAGCCACGGCCACACGTCGCCAGGTGTGTACGCCACCCTCGCCGATGTCGGCTTCTTCGAACTCGATGATGTCGTCGCCCACTTCCGGCAAGCCGGTAGTCCGTTCGAGGGGCACGTTGAGCGAACCGTGCCCGGGGTCGAGTGGAGCACGGGGAACCTCGGTCAGGGTCTCTCCGTCGGCGTGGGGCTGGCACTCGGGGCCAGGCTCACCGGCACGGGTTGGCACACGTTCGTTGCGATGAGCGATGGCGAGCAGAACAAGGGTCAGGTCGCGGAGGCGCGCCGTCTGGCGGTGAAGGAAGGTCTGTGTGACATCACCGTCATCGTCGATTTGAACGGCATCCAGATATCGGGGCGCACCGCCGACGTGATGCCTGTTGCGGTCGCCGACGACTTCCGTGCCGATGGATGGGCTGTGATCGAGGTCGACGGACACGACATCGCGGCGCTCTACGCGGCAGTGGCCGCGTCCGTCGCCGACGCGACCCGACCGACCGCGATCATCGCGCACACCTGCATAGGCAAGGGCGTGTCGTTCATGGAAGACCAGGCCGAGTTCCACGGACGCGGTCTTAGGCTGGATGAGTATGCCCTGGCTATGGCGGAATTGGGTCTGGAGCCCGAGTTTGAGCGGTTTGCGGCACTGCGCGAGGCGCCGATTCGCACCGCGCATCTGGCACCCGCGGACACGGCGCCCGACATCGTGCCTGGAGAACCCCGGGAGTACACGCGCGACAAGCACACGGACAACCGGTCGGCGTGGGGAAGCGCGCTCGTGGACATCGCGCGCGGCAACCTGTCAGTGCCCATGGCCGTTCTCGATTGCGACCTGGCGGTCTCGGTCAAGACCGACGGATTCGCCGAGGTGCGTCCCGGGTCATTCGTGCAGTGTGGAGTGGGCGAGCACAACGCCGCGGCTGCGGCAGGCGCGCTCTCCACGACCGGGGTGCTCACGTACTGGTCCGACTTCGGCGTCTTCGGTATCGACGAGGTCTACAACCAACAGCGACTGAACGATATCAACGGCGCACATCTCAAGCTCGCGCTTACGCACTGCGGGTTGGACGTGGGGGAGGACGGCAAGACCCACCAGTGTCTGGACTACGTGTCGGCCTTCCGCAACTTCTTTGGCTGGCGTGTTGTGGTGCCCGCGGATCCAAATCAGACCGATCGGGCGGTGCGGGCTATCAGCGCTATGCCCGGGAATGTGGCCATAGCGATGGGCAGATCCAAGCTGCCGGTCATCACGGCCGAGGATGGCTCGCCGCTCTTTGGCGGCGACTACATGTACCGTTACGGCGTGATCGACTGGGCGCGTCACGGAGACCACGGCGTCGTACTGGTGATGGGGACCCCCTCGGGCGCGGCGGTTCAGGCGGCCGACGAACTGTCGGTGCGCGGCATCGACATCGCGGTGGGCATCGTCTCGAGCCCGCTTGACATCGAGGCTGCAGGGCTTGTCAGGGCGACAGCCGGACGCTGGGTACTGTGTGTCGAGGACCATCACTGGCGCACCGGCCTGTGGGCAACGGTCGCCGAGTGGGTGGCCCGCGAGGGCGCGGACGTGCGTGTGCTGCCTCACGGCGTGGAGGGCTACCAGTCGTCGGGCGCCGCCACCGAGCTGCTGTCGGGCGTACATCTCGACGCAACGGGAATCACCGAGGCCGTCCTCGGCCTCATCTGACGCACCGCAAACTCGCACTCGCTTCACAGCGACTTCACACGCCGTGGGCACTATTGAAAGCGGACCGGAGTGGTCCTGAAAGGGTGATGGCATATGGGTCGTTCGGTCCTTGTGGTCGACGACAATGTGAAGATAGTCGAAGTGCTCTCGGCGTACCTGAAGAACGAGGGTTTCGACGTGCGCACCGCACTCGATGGTCCGTCGGCCGTTACGGCTGTCGCCGAGGAGCGCCCGGATATCGCGCTCCTCGATATCATGTTGCCGGGAATCGACGGGATCGAGCTGACGAAGCGCTTCCAGCGCGAGTACGACCTACCCGTGATCCTTGTGACCGCAAAGACCGAGGAGATCGATCGCCTCATCGGCCTTGAGGTAGGCGCGGACGACTACGTGAGCAAGCCCTTCAGCCCCCGCGAGGTCGTTGCCAGGGTCAAGGCTGTGCTGCGGCGAGTTGACGGGCAGCGCCCGCCGGGAGAAGGCGGCGTGATGCGCGTTGGAGACCTTGTGGTGGACACAGAGCGGCGTGAAGTGACTGTGGAGGGGACAACCGCCGACCTGACGCGCACCGAGTTTGAGATCATCGCCACCATGGCTGCGCATCCCGGTCGCGTCTACAGTCGCCTCCAGCTGTTGGAGGCCGTATCCGGCGATGCGTTCGAAGGCTACGAGCGAACCATCGACGCCCACGTGAAGAACCTCCGCAAGAAACTTGGGGACGACCCCCGGCATCCGCGGTACGTCCGGACCGTCTTCGGCGTCGGCTACAAGGTGGGTACCGAGTGATGAGAAGGACCGGCATCGTCTGGCAGGTCTTCATCTCGATCCTGGCCGTGTCGCTCATCTCCATCCTCGCGACCGGCGTGGTCGCGAGGCAGACGCTGTCCTCGGCGTTCGAAGCGTATCTCGGCGCCGCGGATACGCACATGGGTACGGGGCTGGGACGCGGCATGGGACAGATGTTCCTGGGCGCGGCCGAGCAGTCATTCCTGGCGGGCGTTGATCGCGGGATCCTCATCTCCGCCGCGATCACGGTGGCGTTCGCAGCTCTTTCGGCGCTGCTGCTTGCCCGCTATCTCGCGAGGCCCCTTCGCGGACTCACCGCGGGCGCCAAGGCTGTGGCCAAGGGCGATCTGGAGCACCGTGTGGAGGTCAGCGGCCCCGGCGAGTTCGAGGACCTGGCGGAGGCGTTCAACGACATGGCGGACTCGCTCCAGGAGAGCGAGATCCTGCGCCGACGGCTGGTGAGCGATGTCGCGCATGAGCTGCGCAACCCCATCGCAGCCCTGCGCGCGCAGGCCGAAGCGGTCGCCGAGGGCGTGCTTCCCATGGATGACGCGCGGATCGCATCGATGGTCGAGGATCTGGGCCACCTCTCGCGGTTGGTCTCGGAGCTCCAGGAGCTCTCAGGCGCCGAGTCAGGCTCCTTGCGGTACGACCGTGAGAACTTCGACATCTGCGAACTAGTGAAACGCGAGTCGGATCGCGCTGCGCTGCTCACCGCCGGCGCCGTGGAGCTTACCTACGTGTGTCCCGGAGCGCCGATCCCTGTCGACGCCGACGGGTTCCGGATCGCTCAGGTGCTGCGAAATCTGCTTGGCAACGCGGTCCGCCACACGGCGCACGGCACCATCACCACTGCCGTGGAGGTGCGCGACGACGAGGTGCGCGTGTCGGTCATCGACACCGGAGAAGGCATCCCTGAGGCAGACGTGCCGTACATCTTTGAGCGCTTCTATCGGGCTGACACGGCGCGTGCCGCCAGCACCGGTGGATCGGGCCTCGGCCTTGCCATCGCCAAGCGCATCGTGGAAGACCATGGCGGGCAGGTGTTCGCCACGAGCGTGGAGGGCAAGGGCAGCGTCATCGGCTTCACGCTGCCGCTGGCGGTTCAGCCGCTGTGATCTGCCGAGCTGCCGGTCGACCGCAGGCGCTCGCGCATCTCGCTCCACGCGACGCTGACGGCAGCACGGAACGCTCTCGCGGCATCGTCTGGTTCGGGAATCTCCGTGGCGACGACGGCATGCTCCTCCAGGAGCATCAAGACGGCGGCGACCGCTCGCGGAACCGCCGCCTCCAACTCGTCGGTAAGACCCACCGAGAACTCCTCTGGAGCTATGTCCAGGATCTGCACGCCGATGCACTCGGTCTCGGGCTTGATCCCGACAAGATCGGCGGCCTGTAGCACGTCCACGAGCCGCATGTCGTGCAGCGAGTGGAGCACCTGGTTGGGAGCAAAGTCGTCGGGAGTGATCCTGACGACCGTCCCGGGGACGTGTCCGGTGCCGTTCACAGCATCGGCCACGAGCAGGTAGTCGATACCGCGGAACATGTAGAGCATGCCAAGTCCGAGGGTTCCCGCGTCGGTGACGGTGACGTTCTCGGGTACCAGGTAGTGGCGCTCGATCTCCTCAACGATCCGTGGGCCGATCCCTTCGTCGCGCATGAGGACGTTGCCGACGCCCAGCACCAGTATGCGTTCTTCCACGTGAGCCTCCCGGCATCTATGCCGTCTGCGCGATGCGTCCCATGATAGCGGAACGGGTCCCGAACCTCTGTCCGGGACCCGTCCGTTGCGGCGGTGATGCGAGATCACCGTGCCAGAACCACGATCAGTGGCCCTTCACCTCGGTCTCTTTCCACAGGAAGATCATCTTGCTGGGAGCGAAGTTGTAGATGTTGGCCAGGTACGCGTGGACCATCGTGAACACGATGAACACCCACATGATGAAGTAGTGGATGATCCGCATGTTCATGGGGCCGCCGACCAGATCGAGCGCGCCGCCGAACGAGCCCTGCGTGGGTCCGTAAAGAGCGAAACCCGTGTAGGCCTGGAGGTAGGTGAGCGGGATGGTGGCGAGATAGGAGATCTTCTGCAGCGAACCATACTTCGCCGAGATGACGCCTTCCTTGCGGAGGAACAGGTAGTACTTGATCGTCTCGAAGAACTGGTGCTTGTTCTTTTCCTGCGGCAGCCAGTTCTTGATGTCCGTATCGACCTCGCGGCTTCCAAGATCGGGCGACGTCTTCACAAAGAAGGCGGCGATGATCCGGAAGGTGAGGTTGATGACGATCACGTACATGGCGACGAAGTGCATGCCGCGGGCTACACCCATGAACCCGTTGAAGAACGGGTAGTGGATGTAGAAGCCCGAGAAGGCAAGCATGATCATGCAGATCAGGTTGATGTAGTGGGTCAGGACGAACACCAGCGGGTGCGCCTCACGATAGTGAGAGTGTTCGGACATCTACATCACCCCCATCGGCGAAGTATGAACGGTCGCGCCCTTGCGGCTCACTGTGTCCACAACGTGGACGGCGCAGCCGATTCAAGGATCGAAGCTGTGCGCGACCTGCAGGACTTCGAGTGGACGCTCGGCGTCTACGACCGGCGTGCCAACGAGTGCCTGCTCCATCGGGCCAAGAACGCCCTTGTCATCGCGGGGAGCGATGTCCCAGGTCGTCGGAGCGACGACCTGGTAGTTGGCGATCTTGCCACCCTCGACGGTCATCCAGTGGCCGACGGAACCGCGCGGGGCTTCCCAGAGGCCTGCGCCCTTGCCAGCGTCGCCACGCTCGGTGACGAAGTACGAGCTGTCTCCACCCTTGATGGCAGCGATGAGCTCGTTGACCCACTCGATCGACCACTGGGCGACGACTGCAGCCTCGAGGTTACGGGCGGCAATGCGGCCGAGCAGGGATACGAGAACGGTGGGCGCAAGCGTCGTACCGGCGGCTTCGGACAGCTTGCCGAGTGCGAAGTCGATGATGTCCTTGACGGGTTTGACGCCGTCGAGATACGCGACCAGCATGCGGGACAGCGGGCCGACTTCGGCCGGCAGGTCCTTGCAGCGGGCTGCCTTACCCCACGAGTACTTGCCGTCGACGCTGTACTCCTCGTACTTCGCCTCGGTCTTGCCCTCGGCGGGCTTGAGACCGGTGTTCTTGTCGTCGTACCAAGAGTGGGCGACGTACTCGGTGACATCGTCGGGACCGACCTCGGAAACCGTCAGACCCTTGGCGCTCTCGATGAAACCACGAGGCAGGGCGCGCTTGTAGGGGTCGAAGTCCTCGGCCTCGAACACGCCCCAGGACAAGAAGTTGCCACAGCCGCCACCGAACGACGCTGTGCCCAGGATGTACGGGGCGATAGCGAGCGTGTCGGGGATGAGTGCGGTGTCGATGAAGTCCTTGACCCGCGTGAAGCGGAAGAGGATGTCATCGAGCTTCTGCTCGGTGGGGACGAATGCCGTGCCACCCGGGATCGACGTCATGTGGTGCGGGAACTTGCCGCTCATGACCGCGATGATCTCGGCTGCGACGGCCTGGAGCTCAAGGGCTTCCAGGTAGTGCGTGGTGGCGATAAGGTCGAGCTCCGGCGGAAGAACATAGCCGGGGTGCTTCTCGGCGCCTACGCCCCACCAGCCCTCATGACCCGTGAAGATCGAGAGCTGGCCATTCTCAACGAATCCCGCGAGACGCTTGGCCACGGCGCCAAAGTCGGAGACCTTGGTCCCGGCAGCGTACGCAAGAGCGTACGTGTCGGCTATGTCCGCGGACAGTGCGTTGACGGGGTTGACGTAGTCAAGCGCCGTCAGGGTGTAGAACCACAGGATGTGGCTGTGAAGAAACTGCGCAGCCTCGATCAGGTTACGGATGATGCGGGCGTTGTTCGGGATGGTGATCCCGAGCGCCTGCTCCGTGGACTGAGCTGAGGCGTGGCTGTGCGAGATCGGGCAGACGCCGCAGATGCGCTGGGAGACCCAGAACGCATCCTCGGGGTGGCGGTCCTGAAGCACGAGCTCCATGCCGCGCCACAGGGTGCCTGACACCCAGGCGTCGGAGACCTTTCCTTCGGTCACTTCGACCTCGACACGCAGGTGACCTTCGATACGGGTCAACGGGTCGACAACGGTGCGAGCCACTACTTATCGCCTCCCTTCTTTGCTTCGCGCTTACGGTCGTACGCCTTGGCTTCCTCCATGGGAGGCCCATCGCCCATACGGCCGGTGACCTTGGTGCCGAGACCGTGCGCGACAAGCCCCGCGGCCACGACGCCACCAACGACTGCGCCGATGGAACCAGGCTGGACGTTGCCCAGGCCCAGTACGCCATCGAACTGCATGTCGGACAGACGGCTAAGGAACGGGGCGTTGTTGTCCACCCAGTTGAGTCCGCCACAGCCGATGCACGGGGCACCAGAGTTGACGCACCAGCTGACCGAACGGTTCCAACGGGTGATCGGACACTGCGTGAACGTCTGGGGACCCTTGCAACCGACCTTGTACAGGCAGTAGCCGAGGGCCTCTTCCTTGCTGCCGAGCTCGGTGACGAACTCGCCGTTCTCGAAGTGACCGCGGCGCGGGCAATTGTCGTGAATGCTCTGGCCGTAGATGCCCTTCGGGAGCAGCAGGGTGACGTCCTGCTTGGTCACCTTGTCGGAATACGTCCTCTCGACCATGGGCGTGGCCTCGAGGAACTTGGCCGGATCGCGGTCAGCCACAAGCAGCAGTTGAACGACCATGGCAACGATCCACTCGGGGTTGACCGGACAGGTCGGCATGCTGATGACCGGGGTCTTGATGCCCTTCTTCTGAAGCCATGCCGCGACGCCAGTAGCCCCGGCGGGGTTCGGGTGGGCCATGACCCAACCGCCATCGACGGCGCAGGAACCGACCGCGAGGACCGCGACCGCGTTGGCGGCGACTTCCTCGAGGATAGCGAGGCCGGTCTGGTCCGGCGAACCGGTGGTCAGCGTATGACCGTCGAACCCAGTCATGACCGAGCCTTCGTAGACGACGATGTAGCCGCCCTCTGCGACCCGCTTCTTGATGTTCCCCTCCGCCCATGTACCGGCAGTGGCCATGATCGTCTCGAAGTACTCCAATGACAGATAGTCGAGAACGATCGTTGCCACGTCAGGCGTGTCGACCTGTGCGATCGACTCGGTACAGCCGGAGCACGAACCGCCGTTGATCCACAAAGCGGGGAGGAGCTTGGGGGCTCCCTCCAGGGCGGCTGCAATCTGAGGTGCCATCGTCTCGGACAGCCCGATAGCTGCAGCAACGGAGCCGCAGTACTTCAGGAAGTCGCGACGAGATACGCCGCGGACCGCGAGAAGGTCGTTGAGCGCACCGTGCGCCTCTTGCGCCATGCCATACACCTCCTTGGTGTCATACGGAACCAACACTTAGCGAAGTAACTGATTCCTCCGGGCCACTGCCCGGCGCGAGCGCTACGCGGCCCGCGCTCCTCCTTTCATCCTGTTCCGGGGGGATACTCTCGGCCCAACAAGGGGACGCGACGATTTCCGTGACCGGTACGGCGGATCGTCTCCCTAGGCCTTCAGGGAAGTGAATGCCACGAGAACCACAACCGCAAACGCGCGGATTCTCGTTGGCTGCGGGCAGACCTGCCCGGCGGGTGGTGGATCAACTGAGGGTTCTGAAGAGTCGCGACAACCTGGAGCCCTCTCCCCACGAGGTGCCCCAAACGCTCAAAAAGGTGAACCGCAGAACCTGGCTGCCGTCCATGTCCCCCTCAAAAGGTGAGCGGTCGTGCGCTTGTACAACAGTGTAACAAGACGATGACGAGTAAGGAACGTTCTGTCTGGTGAAAGAAGTTCTAGAACGACCTGCGAAAGCCTGGATCGATGACCTCAGTTCTGGATGCAGGAAATGTGGGACGAACGGCCAATTGTGCAGAAGGGGGAGAGTAATGCTCACCGATGACAAGAAGTCCGAGACGATGTCGCTTGGCAAGGCGCCCGCATCCGGTGGAGCCGGCGAGGACGTCGATGCGCTCCGCGAGCGCTGCACGACGGAACGCGATAGCATGGCACCACGCGAGACCGCGCAATGTGCGGGTACTGATCTGGCGGAGGAGTACGAAAACGAGGAGGATGGCGGCTCGTGACTTCATGTCGCGTCGCTAGTGGAGGGGTCGCGTGAGCACTTCGGCGAGTGGACTCGTCGTTGACCTTCGCGGGCTTACGCCTGCGATGCGGCGCCCCATCGTTTTCTCGATCGTAGACCGGATGATCGAGATCGACTGCCAGGACAGCGTGGTGCTCATCTGCGACCACGACCCGTCGGGCCTGGGATATCAGCTCGACTTGCGGCGCGAGTCCCGGGGATGCTTCGAGTTCGATTGCGACCAGCGCCTCGACGGCGCATGGGTCGCGCTCATTCGGCGTCGACTCGTGTAGTCACGATCCTCGGCAGAAGTCCCGCCAGATCCATCAGGCTGCCGCGGTAATCGGCGACGGCGTCCGGAGACGGTCCAACGTAGAACGTCTTCATCCCCGTGTCGGCGGCCGGCATGTCCAGAAACCGGTCATCGCCCACCATCATGCAGTCCGATGGTTCCAGGCCGAGCAGCGCGGCGGTCTGCACGAAATACTCCGGATGCGGTTTGCACGCGGTCATCGTCTCATAGCTGGTGACGGTCTGCAGTTGCAGATCATCCAGGCCCGCCCAGGCCAACCTGTGATCGATCGTCTCCCGTGGAAAGATCGGATTGGTGGCGATAGCAACCCGGAGTCCCAGCGACATGGCGGTTTCGAGCACTTCGCGTGCGCCCGAAGCCGGGCCGGATCCTCCGCGAAGGCCCGGGAACACCTCGGCGTAGAAGCGGGCGTAGACGGGCCATGCTTCATCAAAGTCCAAACCTGCAGCGGAGCTGAATTCATCCGCGAACACCTCACGGTTCGTGCGTCCGGCATGCGATTCCATCATGCGGCCCGTGGCGCTCTGTATAGCGGCCATGAGTGCGTCGCCGCTCAGGCTGTCCGCAAGTAGGGGCTCTGACGCCAGGGTGAGTGCCCGGAAGTAACGATCGAGAAATCCCGGCAGATCGATGTCCAACAGCGTTCCGTCCAGGTCGAATAGGATCCCTCTCACGAAGACGCTCCTCTGCGCGGAATGGACTCCGACGGGGCAAGGATACCATCCCCGCGACGACGCTCTGGTGGCGTCCCCGTGATGCGCAGCGCCCTAGGATGCGCGTAGTCGTTGACTAAGGATACCGGGGTGGGTATTCTGGCATCGTGTATGCACATACCCAAGGGGGTATGACGGCGCGTGCCGTTTGCCGGATCGACCAGGCCGGAAGGAAGCGATTGTCGTATGGGAGTCGTCACCGCTCGAGTTGAAGAGTCACTGAAGGAGATCTTTGGTGACCGGATGCGAACCGATCGTGTCGAACGAAAGCTGTACTCGGCGGACGTCGGTTCGCTGCCCAAGCTGGTGAAACCCCTCATGCCGACCGGTGTGGCGGGTGCCGTGGTACGGCCCGCCAGTGAGGACGAGGTCGTCGCGCTTGTCAGACTTGCGCGCGCTCAAGGGTTCACCGTGGTACCTCGCGGTATGTCCACGTCGGGATACGGCGGTGTGCTGCCGCTTCCCGGAGCAGTGGTTGCTGACATGTCAGGCATGGGCAAGCTCCTCTCGGTGGACGCCGGCGCCAAGACGGCGCGTGTCCAGGGCGGTGCGCTCTGGGAGTCACTGCAGAAGTCCCTCAACAAGCAAGGCCTGGACCTGCGGCTCTACCCGTCATCTCTCCCGTCATCGACCGTGGCCGGCTGGTTCGCCCAGGGCGGCGCCGGGTTTGGCTCGTATGAATACGGCTTCTTCAAGGACAGCGTCCTGGGCGCAAGGGTCGTCGAGCCGGACGGTACCGTTCGCGAGTTCACAGGCGAGGAGCTTGAGCGGCTCATCGCCGACGCCGAGGGAATCACGGGCATCATCACCGAGGTCACGATCGCAGTCCGTGATCTGGAAGACGAAGTGCATCGGGTTATCGCATTCCCGGACGCGCGTTCCATCGAGGGTGCGCTCAAGGCCATCTCAAGCCAGAGCCTTCCGATCTGGTCGATCACGTTCCTCAATCCCGAGTCGGTACGCCTCAAGAAGACGCTCCCGCACCGTCACGGTCACCCCTACGAGACGGCGCACGAAGGCTTCGAGCCCGAGCTGCCGTTGGCGTTCATCGCGGTCATCGCGTACCCCGCTTCGAGGCGCGGTGCCATCGATGCCGCTCTCGATTCGATCGTGGCTGCCAATGGCGGTACCGAACTGGACGCGCAGACGGCCGAGCACGAGTGGGAGCAGCGATTCGCGCCGATGCGTCTCAAGCGCGTTGGACCCTCCATCGTGCCGACCGAGGTGGTCGTGCCCCTCGCGGATCTCGCGGCCGTCCTGGGTGAGATCGATACGCGCATCAAGCAACCGTTCATCTTGGAGGGCATGTTCGGCAAGGGCGACAAGGTCGTTCTGCTCGGCTTCATCCCGCACGACGAGCGTTCGCTGGCCTTCAACCTTGCTTTCGCGCTGTCGCTTGTGGTCATCAAGATCGCCAAGCAGCATCACGGTGGCGCCTACTCGACGGGTCTGTTCTTCCGACAGGAGGCCAAGAGCGTTCTCGGCGAGAGCAAGTACCGCGCCCTTGAAGACTACAAGCGCGCCAAGGACCCCGCGGGGATCATGAATCCCAAGAAGATACTCGGTACTGGCGCGATCAACGCTCTCATGGGCATGGCGCTCGCGTTCGAGCCGCTTGTGCGGCCGGTCGCTAACGCGGCCACTCGGCCAAAGGGCGATCCGGTGGGCACCAAGGAGCGCAACGGCGTTCCCGCCGACGTGGCGTACTACAGTTACGCGTGCGCCCAGTGTGGCTACTGCGTGCCCACCTGCGAGGAGTACAGCGTGCGTGGCTGGATGTCGCACTCTCCGCGTGGCAAGTACCTGTACCTTCGCGATGTCATCGAGGGTCGCGAGAAGTTCGATCAGAAGATGGTGGACACGTTCCTCGTCTGTACCACCTGTGAGGTCTGCAACACGCGCTGCCAGCTGCAGCTTCCCGTGGAGCACTCGTGGATGTCGATGCGCGGCAAGCTCATCAACGATGAGGGACGGATGACGTTCCCCGCATTCGAGATGATCGCCGCGTCGCTTCGAGGCGAGCTCAACATCTGGTCCGGCAAGCGCGAGAAGCGTGCTGACTGGGTGCCGGAGCATATCGTCGAGAAGATCGATCCCACCTCGGACATCATGTACTTCGCCGGATGCACCGCGAGCTTTGTGAACACCGACGTGGCCAAGTCCACCGTGGAGTTGCTGGACGCCGCGGGCGTGAAGTTCAACTACATGGGCGAGGACGAAGCCTGCTGCGGTATCCCGATGAAGGTGTCGGGCAAGTGGGATGAGTTCGAGAAGATCTACGAGCACAACGTCGCCGAGGCCCGAAAGCGCGGGGCGAAGACCATCGTAACCTCGTGCCCGGCGTGCGGACTGGTGTGGAAGGAGATGTACGCCGAACTGGCCGCCAAACGCGGTGACGAGTACGAATTCGAGGTCAAGCACTATTCGGAGCTCGTGGCCGACGCGATCGCTGACGGTGCGCTCGAGTTCACGCATCCCGTGGACAAGAAGCTCGCATTTCACGACTCATGTCACATGGGTCGTGCGCAGGGCAACTACGAGCCGCCGCGCGAGCTGATCAAGGCGATCCCGGGCGTGGAACTTGTGGAGATGGCGCACAACCGTGCCGAGGGTCTGTGCTGCGGTTCGGTTCTCACCCTCATCGGTGACACGCCGGTGGCGCCGGAGCTCGGCAAGAAGCGCCTCGATGAGGCTGTTGATGTGGGCGCCGACGCGGTTGTGGCGCTCTGCCCCTGTTGCCAGGTGCAGCTGCGCGACTCGCGCGACAAGAAGGACATCCCCGTGGAGGTCATCGACCTCGCGCACCTGGCGATGGACGGCCTGGGCATCGCGCATGAGGATCCCTCGGCGTACGCCGCCGAGACGTGGGGCTACTTTGAGAAGTTCATCTACCTCATGAAGCCCGAGGTGATCATGAACATCATGGTGGCGCTGTTGCCGGAGATGATGAAGGCGATGCCATCGGGGATGGTGCCGATGATGAAGGCGGCACGTGCTATCCCCGGTGGACTCCCGCTGATGGGCAAGATGATGCCCGCGATGATGCCCGCGATGATGCCCGCGATGATGCCCAAGGTTATGCCGGCCATGCTCGTGGAGGTATCGCGTCGTGTGGGACCGCTGCCCGAGGACATGGAAGCGCTTATGCCCGACCTGCTCCCGCAGACGATGGATGCGCTGCTGCCCAACATGCTGCCGCTCATCATGGATGACTTCGTTCCGCAGATGCTGGGATACATCAAGACCGAACTGTAGAACCACAGCCCGCTACCAACGGCGAAGGGTGATGGCTATCGCGGCTGTCACCCTTCGTGTGTCACTATAGAAAACGCTGTCATTCACCGATAAGAAGGACCATGACCGAAGTGACGCACGACCTCATAGTCACCAAGCTCTCCGCGTTCCCCATGTTCGCGGGGCTTCCCGAGCACGACCTCGAGTCTCTCGCGCGTATGCTGACCCTCAAGCAGTACCGCAGGGGTTCGTTCATCATCGCGCAGAACGACCGCGGCGCCACGATGTACCTCCTGGTGTCGGGGCGCGTCAAGGTGACGCTGGCGTCTCCCGAGGGCAAGGAGTTGGCGCTCAACTATCTGGACGCGCCGTCGCACTTTGGCGAGATGAGCCTGGTGGATGCGGAGCCGCGCTCCGCCGACGTCATCGCGGTCACCGATGTCGAGGTGCTCGCACTCGATGCGAAGGATCTGTCGGCCGCCATTCAGGTACAGCCACGATTGGCGCTTACGCTCATAGCCACGCTCTCGATGCGGGTCCGCAGTCTCATAGGTAGGCTCGAGGAGATGGCCTTTCACGATGCCACACACCGTGTCATGCGCGTGCTGCTGAACGTTGCCACCGCCTCGTACGAGTCGCGTGGCGTGCCTGTGGTGGAGGGCTTGACCCACTACGAGATGGCCACGCTCGCGGGCACGTCGAGAGAGACCGCAAGTCGCGTGGTGTCCCAGCTCGCCAAGGACGGCATCGTTGCCACCAAGGGTCGACGAATCGTCGTGGACCTCTTCGCGCTCCGCGATCACCTTGAGCGGGAGTAGTGATAACCCCGGTGCGCGGCCCCTTCAGGACGGGAATATAGTCTTCGACCTGTCCGCACGATTCTTGAGGAGGCACGCATGAGGGAGTTCACGCTTGAGGACCTGAAGCAGTTTGACGGCCAGGACGGTCGTCCTGCGTATGTTGCGTACAAAGGAATGGTCTACGACCTCACCGAGAGTTCCATGTGGGACGGCGGCGATCACGAAGGCATGCACGCCGCCGGCCGTGATCTGACTGTCGAGCACGAGGATGCGCCGCACGATGAGCACGTGCTTGACTTCCCCGAGGTCGGCAAGCTCGTCTAATCGCGGGTGAAGACCGCCACCGTTTCGACGTGGTAGGTCTGAGGGAACATGTCCACCGGCGCCAGGGATCGCAGCGTGTAGCCGGCGGCGACCAGTTCTTTTGCATCCCGGGCGAGCGTGGCGGGATCGCACGACACATAGACCAGAGTGCCGGGGTGGGCGCCGATGAGCGCCTGCCCCGCTTCATGTCCAAGTCCCGCACGGGGCGGGTCCACGATGATCGCCTCGGGCGGTTCGATCTCGGAGAGGATGCGACCGGCGTCACCCGGCTCGATCTCGGCTTCCAGGCCCGCGGCGTCGAGGTTGCGTCTGAGGTCGGCGAGCGCATGCGAGGAGCTCTCGATCGCGACGACGTCGGCGAAGCGGGCCAGGGGGAGCGTGAAGGTTCCCACTCCGGCGTAGACATCGGCGACGTATGTGGCCCCCGAATCCTCGATCGCACCGCAGGCCTTCTCGCGCAGTGTCTCCGCGGCGCGTGTGTTGACCTGGAAGAATGAAGGCGCCGACACGATGTACTGATCGCCCGCGAGCTTCTCCCGCCACGCGCCCGGTCCGGAGAGCACCTCGACCTTGACGACCTTCCTCGCTTCGCTCGGGCCCTTTGCGATGACGCGGGTCACCGTCCTGGCCTTCACGGCGTCGGCGATGACCTTTGCGGCGAGCTGCCGGGGGAACGGCCCCGGGTCGGTCCAGATGTCTACTTCGGTCTCGCCCGAACGCGACACCCGAAGCGCCACGCGCTCTATCTCCACGTCCGCCCGGCCCGAGAGATAGCGGAGCGCTCCGCCGAGCGCGCGCGGCGCGCGGCGAGACCTGGCGGGCAGCAACATGCACTCGTCGATCGGGACGATCTGGTTACTCGCGTGTCGCGTGAAGCCCAGTTGCGGTCCACGAGGGGTTGGCAGGACGCGCAGTTCGATCTTGTTGCGGTACCCGTACCGGTCCGCCGATGGAAGTATCCCGGCCGCGGCTACGTCGAGCCGGCCGATCCTCGTGAGGGCGTCGGTCACGGCCGCGCTCTTGGCCCGGCACTGCGCATCATATGCGACGTGTTGCCACTGGCAGCCCCCGCAGATGCCAAAATACGGGCACGGAGCTTCCACGCGGTCCGGCGAAGGCTCCAGTACCGACGTCAGTCGGGCGCGGACGAAACGCGGGTGCCGCTCGATCTCCTCGGCTTCGATCGTATCGCCCGCGCAGGTTCCGTCGACGAACACTGTCAGGCCCTCGGACGTCTTGGCCACGCCCGCCCCGCCGTATGCTAGGCTTTCGATTGTGAGCCGCACGGTGCCTCCCTCTTGCATCGGTACATCATAGCGGTCCGTGTCTCCCGCGGTTGAGTGAGCCGGACGTGCTGCCGATACACAGAAGAGTCTGCCCGTGGACCGGGCACATACATCAGCGGGGTACCCGATCATCGGGAGGGTGTCGACGAGTGGCTGAAACCGGGATATTGGTTGTTCATGATGACGCGACGTTTGCAGATCGCGTGCGGGAGGCTGCCTCGGCGGCACTACCCGGGGTTGAGATCATCACCGCCATCTCGGGCATGCGTGCGATCGGGATCGCGCGGCAACGCCGCCCCGGGGTGATCATCGCCGACGGCGACCTGGTGGGAATGGACGGTTTCGCGTTCACCCAGGAGCTCAAGGCCGACCCCGAGCTGGGCCACATCCCGGTCATCATCGTTGTGGGCGCACCGTCCGAGGCGACCGCGCTGCGAGCGCGCCAGGCCGGCGCCTCGGCGCATCTTGCCTCGTCGGTGGACATGGCCACGCTGCTGCAGAAGGTGATGTCGCTCTTGACGACGGATTCGCCAGCGGGTGCGGGTGCGGTCGAGCCCGCGGAGCCGATGAGTGTACGGACC
>JBASNZ010000051.1:0-4285 GCA_049657775.1 Coriobacteriia bacterium | reverse complement strand
CTCGGGCCGTCAGGAGATCGCCGTGGGGCGAGGACTTGCCAGTCGCATCCGGATCCGGCGCCTCTGCCCGGGTGAGGTGGCCTAGCATGGCCAATTGCCACACGCCGACGGGAGCGTCCCGGAAGGCCGGCCCCGCGGGTCCCGCCACCCCCGCCGCCGCCGCGCGCACCATCGTGCTCGCCGGCAACCCCAACGTGGGCAAGTCCGTGGTCTTTGGTGCGCTCACTGGCACGTACGTGGATGTGAGCAACTTCCCCGGCACCACCGTGGAGATCTTCCGCGGCCGCGCCGGTGACCTGCAGATCGTGGACACCCCCGGCGTCTACGGCGTGGGATCGTTCAACGACGAAGAGGCCGTCGCCCGCGACGTCATCCTCTCGGCCGACGTCGTGGTCAACGTTGTTGACGCCGTGCACCCCGAGCGAGACCTGTTCCTCACGCTGCAGCTCATCGACATGGGCCTGCCCGTGATCGTCGCGCTCAACATGGCCGATGAGGCTCGCAAGCAAGGCGTCGCCATCGATCGCGACCTGCTCGAGGACCTCCTCGGCGTGCCGGTGGTGGAGACCGTCGCGGTCACCGGCGCTGGCATCGACGAGGTCTTGCGGCGCTTGTCCGAGGCACGCCCCGGTCATGCCGATCCCGCCCTCGACAGCCAGCTGCTGTCGGTCGCGGCGCTCACGGGCTCGCGTGCCGAGGCGCTGCTGGTGCTTGAGGGCGACACCACCATCGCCGGGCGCCATGCGGTGCCCGCCGCGGCCCCGGCCGGACGCGACGCGGTCTACACCGCGCGACGCGATCGCGTGAACGACATCGTCGGCCACGTGCTGACAACGACCACCGAGGGCGCCGGTCTTGGCGCGCACCTGAGCTACCTTATGATGCACCCGCTCACGGGGCTGCCGCTCCTGGGCGTGCTGTTGTTCGCCATGTACAAGGTCCTCGGCCAGTGGCTCGCGAGTGACCTCGTGGGCATTACCGAGGGCACGATCATGAAGGGCTACTACGAGCCGTTCGTGCGCGGTCTCGTCGGCCGCGTCTTCGAGGTCGGCTCGATCGCCAACACGTTCCTGGCGGGCGAGTTTGGCGTGCTCACGATGACGGTCACGTACCTGTTGGGCGTGATCCTGCCGCTCGTGGCCGGCTTCTACCTGCTCATGGCGCTGCTCGAGGACTCGGGGTACCTGCCCAGGATCGCCGCGCTTGCCGACCGCGCGCTCACCTCGCTCGGCCTCAACGGCCGCGCCGTCATCCCGCTCATCTTAGGGCTGGGCTGCGTCACCATGGGCACGCTTACGACGCGCATCCTCGGGAGCAAGCGCGAACGGTTCATCGCGACAGCGCTCATGGCTATCGCGGTGCCGTGCTCGGCACAGATCGCGGTCATCGCCGCGATGATGACGCGCGTGGGCCCGCTCTACGCGCTCGGCTACTTCGTGTCGCTACTGGTGATCTTCGTTGCGGTGGGCACCGTGCTCAACAAGATCACGCCCGGCGTGTCGACGGACCTGCTTATCGACCTGCCGCCGCTGCGTATTCCGCGTATGGGCAACGTTCTTCGCAAGAGCTCCATCAAGGTGTGGCACTTCATGAAGGAAGTCGCGCTCTTCTTCCTCGCGGGCGCGACACTTATCTCCACGTTGCAGGTGACCGGCGCGCTCGACTGGATCCAGACCGCGGCCGTGCCGCTCACCGTCGGCTGGCTGCACCTGCCGGCCGAGGCATCCACCGCGTTCGTGATGGGGTTCGTGCGGCGGGACTTTGGCGCCGCAGGGTTCTTCACGATGGATCTCTCCTCGGCGCAACTGCTGGTGGCGATGGTGACGATCACGCTCTTCGTCCCGTGTATAGCGAGCGTGATGGTGATCTTCAAGGAGCGCGGGTGGAAGTACCTTGTCGGACTGTTCGCCGCGTCGGTGAGCGGCGCGTTTGTGGTAGGCGGCTTGCTGGCACGACTGCTGGAGGTGCTGGTGTGAGCACCCGGAGCGCAGGAGCGAAGATGACCATCAAAGGTGCGCTGAGCGTGACCAGCATCAAGACGCCATGCCCCACGTGCGGGTTACTTGCCGAGGGCGTGCGCTGTCCGCGCTGCAACACCCTCAAGCTTGTGTCGTGCACCGGGAGCTGCCGCACGTGCAAGGCTAAGTGCGGGTAGCCGGGAGCGCCTCGCGTCTCACCCGCCGCCGTTCGCCGGGGCGCTACACCCGCGGCACCACGCGAACCTCCGCGATGCCGTCGATGGCCGCGATCCCGGCGGCGATCTCGCCCGAGACCGGCTCATCGGTGCCGATGAGCATGAGCGCCCGTGCGCCGCGCCGCTCGCGTGCGACCTGCATGGCCGCGATGTTGATGACGTCGGCCGCCAGGCGCGCCGTTACCGCGGCGACCACGCCGGGCTGGTCGTGATGAACCACCACGAGCACGGGGAATTCGCCGGTGATCTCCACCGGGAAGTCGTCCACCAGGGTCACCACCACGTCGCCGCCGCCGAGCGACGACCCCTGCACCAGGTATTCGCGAGCGTCCGCGGCCGCAAGGATCATGCGCGCGGTATTGGGATGAACCTCGCCCAGGTCCTCTTCGTCAAAGGAGACAGCAAGGCCGCTCTTCTTGGCGATGTCGAGCGCGCGCGGAAGGCGGGTGTCGTCGGGTGCCATGCCGAGCAGACCCGCGACAAGCGCGATGTCGGTGCCGTGGCCATGGCCGGTGGTGGCGAACGATCCGTGAAGCGTGATACGCGCCTTCACGGGCTGGCTGCCGATGACCGCGCGGGCAAGCGCGCCGAGGCGAGCGGCGCCGGCGGTGTGGCTGGACGAAGGGCCGATCATGACCGGCCCCACGATGTCGAAGAGTGAGCGTTGGCGGGACATGTGCTGATTGTATATGCATTCACGACCGCGCGGTTGTCTCGGTCACGCGGGCGGTTTATGCTCTTTCAGCGCAAATGGCGTTGTTCAGGCAAGCGAGAAGGAAGGATTCACCATGTCAGACGTTGAGACCGGCCGTCCGGCCGGCCCTAACAAGGGCGTACTAGCGCTCCTTGGGGTCATCGTTGTCCTCCTGGGCGTGATCGTTGCGATCATCGTGTTCCAGAAGCCGGCGACCACCACCACAACCACCACCGGCGGCACAGCGGGTACGGCTTCGACTGCCACCTCGGCGACCATGCCGGCCGCTGCTACCGGCGAGTTCGATCCGGCCACAGCCACCAGGCTCAAGGACGGCGTTACCCCCGAGCAGCACGTTGAGTCGTACTTCAACTCCATCATCAGCGGCGACTACCAGACCGCGTACGACCTGCTCCCGGCCGACAAGAAGGCCGCCCAGGACGCGGCGAGCTTTGGCGAGCAGCTGGCTGGTTATGGCATCACCGAGTTCAAGCTTGGCGAGACCACCACGTCCGGCGAGGACACACTTGTGAACGCGACCGCCACGATGGCCGGCGGCAGCTTTGACTATGTGTGGACCTTTACCAAGGTGGACGGCAAGTGGGTTGTTAAGAGCCGTGAGCTGGCAGGTATGGGCCAGTAACCAGACCCTAGCATCCAGTACTGACACGGGGCGTCCGGGAAACCGGGTGCCCCGTTTGTGTGTGGGCGAGGCGTGCCGCAACTGGTGCGGTGTCGCAACTGGTGCGGTGTACTCCCTCGCGCGCGAGAAACCATCCGCGCATCCGCGCGATCCCCCCGGAGTCAGAGTCGCATGCTACGCTTGCGGGCATGACTTCCGAGGCACTCACACGCTTCCTTCAGCCCGGCACCGACGCGGACGTGGCCGAGCGCTACGCCACGCTCGCCGAGCGCGCAAAGACCGCGGTCTTCGGCTTCGAGGCCGAGGTGTGCTTCATCGACGTGGAGACCACAGGCTTCGATCCCTACCGCGACGAGATCATCGAGATCGGCGCTGTTATCGCCCGCGGACCCGAGATCATCGACCGCTTCCAGACGCTGGTGAGCCCGAGCAAGCCGGTACCGCACGAGGTCACGCAGCTCACGGGCATCGACGACGAGATGCTTAAGGGCGCGCCCGTGATCGAGGCCATCGTCTGCAAGCTGGGCGACTTTGTGGGCGACCGCGATCTGGTGGCGCACAACGCCAACTTCGACCGGACCTTCTTGGCTGCCTGCGGCTGCGGGCCTACCCGCCTGCGTGGCGCGTGGATGGACAGCCTGCAGCTTGCGCGCGTGGCACTTCCGCGGCTGCGCTCGCACCGGCTCGTGGACCTGGCGTCCGCGTTCAGTCTGGAGCTTCGCGCGCACCGCGCGCCGGACGACGCCGAGGCGCT
>JBASNZ010000050.1:0-73075 GCA_049657775.1 Coriobacteriia bacterium | reverse complement strand
CACGATGCCAGCCACGAGCGCGACTGCGAAGAGCGCCCACACCCGTCGCCCCGGGAGCCCCCGGCGCGCCGCGACCCACGCGCCGACGAGCGGTGCCACCAGCCACGCGAGCGTGTAGAACGTACTGTACGAGCCGAGCACGAACTGCCGCCCGCCCACCGCGAATTCGAACAGGACAGGTCTCATACTGCGGCGGTCACTGCGCCGGAGCCGGCTTCGTCAGCTTGAAGACGGCCGTCATCGTCCAGCCGCTTCCGCCGCCGGCCATCGTGCCGTTCATGACATAGTTGTCGCCACTGCGGGTCACGGTCGCTGTCATGCTCGATACGCCTTCACCTTGCGGACTGAACGTGACGGTGGTGCCCGAGTAGCTTATGCCGATGGTCTGCGGCTCGCTGGAGTTCTCGCTGCCCTCACTGAGCGACGACACGTCGATGAGCATCACTCCCGAGCCCTGCCCGGATTCATCCACTGTCACGTCGAGCGTCATCGGCAACGCCTTGCCCTTGAGCGCATCCATGATGGCCGTGCTGCAGCCTTCTTTCTCGGCCGCCTTCTGGTCGGTGATCAATACGTTGGTGACCGTAAAGGTGCCGGTCCAGTCGCCATTGATGTCGATCGACTCGATGGTGATCAGGCTCGCCGCCCCGTTGTCGAGTCGGGTGACCTTGATCGTGCCCTTGTCCTCGGCCAGCGTGACGCTCCACTTGGCCTCGCCGGCACCCGCGAGCGACTGCTCGGTCTTGCCGCCAATGCCCGAATTCTCGCCGTATACCTCGATCTTGAGGTCGACGCCCTTCTCGCCCGCGGCCTTCACGATCCCCTTAACGGTGTACTCGCCCTGAGCCCCCGTGATCGCGACCGCGTCCACCACGCCCATCTGCTCCAGCGTCTCGGGTGTGAGCGCCGGCAGGCCCTTGGCCACCCGCATATCGTTGATGACCTTGAGCACGGCCGCGTCGAGCGCGACGATACCCGCGCCCATCTCGTCTTTGTTGACCAGCTGCGAGCTCGCATTGGGGTCGCCCGAGGTGTTGGGGACGCCGGGGCGCGCAGTCTGGGTGAGGATCGCCTTGATATCTCCCGCGGTGAGCTTGGGGTTGAGCGACTTCAGGATGGCCGCGGCGGCCGTGACCTGCGGGGCGGCGAAGCTGGAGCCGTCTTGCTGCTCTGGCCCGCCGTTTGCGCCGGTGCCAACGACCTGCTGCGTCCCGGGAGCGCCCAGCGTGATCTCGTAGTCCGCGCTCGCCTTATCGGCATAACTCGCGGTGGAGCCGTCGTTGTTGAGCGCTCCTACGGTGATCATGTTCGGCAGCTTGAGTCCGCTCGGGATGCGGTTCGCGCCCTTCATGACCTTACCGCCGTTGCCGCCCGAGCAGACGAACAGCACGTCGGGGTGCTCGGCCGCCATCTTGGTGAAGAAGCGGTTGTATGCGGCCACTGTGGCCGTGCTTGCCTCGGAGTTGCCCCACGAGCAGTTGATGACCTTGGCGCCGTTGCCGACCTGCTTGGTGAGCGCCACGAGCGATCCGTCCACGTACGTCTTGCCGTTGGACCACACGTACTTGGTCGGGTCGTTCGGGTCCGGGACAGACTCCGCGTCTCCGTACTGACTGCTGTAGTGGTTGATCATCGAGATCGTGAGCTTGTCGCCAAGCGGGCCCGCCACGCCGGAGGGGCCTCCGTTATCGGGATCGGCCCCGATGATCGTGCTCACGCCAGTGCCGTGGCTGCCCGCCGGGTTGGTCTTGCCGTCGTCCCAGACTTCGGGCGCCGCATTCTCGCCAGCGGCCGGGTCGGGGAACTCGATGTTGACCTTGCCGCCCTCGAATTCGTTCTCTACACCCTCGCCCGGCATGTAGATGCCGTCGTCGACGACCCCGACCTTCACCTGGTTCAGGTCGACGCCGGCGCCCCGAATGTACGTCCATGCCTTGCTGACGCCCATGGCTTTGTAGCCATCGCCGGCGCCCCCGCCGTAGATGGGGTCGTCGTAGGCGTCCACCCGTACGCCCCATATCTCGGCGTCCGAATACACCTGCTGGTTGGGGAACGCGTAGTCGACGCCCTCGGCGTTCTCGGCCGCCTGGAGTGCGGCCACCAGGTCGGCCTCGGTGGTTCCGGCGAACTCGATCTGGAAGAGGCTCACAAACTCGACTTCGCCGACGACCGTGCCGCCGATCGTCGTGGCGACCTTCTCGGCATCCTTGCGGTTGGAGCCCTCGGCCAGCATCACGCAGATCTGGTTCGCGGGGACCTCGCCCCACTCGGCGGTCTCAACGAGCGATGCCCGCTGGGGGACCTTGGCGCTGGCCTCGCCCAGCTTGGGGCCACCATCGCCGGCGAGCGGATTCCCGCTCTTGCCGAAGATCAGCCATGCCCCGATACCGCCGCCGATGAGAACGACGGCGAGTACGACGATAAACGCGATGAGTCCGCCCCGCTTCTTGCGAGGAGGTGCGGGAGGCGTCGCGGCGGGTTGGTCAGCATGCGCCGGTGTGACCTGGGGGGCGTATGCGGGCTGCGCGGGGCTCACTGCCTGGGGGACGACTGGCGCTACGGGACCTGCCCCAAGGCCGGGCACGGACTGCGCGGGCACCCAGTCGGTCATGCTCGGGTGCCACACCGTGTCCTGCGGTTGGAATGGCTTGCGGCTCGCAAAGTCCAGCAGTTGTTCCCACGTGTAGGGTCCGCCTTGCGACTCCCCCGAGGGCGTCCAACGACGTACGTGCCAGCCAGTACGGGTGTCCGAATCCTCTGTCATTGCTGCCTCCCCTTGCCCGCGCAACGGTCCCCTCGCATGTGGTGTCGTCTGAGCACATCGTAGACGGGCCACCACACGCGCTCAAGAGGGGGCGGCACAGATGGCTGCCAGGCGCGATGAGCGCCGACTGGCCGTCGGCGGCGACTAGCCGAAATCACTCCCGGCTGGCATACTACGCGTGCACCCGCCCGCACGGCGGGTGTTGCGTGCGCCGCCTGGAGGCGGTGCACCCGGTCCGGGAGCGGCGGCGAGGGTCCGCGGGGCCGAGCAGTACCAAGGAGTCACCACATGCCCGGTATAGTTCTCCTCGGCGCGCAGTGGGGCGACGAAGGCAAGGGCAAGATCACCGACCTCATCGCGGACGACTTTGACTACGTCGTTCGCTTCCAGGGCGGCAACAACGCAGGTCACACCGTCATTCACGCAGGTCGCACGCTCAAGCTGCACCTGATTCCATCCGGGATCATGTATCCGCACATCACACCGGTCATCGGTAACGGCTGCGTCATCGACCCCAAGGTCCTCCTTGAGGAGATCGACCGGCTCGAGGCCGATGACATCTCCACCCGGCGGCTGCTCATCAGCTGCAACGCGCACCTCATCATGCCGTACCACCGCGATCTTGACGGTGCGAGCGAGCGTCGCCTGGGCAGCAACGAGATCGGCACCACGCGCCGTGGTATCGGCCCGGCGTACCAGGACAAGGCGTCGCGCATGGGCCTGCGCGTGCAGGACCTCACCGATCCGCACATCTTCCGCAAGAAACTCGAAGCCGCGCTTCCCGAGAAGAACGACATGCTCGAGAAGCTGTACGGCATGCCCACGTACACCGTCGACCAGATCGCCGATGAGTACCTCGAGTACGCAGAGCGCATCAAGCCGCATATCGCCGAGACCTCGGTGGTTATCAACCGCGCGCTCAGTTCGGATCAGTGGGTGCTTTTCGAGGGTGCCCAGGGCACGCTACTCGACCTTGACCACGGCACGTATCCGTTCGTGACGTCGTCGAGCCCGACCGCGGGCGGCGCGTGTACGGGTACCGGCGTGGGCCCCAAGGCTATCAACCGCGTCCTCGGTATCGCCAAGGCGTACATCACGCGCGTGGGCTCCGGGCCGTTCCCGACCGAGCTCTTTGATGAGACCGGCGAGCTGCTCACCAAGGTGGGCGGCGAGTACGGCACGACCACGGGTCGCCAGCGTCGCTGCGGCTGGTACGACGCTGTGATCATCCGCTATGCGGTGCAGATCAACGGCCTTACCGATCTGGTGATAACCAAGCTCGATGTACTCTCGGCGGTGGATACCATCAAGGTGTGCGTGGCCTACGAGTACGAAGGCAGGCGCTACAACGATCTGCCGTGCCACCAGACCGCGTTCCACCACGCGAAGCCGATCTACGAGGAGCTTCCCGGCTGGAAGACCGACATCACGCACTGCCGTACCTTTGAGGAGCTTCCCAAGGAGGCCCGCGACTACATCGAGTTCATCGAGGACCTGGCCGAGGTGCCGGTCTCGATGATCGCCGTCGGCCCCAGCCGCGAGCAGACCATCATGCGCAGGTGGGAAGGGCGACCGTAAGCGGAAGCCTTCGAAGGCGTAGCGCCCGCGAGCGGGGACGATCCGTGCTCAGACAGTCCTCGCCGGGGCCCGCAACAGCAAGAATCTCCTCTGTGGGTGCTTGCGGTTCGGACAGGGTATCGCAAGATATGTACGCCGAGTCGACGGCACAGACCGTCCTCGGTCACTCCTCTTGGGGTACACTTCCGATGCTGGAACAAGTCCTATCCCGCGCCGGCATACGCGGTAGAAGCACCAGGAGGACCAATGCGCATTCTCGTTCTTGGCGGTGGCGGTCGTGAGCACGCGATCGTGGAAGCCCTGTCTCGCTCGGCTCACAAACCCGAGATCTTCTGTGCACCCGGCAACGGCGGCACGGCCGAGCTGGCGACGAACGTACCGCTGTCGTTTGAAGACCCGGCGGCCCCGCTTGACTGGATCGAGCGCACTGGCGGCGTCGACCTGGTGGTCGTCGGCCCCGAGGCTCCGCTCGTCATGGGTATCAGCAATCTGCTGGAGGCCTTTGGCGTCGCGTGCTTCGGTCCCACTGCCAACGGCGCAGAGATCGAAGGCTCCAAGTGGTTTGCCAAGGAGCTCATGGAGAAGTACGGCATCCCTACTGCTGATGCGGCGGTCTTCGACACCGAGGACGATGCGGTCGCGTTCATCGAAGAGCACGGCGCACCTCTCGTGGTCAAGGCCGATGGTCTCGCCGCGGGCAAGGGCGTTACCGTGGCGGACACCGAGGAGGACGCCCGGTTCGCGGTGCACGAGAGTTTCGATGGCGCCTTTGGCCAGGCCGGTGAGGTCGTTGTGATCGAGGACCTCCTCGTGGGCCCCGAGTGCTCGCTGCTCGCGTTCACCGATGGCGAGACCGTGCTGCCGATGGTCCCCGCGCAGGACCACAAGCGCGCGCTCGATGGCGACATGGGACCCAACACCGGCGGTATGGGCGTCTACTCGCCCGTACCCGTGGTCGATGACACCACGCTCGCCGAGATGGTCGCCATTCTCGAGCGCACTGTCGCCGGCCTGCGCGAAGACGGCATCACCTACAAGGGCGTGCTCTACGGCGGCTTCATCCTCACCGACGAAGGTCCCAAGGTCCTGGAGTACAACGCCCGCTTCGGCGACCCCGAGACGCAGGTCGTGCTTCCGCGGCTCAAGACCGACCTCGTGGACGTCATGCTCGCCACGGTCGAGGGACGTCTCAAGGACATCACGCTGGAGTGGAGCGACGACGCTGCTGTCTCGGTCGTGCTCGCGAGCGACGGGTATCCCGGCGCCTACGAGAAGGGCAAGGCCATCTCGGGAATCGAGCAGGCCGAGAAGGTGCCCGGCGTGACGGTCTACCACGCGGGCACCAAGATCACCGAAGACGGACCGCTCGTTACCGACGGCGGCCGTGTCCTCAACGTGACCGCAGTCGCGCCTACCATGGCCGAGGCACGCGCACGCGCATACGAGGCAGTCGCGAAGATCTCGTTCGACGGGATGCAGTACCGCACGGACATCGGAGTCAAGGCCCTTGAGGCCCTCGGAGAGGGGTAGACACGTGCTAACCGAGCGTCTGCTCACTCGAGCGGTGGAGATTGCACAGAAGTCGTTCTTCACCGACGACCCGCAGCCTGTAGCGGGACTGCCCGCGCCGGAGCAGGGCAAGCCGTACCTGCTGTACGCACATGTGCCCTTCTGCGAGCGGCTGTGCCCGTACTGCTCCTTCAATCGTTTCCCGTTCTCGGAGGATCCGGCTCGCCGGTACTTCAAGAACCTCCGCGATGAGATGCGGATGATCGCTGACAAGGGCTTCGACTTCTCGGCGCTCTATATCGGTGGCGGCACGCCCACGATCCTCGTCGACGAACTTGCCGAGACCATCGACCTTGCGCGCGAGCTCTTCTCCATCCGTGAGGTGTCCACCGAGACCAACCCCAACCATCTCATCCCCGAGATCCTTGAACCGCTTAGAGACCGGGTGCAGCGGTTCTCGGTCGGCGTGCAGTCGTTCGATGACGGACTCCTCAAGCAGATGGACCGCTATGACAAGTACGGCTCAGGCCAGGAGATACTCGAGCGCCTGCAGTCGATCAATGGCTTCTTCCACTCGATGAACGTGGACATGATCTTCAATTTCCCCAGCCAGACCGAGGAGCACCTGCTCAAGGACATCAAGATGCTTAAGGCGAGCGGCTGCAACCAGACCACGTTCTACCCGCTCATGGCGTCGCGCTCGGTCGAGATCGCTCTCAAGCGCACGGTCGGGATGGTGGACTACGGCCGCGAGGCTCGCTACTACGAGATCCTTTCGCGTGAGCTCTCGGACACCTTCGAGCACGCCACGGCGTGGACGTTCTCGCGCACCGGCGGCGGCATGATCGACGAGTACATCGTGGACTACGAGGAGTACGTGGGCATCGGCTCCGGGGCGTTCTCGTACCTCGATGGCCGCATCTACGTCAACACCTTCTCGCTGCGCAGGTACGGCGATGCGATCGAGTCCGGCCACCAGTCCGTCTCTCTTGGCTGCAAGCGCTCCACCAAGACCGATCGCATGCGCTACCGCTTCTTGATGGACCTCTTCGGCCTGCGGCTCGACAAGCGTGCGTTCGTGCGCGACTTCGGCGTCACCCCCGAACGCGGCCTCATCCCCGAAGTCGCCTTCTTCCGCGCGGCGGGCGCGTTCGCCACCGACAACGCCGACGAGTTCACGCTCACGCCGAAGGGCCGCTATCTCACCGTGGCCATGATGCGCACCATGTTCGCCAACCTCAACAGCCTGCGGGACAGCGCGCGGTCGGGTCTGCCTACCGACGAGCGGGAGTTGCTCTTTGGCGACGGTACTCCCGCATGTGCGGGCGACTCGGCCCCGTGCGCTGTCGCCGAAGCCACCGAGAAGCCACTGCCGTAGCAGGCCCCAGGCTCTGCCGCAATCGCCCGTCCCCGGAGTTTGCGCTACGATGCACGCATCGTTCGTTCATCAAGGAGGAAGCATGTCCCGAGTCACCAAATCCGTCGCTTCTGCACTGCTGGGCATGCTGCTTCTGGGCGGCGTCGTCGGCTGCATCGACCAGACCGCCGACGCGAACGCGGCGATCAATGCCGCCAACGCGCAGGCTCAGACCTACTCGGCCCTGGACGCCGAGATCACCTCGCTCATGGACGAGGCCGGCGCTGTCGACTTCACGCCCGAGGGCGCCACGGCGGGGATCGAAAAGATCGACGAGGCCGTAGCCAAGTTCGAGGAGCGCAAGACGGTCATCGCCGCCATCAAAGCCGAGTTTGGCAAGATCGCGGATATGGACGTGGACGAGACCATCAAGACCTACGCTGCGCAGCAGGTGGAGATAGCCGATCTGCTCGCACAGATGGACGACCTCGGCGTTAAGATGCTGGCTGACACGAAGTCTCTGTACGAGCTGATCGCCAGCGGCAGCACCGATACCGCCAGGGCCGAGGAGCTCTCCAAGGCCGTGGAGGCCACCGCGGCCGAGCTGGAGGCGCTTGACACCAAGGTCACCGAGAAGCAGGCCGCGTCGGACAAGTACTTCGAAGACAACAACCTGAGCGGGGAGTAGCACCATGGGCGCGACGCCACTGGTCGGCATCATCATGGGGTCCGACTCCGACATGCCCGTTATGGACGAGTGTGCCAGGCAGCTTGAAGCGCTTGGTGTGCCCTTCGAGGTGCTTGTGGCGTCAGCCCACCGTCAGCCCGAGACGGTTCATGCGTGGGCATCGTCCGCTGCCGACCGCGGTCTCAAGGTGATCGTGGCGGCGGCGGGTAAGGCCGCTCACCTCGGCGGAGTCGTCGCGGCGTACACGCCGCTTCCGGTGATCACCGTGCCGATGAAGACGAGCGATCTGGGCGGGCTGGACTCGCTGCTCTCGATGGTACAGATGCCCACCGGCGTGCCGGTTGCGTGCGTCGCGATCAACGGCGCCAAGAACGCCGCGATCCTGGCCACGCAGATGCTCGGCACGTCGATGCCGGAGTATCGCGAGCGGATCGAGGCCTTCAAGCGCGAGATGGCCGGGTAGGCTACTCGAAGACCTGCAGCGCGAGCGCGATCGCTTCGCGCACGATCGGCTCCAGCACGCTCTCCCCACCCAGCACGTATGGTCTGCCCATCGTCGCTTGACGCTCGAGCAGGATGCGCGACACGCGCGTGTGCAGCCTGAACGATGGCGTGAGCATAAGGACCGTCCCGTGCCGGGCGGCCATCACGCCACCGGCCAGCGCATCGGGGAAGTCCTCCCCGGTCGCGATCGCGAGTCCGTCGTAACCCAGCCCACACTCCGCAACACCCATTGCCGCCACCGACGCCGCGGTCTCGTAACGGTCGCGTCCTGCCACCCGGGTGACCTCACCGGACGCCAGTACGTGGGTCAGGCTGGCTTCCACGGCGCTCGACACCGGACCGGTGCCGCCCAGGATAACGGCACGGTGTGCAGCCATTGTGCTGATGGCCGAGGAGGTCTCGGCGGACAGGCGGTCGCCCTCTGTGAGCAGGATGGGCCTACCCGAGGCGGCTGCCAGGGGAGACGCGGCGAGCGCATCGGGGAAGTTCTCGCCCGTGGCGATGAACACGGTACCGTCGAAGCCGCCGGTTTCCGCCAACCGTACGGTCTCCCTCGCAATCGCCGCCGATGTGGCGTAGCGGTCTCCACCCGGGATGCGCCTCGCGCTCACGCCCTCCATCTCCTCGAGTTGCGCGAGAACCGCGCTCGAGATGGCGCCCTCGCCGCCGGCCACGATGACCTCGGACGCGCCAAGCCGGAGGATCTCACGGCGGACCTCGGTGGGCAGCGCGCCGCGCTGAGTGAGCAGTACCGGCCCGTCGACCGCACCCGCGAGCGCGGCTGCACCCAGCGCGTCCGGCCAGTCCTCACCCGAGGCGATAACGACCGTGTCGACGGTGCCGGTGTCAAACGCGCTCGCGGACGCAGCCACGGCGGTCGAGTAGCGGTTGGTTCCCTCGATCGGGGTGATCACCTGCGAGTAGTCGATGTTGGCCGTGATGCTCCGTAGCCGGTACGGCTTGAACTCGTTTGGATAGTAGGACGGCCAGTACGGGTAGGGCGTGACACGCATGACGGTGCCATCGCCGGTGCCCTTGGACGCCCCGGAGCTCATCTCGTACGCGAAGTACTGTGTGCGCGCGGCGTCGGCCCATCCACCAAAGAGCACCGCGTGCCGGTCGTACGCTACCATCGCGTCGCCGGGCTGCAACGCCTCTTTGGTGACGAGGTCCGAGATATCATCGAGCGTCCGCGTGGAGTAACCGGGTTTGGAGGTGTTCCAGGCCATCGACACGAATCCGGAACAGTCGGTGCGCCAGCCGGTCGAGACGGTCGCGGTGACCCCATCAAGATCCCGGTACGCGGTGGGGCTGTAAGGGATCGGCACGTCGACCCACCGCTGCGCTCGCTGCATGACGAGCGTGCGGGAGATGGCGGCGAAGGCCGGGGTTGCGGTCGAGACCAGGGCGACCGCTGCGAGTGCGACGGCGAGGGCCCGGATGGCCGGGCGGTGGCTACGATGCATGGCTACGACTCCTGTACGCGTCAGGGTGCACGGTGACAGTATCGGCCCGTACGGGGGTCGGCTGCAACCTGATGTGACGGGCGGCGCATCCCCGAGAAGGCTACGCGGTCGGGATCGGGGGCAGCTCCCGCGGAGCGGGAACGGCCACGGGGGGCACGGTTGCCAGGCCTGCCGAGGTCATGACGACGGCCCCATCGGCTCCCGCGCACGTGTACGACCGGCTCCTTTAGTGAATAATGTGTCGCACGAAGCGCATCAAGCCGGGGAGCGGGGATCATGCCGAATCAGCCATACGAGGACGTTCGTGTCGAAGGTCATCTCATCGACTCGGGCATCATGTCCCAGATCATGGACACGATCGTTGCGCTTGACGGTGAGTTCGAGACCATCGCGTTCAACGTCGGGCGCACCAACGACGACGCATCCGTTGCCGAGATGCGGATCATCGCCAAGTCCGAGCGACAGCTCGATGAGATTCTCAGCGCGGTGCAGCCGTTCGGCGTGGAGCCCGTGAACCCCGCTGATGCACGACTGGTGCCTGCTCCGGCCGATGGTGTCTTTCCCGACGGCTTCCACGCGACCACCAACCTGGAGACCGCCGTCCGCATCGCTGGACGGTGGACGCGTGTGGACAACCCCGAGATGGACATGGGTATCCGCGTCGACACCGCCGTCGGCGCCGCCGAGACCATCGCGCTTGCCGACGTCCGCGCCGGTGATCTGTTCGTTGTGGGTCACGACGGCATCCGCATCCGCCCGCTGGAACGTCCGCGTGCGGGTCAGGCGTTCGAGTTCATGAACTCGGCGGTCTCCTCGGAAAAGCCGAAGGCGCAGGTCGTGCACGAGGTCGCTCGTATGCTGCGCGAGTGCCGTGACGACGGCAAGAACATCATCGCGGTCGTGGGCCCGGCGGTCGTGCATACGGGCGCTGCCGATGAACTCGCTCGCCTCGTTCGCATGGGATTCGTGAGCGTGCTCTTCGGCGGCAACGCGATCGCTGTGCATGACATCGAGTCTGCGCTTTTCGGCACGTCGTTGGGCGTGTCGCTCGCCGAAGGCGTGCCCACGCTCGGAGGTCACGACCACCATCTGCGAGCCATCAACACCATTCGCGGTCTGGGTGGCATCCCCCAGGCAGTGGAAGCCGGGGTTCTCACTTCGGGACTTATGCACACTCTCGTGACGACCGGCACGCCGTTCGTGCTCGCGGGATCCATCCGCGACGACGGCCCGCTTCCGGACGTGATCACCGACGTTGTGGAGGCGCAACGGGCGATGCGCGGCTACTGCCAGGAGGCGGGCGCGTGCATCATGCTCTCCACAATGTTGCACTCGATCGCCACCGGCAACATGCTACCGGCCAGCACCACAACGGTATGCGTGGACATCAACCCCGCAGTCGTGACCAAGCTTGCCGATCGCGGCAGCTTCCAGACCATCGGCATCGTGACCGATGTCGGCCTGTTCCTCGAACAACTGGCGAACGAGCTCACCGCCGAGTAGGTTCGATCTCCCTCGTCCTGCGTCCGGCCCGAGGATTGCTTGGGTAGGTACGACGAAGGAGGCACACATGGACTCGCGCAGCTCGCTCAAGACGGCCACGTTCTCACTTGGTTGATTCTGGGGACCCGATGCCCGGTTCGGGCAGCTCTCCGGCGTGCTTCACACGCGTGTAGGGTATGCGGGTGGCACAACCCCTGACCCTACCTATCGCTCTCTGGGCGACCACACCGAGACGGTGCAAATGGATTTCGACCCCGCGGTCGTCTCGTACGATGATCTGTTGGACATCTTCTGGACCGACCACAGGCCGACAGGCGCGCCGCCTTCCCGGCAGTACGCATCCCAGGTGCTCTACGCCGACGCGGCCCAGCGAGAGGCAGCCGAGCGGGCGAGGGCGCGTGTGGAGGCCACGATCGGTCCCGTCAACACTCGGATCGCGCCGCTTGAGCGCTTCTACGTGGCAGAGGACTACCACCAGAAGTACCGACTTCGCAACACCCCGCCGCTCTTCCGCGAGATGCGCGCCCTGTACCCTGACCCCGTCGATTTCCGCGAGGCCACCGCGACGGCTCGCATCAACGGGTACCTGTACGGGTACGGTACCTGCGATGAGCTGATGGCCGAGATCGAGACGCTGGGGTTGAGCGAGTCCAGCCGGGCGACCCTTCTCGGACAGGTCTGCGGATCCATTCGTCGATAAGGAGCACATGGATGGCTGATCGGGTAGAGCACTCCGACGAAGAGTGGCACCAGATCCTTTCGCCCGAGGAGTACCGGGTGCTCCGTGAGGCGGGCACCGAGCCGCCGTTCGCGGGCGAACTCGTCGACCTCGACGAGCAGGGGATCTACCGATGTCGAGCCTGCGGCAATCCGCTCTTCGACTCATCCACCAAGTACCACTCGGGCAGCGGCTGGCCCAGTTTCTGGTTGCCGATCTCGCCTGACGCCATCGAGGAACGCAGGGATACGAGCCATGGTATGACCCGGACCGAGATTCGTTGCGCGCGGTGCGGTTCGCATCTGGGCCACGTCTTCAGTGATGGACCCGAACCGACCGGCCTGCGCTACTGCACGAACTCGCTTTCGCTCCATTTCGACGAGAACGCCCCGCCGCCATCCACCGAGTGACCGCGCAGCCAGAGCCGTCTTCGCGATAGACTCTTTCCCGGGAGTGCGGTCGGGACGGAGAGAGGATGCGGCGTGCTTGACGCGAGCGAGGTCGTCGTCTTGGTGATGGTTGTCGTTCTCACCCCGATCATCATCACAAGCGCCCGGTCGATGCCCCAGATGCGGAACCGGTATGTGACCATGGCCTTCCTGGCGATGATCGTCGGGTACGTCGTGACGATCATCGAAGGATTCGTGCTGCCCGATCTCTTGAACGTGATCGAGCACATCGCGTACGCGGTCGGCGGAGTCATGGGCACCCTCGCGCTCCTTGAGTTCAAGCGCACCGGTGCGGGTGGCGCCCGATGAATCCCGAAGTCTTCCTTTTCACGGCAGATGTGGTCGCCCTGTTCGCGTTCACGGCGGCATTCCTGCTGGCGCTGACGATCCCGATGGACTTTCTCGGTCCGCAGTACGTCCGCACCGTGAGGAGCTTCCTCGCGCTGGCGCTGGCTATCTACGTGTTCGCATCGGGGTCCAACGTCCTCCAACACGCCGGCGTGACGGCCGCGCTCGATCCATTCGAGGACTATGCCGAGATACTCTTCATCCCGTTCCTGGCATACGTTGCGCATGTCGCCAGTATGGCCCTCCAGGTCAACGACCTGAGTCGCGCCGAGCGGGTGCTCCGCAGCGAGCACGAGCTCCTTACCACGATCGTGGACACCAGTCCGGGTGGTACCATGTTCGTCGCCTCCAATGGCGCGATCACGTTTGCCAGTGACCGGGCCCGGGACCTCCTGGGACTGATCAGACCGGATGACAGATCCACGTGGCAGTTGCCTTCCAGCTTCGTAGGTATGCCGTCGTTTCCCGGTGAGCCACCATTGCACATCGACTACCTCAGCGAGGGAGTCTCGCTGTCCGATGTTGGGTGCATCGTCGAGTCGAACGACACGGGCAAACTCGCCCTCTCCGTCTCGGCATCCCCGCTCACGGACGAGTCTGGATCGACGCTCGGATCCGTTGTGACGTTCGTGGACGTGACCGAGCGAGAAAAGGCACGGCAGGACTTGCTGGACGCTCAGGCCCGATACAATCTGGATCTTGAGCGCACGGTCGATGAGCGCACGGCGGAACTGCTCGACCTCAACGTGGAACTCTCCGAGGCGAACAGGGCCAAGCGCGATCTGCTGGCCAATGTCAGCCACGAGCTGCGCACGCCTCTCAACGTCATCATCGGCTTCACGGACGTGCTCGCCGGCGGGCTGGCGGGTCCGGTGACAGAGGAACAGGCGAAGCAGCTGGCCATGGTCAAGGAGTCGAGCGTACAACTCCTGTCGATGGTGAACGATCTGCTGGACATCGAGCGGATCGAGGCGGGCCGTACGGTGGTGGCTGCGGAGACGGTCGATCTGGGGCAGGCGGTCGGTAGGCTGGTCGAGACGATGCGGCCGCTCGCGCTTCAGCGCGCGCTCACGGTGTCACTTTCGGCTCCGGATGGCCTTGAGCTCACGACCGACCCGCGACTTCTCAGCCAGATCGTCCGGAATCTCCTGTCCAATGCCATCAAGTTCACGCCCCCGTACGGTCATGTCTCGGTCACGGTGACCGACACGGGGGACGGGTGCTGCATAGCGGTCACCGACGACGGTATCGGCATCGCCGCGGAGGATCAAGCGCACGTCTTCGACGCGTTCACCCAGGTCCACGGAGAGCATGGCCGAAAGCCGGACGGAACCGGGCTGGGACTTGCGATCTGCCGGGACATGACGGCGCTTCTGGGCGGAACGATCACGGTTACGAGTGACGTCGGAGCCGGGGCCACCTTCGAGGTCACGCTCTCCCGGGACATCCCTAGATCGGTGTAGGGCCGGGGATGTGCTCGACGGCGGCAACCTTGCCGGCAACCGCTCGCAGGGTCTTGAGAGCGGCTGCGATAGCCGGGCGTTCGCCGCTTCCGCGTCGGATGACCGCATGGACGTGCCGGTGCATCAGCACATCGGTCGGCGCCCGCAACAGCACCCCCGGGTACTCCGCGAAGAGCGCGATCGGTGGCGCGATCGACACGCCCAGCCCGGCCTGCACGGCCGAGAGGATCACCTGGTAGTCGTTGCTGTGCAGGTTCATCCTGGGCTCGAACCCGGCGTCGTTGGCGACTCTCACCACGACATCGCGAAGCGACGAGCCGTCCCGGCCCACGATCCACTCCTCGTCCGAGAAGTCGGCCACGCGAGCGAGCCCTCGCGCATTGGGATGCGATGCGGGAATCGCGATGTAGACCGGCTCCTTGAGGAGCAAGACCCGCTCCGTGCCGGGATCGGTCCTCTCGGGAAGCCGATCGAATCCGTAGGTGAGCACAAGGTCGAGGTCGCCGGTCTTGAGCATCGGCAGGCTTTCTTCAGGCTCAAGGTCGACCATCGATACCGAGACCTGAGGGTGCTCCTTCTTGATGATCGCGAGCGCCGGCACCAGCAGTGCGCGTGCGGCGGTCGGAAAGGCGCAGGTCCTGATGGGTCCCGCGATACCGTGGCCTACGGCCTCCAGGTCTGCCTCGGCCTCCTCGAGCGCGGCCAGTACGTTCTCGGTGTGCGCCACAAGAGACTCTCCGGCAGACGTCAGTCGGACTCGGCGTCCGACGCGCTCGAGAAGCTCCACACCGGTCTCGCGCTCCAGCACCCCGAGCTGCTGGGACACCGCCGACGGTGTGAGGAAGAGCGCTTCCGCGGCGGCCGCGATCGAGCCGCGGGAAGCGACCTCTCTGAGCAGACGCATGCGGTTCACATTGAGCATAGTAAGCAAAGCTTACGATATGAAGTAGAAAGCGTAAATGGAACTGATGGTTTCTAGCGCCGATAATGCTTGGTGAAGGCAGTCACAGCCTACGAAGGAGCCCGCCATGTTCTCTCATTTGCAGGACAGTTTCAGCGAAGGTGTCATCTACCCCGGCCGTGCCGTCGTAGCGCTCAGCGCACTGATGGTGCTCGCCGTTCTTCTGTCCTCCCTCTAGGCGCTATCCACGCCTGGGGCCGGGTGCCCCTTACCCCCGCACCCGGAGCACCGATCGTCACGTGGCCCCGCCTGAGAAACAGGCTGCGCGACACACCAAACGACGCTTGGCTTCGATGCCAGGCGTCGTTCGTGTTTCCGGAGACTATCCACGAAGCGGATGCGTGACCGAGCCGCCCGGTCTGGCACCCAGTGGCGGCATCGTCGTCTGCCAGCGCACTGATGCTCCGTCACCAAAGAGGAGCGTCCCCATACGGCTTGCGGCCTCATCTACGATCGAGCGGAGCGTAGCGTCGGGAGCGGAGAAGAGGTGGACCAGCACCGCGGAGTCTCGAACCTGCGTGTCCCACACGCCTGCCACCCGGCCGTCGATCATCACGACCGCTGTCGCGTGTCCGGCGCGGTCGAACACGAACGGACGCGATACCTGGTCGACGAAGCGCTCCCGTCGCGTGTGGCCAGCCAGAAGCGGATCCAACGCCGGCAGCAGCGAGACGAGCGGATGCTGGAGAAGTGCCGCCGACTCGAGTTCGTCGAGGTCGGCCGCGTGCATCAGCATGAGCTCGTCCTCGCCCGCGATGCTGACCTCCACGATCTCGTCCCCGAGGGTGGACAGCGCGAGATCGCTGCGGCGCACGCCGGCGCCCGTCCACCAGACCACGTCGGCCTTGCGCACGGGTCCGAACGCCCGGATGTAGGCACGAACAAGCGCCAGCGTGCCGTCGGCCTCGGACAGGCGGTCGAGCCGGACCCCTGGGAGCGCGGCATCAAAGCGGGTGTACCGGTAGCGCCGGTCGCGCCAGTCGTCGGAGGGCCGGTCACGTAGCACGAGGCCCTCGTTGCACATATGCGTCAGCACCGCGCCGAGGTCGGCGTGTGGGTTCAGCCGCTCTCTGATCTGGGCAACCGAGAGGGGCGCTTCTTCGGAGAGCACCCGCAGGACCTTCGCGGAGAGCTGCTCGTACTGTCTCATCGTGACCCTGCGATCGCCCAGGTACAGAGCCGAGTGATGGGCGACCGCGGCACCGGTGGCCGCCGCCAGGACCGGCAACATCTCGGAGCGAACGACAAAGAGCGCTCCCCGCATGCACCGGAACAGCGAGAGCGACCGGCGGTCGTAGAGTGCGCCGGAGAGCGAATCGGGGCCAAACGCGGGAAGCCGTGCGGCAAGCGACAGGTACGGGCCGGTGGGTGCGGTCGCATGCAGCCCCACGATGTCCGAGACTATCGTCTCCGGCGTTGCCGCGACCCAGGGCGTGCCCAGATGGTGTCGGGCGAGCACGCGCGGGAGAACGGCGGCGTGCGGATAGGAGCGTGTGTTTACCGGTGTGGGGCAGACGGCCGGCGCCTTACGTGCGGGTTGCGTGACCGTCTTTGGAGGCACGGGTGTGCCGGAGCCGCCCTTGGAGCTGCCAAGAGCCGCCACGTCGATGGCCGCGATCTCATCGGCAAGCGCGGCCAGCGGAGTGAGGGCGGCGGCCACAAGAGCGGTGGCGGTGGGCGACGGCTGCTTCTTCTGGCCAAAGGAAAACTCCTCGAATCCACGATAGACCCTGCGCGGCGCCACGCGGCCGTTCTCGTCGGTGTTGTACGCGATGAGGCATGCGGCGAGTTCCGCCAGTGCCCGACGATCCGACGGGTCGGCGTTGGGTCCGCTCCACACTTCGGGGTACCGGCTAAGCGTGCTGACCACGCCCATGACGTCGTACCAGAGGTTGGGCCATTTGGCGCTCTTGAACTGATACCCGTGCCCGAACATATACGGGCGCTCCTCGGCGCGGCGACGCCACACCTCGAGCGGCGTGCGTGCTGCCTTCGCGATGGAGGATGGGCGCTCGCCGGGTGGCACGTAGGCGAAGGCGCGCAAGGCCTCAAGCGTGACCTGTGGGCACACGTCGGCCTTTCGTCCGGGCCCCCGGAAGACGGTGCGCTTGTCGGGTTCGCAGCGCCAGGCGGGTCCCTGCGGGGTCTCAGCCAGGTCCGCCGCTGCGCGAGCAAGCGCCCTTCGGACCCGCGGGTCGTCGCCCCGCCCGTACCGCAGCAACGCGCCGGCGATCGCATGCGTGTCGCACGGCAACGTCCCCCAGTGCGCTTCCGATCCGCGATAGCGTCCGTACGACTCGAATCTGCCCTGGGCGTCCTGGTGCGTGGCAAGTGCATCGAGCGAGATGTCCACCCGTTCGAGATCGCCGGCTCGAACGCCCAGATCGTGGAGCAGGCCAAGGAGGTTGGGAAGGAAGTCGGGCGAGTCATGGCCGCTGAACTCGTCGACTCCCCACACGGGGAGGGCCTTCACCAGGTTCGCTATCCGCTCTTCGGCCAAGACGGCCGCCCGTGCAAAACGGACGTCAGCATCATCGTCGGGTCTGCCGAGCACGCGTGTGAGCGTGACGAACGTCGCGGACGGCTCATGTGAGCCGAGCAGCCACCCAACGACATCATCGCCGAGCAGGTCCGCGATCACGTCAGGCATCGGTGCGCGCGCCTACGCATCCACGGGTATGAGACTGTAGTAGTCCTCGGGCGTCTGCGGGCCGTCGAGCATGAGCCCCTCGCCCGTGAAGACCTCGACCTTCTCGCCATCCATGTAGAACTCGACGGAATCGACAGTGGGGAACTGGCAGAGGGTGTAGACGACCTGCGCCAGCCGCATCGTGACCGAGAGCGTGCCGCCGCCGTCATCAAACTCGTCCGACAGGTCCACCTTGGCGACGCCGTTGCTGATGCTCGCGCTGTTGAGCGTTGTGCCCGTTGGTACCTTGAGAATCGCCGCGGCGTCAGGCGGGATGACGGTCTCGGTGACCTCCAGGCACGGTGGGCCCTCTTCGGTGGGGCCGGTGGTCGGCTCGCCGGATGCCGCGCCGCCTGCGTCGTCCTCGGACACGACGTCCTTGGGCGTACAGCCCGCGGTGCCTCCGAGCGCAAGCCCGAATACCATTGCCAGCACCATCAGCGTCGAGAGAACTCTGCGCCCCATCGATGGCCTCCCCTCATCGCGGTCACCATCGGAACTGAACGCCTCGGCCAGCACCTGGAGCGTGACCGTCTTGCCGGTTCCGGTCGCGTCGGCCACCAGCCCGGGCCGGTTGGCCATTCGCGGCAGCAGATACAGCTCGGTTGCGGACTTTGCCACGAACAGGCCGGTGGAGTGGGTCATCGGTGCCCCCCTGCGCGCTTGGCGTGAGTTCCTGTGAAGGATGTTCCCCCCGGCACGGTACACTGGCAAGAGTACTGCCGGATACGTGGAAGGAGCACGATGCCGACATCGGCCTGGTGCGACGAGTGCAAGACGTGGGTGTGGGTCGGCCCTGATGGCTGCTGTGCGACGGCGGGGCATCCCGCGGCCGTTCTCAGGGGTCATTACGAAGCCGAGATGCCCGACGGCGCGGTGATCGAACTGCCCGATCAGTTCGGGGTCGGCGAACTGCCCTCGGCAGTCGACGCCTTCAACTGGGGCGCCTTCATCATGCTCCCGCTATGGAGTCTGGTTCACGGCACGTGGCAGCTGATCCTGATGTGGGTTGGCGTGCTCGTCACACCGCTCGTCGCGTCGTTCGCGCTCGGTCTGATCGTGGGTGCCTTGCGTCTGTCGTGGGGTGGGTGGGCAATGGTCGCCACCGCGCTCCTGGGTGAGGCGATCGTACTAGCTGCCAGACTCTATGCCGCGCTCAACGGCGGACGCCTGACCTGGGAGAACGATGCCAGGCGGATAGCGGCCGGCAAACGAAGGCCGCGCTCATCGGTGTCCAAGTATCTCGTGGGCCAGCGCACCTGGGTGAAGGTCGCCATCGCCGTGGCCGTGGTGAGCACCCCCATCAGCAGCTACGCTACCTACGTTCAGTGGGATACCGGGTTTGGCATGGGACTCACGGGTGCCGCGCTTTCTGGCGGCGCCTTCCTGGTGGAGATACTCATCGGGTACATCGTGTACAGGATGCGCAAGGAGGCGTGATGAAGAAGCGACTTGGCCCACGGGAGCAGCTGTACCCGATGCCCGCGGTGCTCGTTTTGGGTGGCACGATGGACGAGGCCGATGCAATGGCCGTCGCCTGGATCGCCATCGGCGGAGCCACTCCGCCGGCCGTGATGATGGCCCTTCGTCGCACTCGACGCACGCTGGAGCTCATCCACGCAACGGGCGAATTCACCGTCAATACCCCTCGCGCCTCGCAGGCGGCCGAGCTCGATTTCTTCGGCATCACCACGGGCCGCGGGGGCCGCGACAAGTTTGCCGAGAGCGGACTCACCCTTGAGCCGGGCGCCGTGGTCTCGGCACCGATCATCGCGGAGTGCCCGCACAACCTTGAATGTCGCGTGACCCGCGAGATGGAGATGGGCGAGTATGTCATCGTTATCGGCGAGATCGTCGAGACCCATGCCGACGAGAGCATCCTTGATGAGACCGGCGAGAAGCCCACGATGGAGGGGCTCGATCCGCTCGTGTACATTCCTGGCATGCGCGAGTACCGGCGTCTTGGCGAGAAGGTCGCAGACGCGTACAGCATCGGAAAGACGATAGGCGACGCATAGCATGCACGGGTCCGACGCACTCGTCGCCTACGGCTACTCGGAGCGCTGGCGTACGCTGTTCGACTCATTGGCCGAGGAGCACCACGTCCCCGGCCGCGTCATCCGCACCGATCGCGGCAGTTCGCTCGTGATCACGCCGGACGGCGTGGTGCGAGCCGAGCCGGCCGCGCGGTTACGGCGCGAATCGCACCCTGAAGGCCTGCCCGTTACCGGCGATTGGCTGCTGATCGACCCGGCGCCAAGCCACGAGTTCGCGCTCATCGACGCCGTGCTGCCGCGCTCTTCCGCATTCGTACGTGGTGCAGCTGGCAACACGTCGCAGGTTCAGGTGCTTGCAGCCAATATCGACACGGTCTTTGTGATAGCGCCGATCGACGAGGAACCCAATCTGCGGCGCATAGAACGAGAACTCGCGCTTGCGTGGGAAAGCGGTGCTGTACCCGTAGTGGTGCTCTCCAAGTCGGACCTCTCGTCTGACCCGGCGGCTGCGCTCGAGGCGGTGGAGGCCATCGCCGTCGGGGCGGACGTGCTGCTTGAATCCGCACGTACCGGAGAGGGCGTCGAGGCGCTCCGGGAGTACGCGCGAGGCCATCGGACGGTGGCGCTCATCGGCCCGTCAGGCGTGGGTAAGTCAACGCTTATCAACGCGCTCGTAGGCTCCGACGTACAGGCGACCCGCGAGGTTCGCATGAGCGACGGCCGCGGCCGGCACACGACGGTCAGCCGCGAGCTCGTCCCGCTTCCCGGCGACGGCGTCCTCATGGACACCCCCGGTATCCGCGAGATCGCGCTCACCGATGCCGAGGAGGGCATCGAGACGGCGTTCGTGGACATCATGGAGCTGGCGCTGGACTGCCGGTTCGCCGACTGCGCGCACGTGGCAGAGCCAGGCTGCGCCGTGCTTGCCGCGCTCGAATCGGGCGAGTTGGCGCCCGAGCGCATGGAGAGCTATCGCAAGCTCGTGAAGGAAGCGAGAAGCGCGGCGATCCGCTCTGACGCACGGCTTGCCTCCGAGGAGCGCAGCCGATGGAAGACGATCTACAAGTCGCTCAAGGACCATCCCAAGTACAAGTAGCATTCGTAGCGCGGTCGCCGACTGACGGTGCGGCGTGTATCCTACCCGCAGCCTCCGGGCACCGCGCACGGAGCGCTCGGGGAGTGACCGGCGGGACGCTCGACGGGTATGGTGCGCTGACGCCCGGGGTGGAGGATGCACGTCGTGTCCTCGGCCATGTAGTTGCCCTCGCGCTGCCACGCCTTCGCGCGGCAGCCGCGACAGATGCGTGAGTACTCGCACACGTCGGGTGCGCACTGGCCCTCGGACTCCTGCAGGTCGATCTGGTAGAGCGCCGCTGTGGCCTCGGCCAGACTCATGTCGCGGATGTTGCCCACCACCCAGTCCTGCGCGAACTGGCACGGCATGATGCCGCCTTCGGAGTTGATGTTCATGTGACCCTTGCCCACCGGGCAGGCGCTCATGATCTTGAGGCGTTCCAGGCCCTTGGACACGTCCTGGCCGCGCTCGATGAACCGCTCGGCGATGTACGGGATGACCGAGGGGATAGCGCCGATGTCGTACTCCAGCTTCACGCTGGGGTCGAGCATGTCCTCCACGATGAAGTCGGCGAGTTCGCGCCACTGCTCCACCGTAACGCGGGAGTCGTCTTCGCCCTCGCTGCGACCGGCGGTGATGAGATCGCAGATGTAGATAAGGCCACAGTCGAGGTCTTTGGCCATCTGGATGATGTCGAAGATGTGCGGCCAGGTGTCCACCGAGAGGGCGCTCTTGAGAACCACGCCCACACCCTCGGCGCGCAGCGCCTTGATCGCCGACACGACTCTCGCGTGCGTGCCCGGCACGCCCACCATCGCGTCGTGGAAGTCCGCGGGGCCGTACATCGAGGTGGCGATCCAGCGCACACCGTAGTCGGCGAGTCGCTTGGCGCTCTCGGCGTTGACAAGCGTGCAGTTAGTCGAGATGGTGGGGCGGACGCCCTGCGCGTTGACCTCGGCAAGGATCTCCCAGAAGTTGGGACGCATCATCGGTTCGCCGCCCGAGAGGAACACGGCCGGCACTCCCGCTTCTCCGAAACGGCGGACGAGGTCGATGGTCTCTTCATCGGAGAGCTGGTCCGGCAGCGCGTGACCGTCGGCTGCCATGTAACAGTGGCTGCACAGCAGGTTACAGCGGTTGGTGATGTTCCAGATGACATCGCTGGGTCTGCCGAGTTCAGAGGCCTTGAGCGCCTTGTTCTCGACCTCGGCCAGCGGGCCATCGAAGAAGAGCGAGCGAACGTGAGCCATGCGGAGGGCCTCCTAGAGGCGGGAAAACGGATGCTTCGAGGTTACATGAGTTGCAAGCCGCGCGCCAACCCCCGGGCGTGCTCGTCCCGTTGCGACGCGAACTGCCACGCGCCAACCCGGACGAGCGTCCCGTTGTGGGCGGGAGCAAGCGGGTGCGCCGGGGCGCGGCCCTGGTGGTAGGCTTGAGTCCTGAAACGGCAGGTTCGTCATGCGGAATGTGAGGTACCCATGAATACCACAGGCGGCGGTTCGACACCGCTCGAAATCGCGCAGGCGGAGACACGCGCCGCGTTCGAAAACCGCGCTCTCATCTATCTGAACCTATACCAGACTCTTGCCGCGGAACTCGGGCCCGAGCAGGCCATCGAGCTCATGCGCAGCGCCATCTACGACCGCGGCGTGGAGATCTCCGAGAAGTACCGTGAGGCTGCCGAGGACGGGGACCTGGAGGAGATCGGCGAGATCTTCTGCGAGGGCTCGCCCTGCGGCGGAGCGCTCTTCGAGCCCGGAGTCGAGGCGGTCGGCACAAGCCGGATCCTGCTGAGGATGACCGCATGCCCGCTTGTGGAGACGTGGCGCGAGCACGGTGTGCCCGAGTACGAGATCGACGTGCTGTGTCGCATCGCGTCGGCCGTCGACGAAGGTACCTTCGAGGGCGCAGGGCTCGACATCGAGATCACGGAGCGTCTTGGCGAACCCGAGTCCGAGCGCTGCCTTCTCGATATCCGCCTCCGCTAGGCCTGCCCGCGCGTGTTCGGGTACGGGAGCCTGTTCAGGGATATACGAAAGCCGGGCGACCCTCTTGGATCGCCCGGCTCTTACGTGCTATGCGGCTCGCACGTGCTTAGAGTGCACGCACCTGGGTTGCCTGCTGCTTACCGTTCTGGCCGGTGGCCTCGGTGAAGGAGACAGCCTGACCCTCGTCGAGAGTCTTGAAACCCTCGCCCTGGATCTCGGAGAAGTGGACGAACAGGTCGTCGCCACCCTCGCGCTCGATGAAGCCGTAACCCTTGTCAGCGTTGAACCACTTGACCTTACCTTCTGCCATTCAAATCCATCCTCTCGCCCCACTGTCGGGGCAAAACAAAACGACGCGACTTCCGCAAGAAATGCGGTGTGTCACGTCGCAATCCTTCGAGCCATCTTTGGCCCGCGGACGCAGTATAGCACAGATGCTGGATCATTGCGCCAGTACCGTCGCTACCTGGTGCCACCCTGGTGTCTCCTGGGTGTCTCCTGGTGTCTTGCCACCGATGCCGACGCGTCTGCGTTTCACTCATGGGAGTCGCCCAGTCGTGCTCGGTATACCATCGCGTCCGATTCGCTATAGCAGCAGAATACGACCTCGTCCGGGAGGTCGTGGGCGGCGAGCCATTCGCTGACCGCGGAGACCGCGACATCGCATGCCTCGCCCTTGGGATACCCGTAGACGCCGGTGGAGATACAGGGGAACGCCACCGAGGCGAGCCCGGCCTCATCGGCAAGCCTGAGCGAGTTGGCGTAGCACGATCGCAGCAACTCGCGCTCGCCATGGCAGCCGCCGTGCCAGACAGGGCCGACGGTGTGGATGACGTGCCGCGCTCGTAGGTTGTAGCCCCCCGTGATGCGTGCTTCGCCCGTGGGGCAGCCGCCAAGTGTGCGCGTCTCGGCCAGCAGACCCGGTCCCGCGGCACGGTGAATGGCGCCGTCAACACCGCCGCCACCGAGCAGCGACGTGTTGGCGGCATTCACGATGGCGTCAACGTCAAGTGTCGTGATGTCGTCCACGACCACTCGCATTCGAGATGCCACCCGATCCGGCACGAACGTCTCCTCCTCGCTGACGCTATCCCGCCAGACTAACGGCTATGAGTATCTGCCCCAGGTAGTACGCTGGCAGCCCGACAGCTTTGATCGCGAGTGATCTCTCGCCGAACCGCTCGGCGCCCACAGCTCCGTCGGAAAGCGCGACGAGGACGACGCCCGCCACGAGAGCCCAGGCCTGTCGGGTGGCGCCCGTCGCAATGCCTGCGGCAAGCATGATCGTCGTGATCGCGATGTAGATCGAGACGGGAATACGTAGGATTGACGGGACGCGCGGGTACAACAGGACCCAGGCGGTGCCTCCGACTATCGTCGCCACGGCTGCACCCACGGCTGCAGCAGGGATGGACATCCCGCGACTGGTGAAGCCGACAGCGTACGCGGCATACGCGGCCGCGAAGCACGCCATCCCGATCGGGAGCGACCGCTTGGTGCGCGCTCCCAGCACCAGGTCACCGATCGAAGCCAGAACCAGTCCGGCGGCCACGATCTGGCTCCACGTGGCGTGCGCGGCTCCCACGGTGAAAGCGACGCCGACAAAGCCCGCCGACGCCGCGAGTTTGGCCGCCGCATACCAGAGGGTCCTGTCGGCCCGGGCGGCAACAAGCGCCGCTGCGACACCTGAGGCCGTAAGTATGCAGAAGGGTATCGCAGAGCCGTTCACATCAACCCCTCACCCCAGCGAGACGAGCGCCTCCCCAAGGCTCATGGCCTCAAGCGATGGCAACTGCAGCTCGGCTTCATCGTAGTCCAAGTGGCTCGTGAGAGGGCCGGGTACCGCGATCACGCGCAGCCCGGCGCCGTGCGCAGCTGCGACTCCGTGGAGGGAGTCCTCGACGGCAACCGCCTCGGACGGTGAGACATCGAGGGCCTCGCACGCGAGGGAATAGAGCGCCGGATCGGGCTTGGTTCGCTCCACATCGTGCCGGGTTGCCAGAGCCGAGAAGCGCTCGAGTATCCCGAGTCGGACAAGGTGTGTCTCCACCCACTGGCGTGAGGAGGACGACGCGATACCCAGGAGGAGTCCAAGCGCGTCGGCTTCGTCCAGCCACTCGCGAACGCCCGGGAGCATCGGCTGGGCGCTGGCAAGCTCAAGTTCACGGGCTGCGCGGGCCGACTCAAGCAACTCCCAGTCGAGCACACGTCCGAGGCGGTGCTCAAGCTCGGCGCGCGGGTCCCACACCGCGTCCCACGTGCCGATGAGCGTCAACCATGACTCGGCCGGGAGTTCCTCGCCGTGCGCAGCGTAGAGTTCGCGCCACGACTGCATGGCCGTGGTCTCGGTGTCGACGATGAGTCCGTCGAAGTCGAAGATGAGGGCTTTCATGCGTCCAGTGTAGATGACGTGGCGAGACCCGACGCGACACGACATCGCAGGATTCGGGGTAGACATGCAGTATTGTGTCCTAGGGACCTTATGGAGGGGCATTCATGCGTCGTGTCTTCGTCATCATCGCGCTTGTCACGTGTGCGGCGCTTGTCGGCTGCACCACGGTGTCGGCTATCGATTATCGTTCCAGCTTGACCGAGGAGAGCACGCGCACCGCCGGTCTCCGGGAAACGACCCTCCCTCCCGTGGCGTTCAAGGCGGCCGCAAAGAGCGACACGGCGATCGCGGGCGAAAGCAGCGGAGGCATCACGGGCGGCAGCGGCGGAGGCATCACGGGCGGCAGCAGCGCCTCCGCGCAGGGATACATCGCGCAACTCCTCACCTCCCCCGTCGGGACGTGTTCGAGCACGGGCAACGTGACGCTGATCGCCAAGGTCTACACGAGCGATACCCGAAGGCCGGTTGCCGCCACCGTCTACGCCACATGTACATACAAGTGCGGCGGCAGTCAGTCAAAGACGTACACCATCAAGACCAGCACGAGCGGCGCGGGCACCAAAGTAGTGGACGCGACGCCGTACGATCTTCCCACCAAGGTGACGATCTCGGGGTACGCGATGGTGGGTGGCACACGCGTGAAGCTGTCGGGGACCAGCTACAGCACCAACTAGCCCGGACAGGGCTCGCTCCGTCGCCGTGCTTTCTCCCGGGAATCGTGGTATCCTATCACGCCCCCTTCCCCATGAAAGTCGGACATACATGACGCGCGTTTCGCATGTACGCAACATCGCCATCATCGCCCACGTCGACCACGGCAAGACAACGCTGGTCGACAGGCTGCTTCAGTCAACCCACGTGTTTCGCGAGAACCAGCAGGTCGCCGAGCGGGTCCTGGACTCAAACGACCAGGAGCGCGAGCGCGGGATCACGATCCTCGCCAAGAACATCTCGATCCGCTACAAGGACGTGAAGATCAACGTCATCGACACCCCCGGCCACGCCGACTTCGGTGGCGAGGTCGAGCGGGTTCTCAAGATGGCAGACGGTGTGCTCCTCATCGTGGATGCCTTCGAGGGGCCTATGCCGCAGACGCGCTTCGTGCTCCGTCACGCTCTGGAGCATGGCCTCAAGCCGATGGTGGTCGTCAACAAGATCGACCGTCCCGGTGCCCGCCCGCACGAGGTTCTCGACCAGGTCTTCGACCTCATGGTCGACCTGGGCGCAAATGACGACCAGCTGGACTTCCCGGTCGTCTACACCAGCGCCGTCAACGGCTACGCCCGCCTTGATCCGGCGGATGCCAACGACGACATGACGCCGCTTCTCGATGCCATCCTCGAGCACATCCCCACGCCCGACGTGGACATTACCGGTCCTGTTGCCATGCAGGTCTGCACGATCGACTACTCGGACTACGTCGGCCGTATCGGCATCGGCCGCATCTTCTCGGGCACGCTGCACAACGGCGAGAAGATCCTCGTGATCAAGAACGACGGGAGCCGCTATCAGGCTCAGGTCAAGAACCTCTTCACGTTCGAAGGTATGGGCCGACAGGAGGCCGCCGAGGTCCACGCCGGAGATATCTGCGCGGTTGTGGGCATCGAGGACGCGGACATCGGCGATATGTTCACGTGCCGTATCGACCCGATCCGCCTCGACCCGATCCACGTGGAAGAGCCCACGATGTCGGTCGTCTTCGCGCCATCAACAAGCCCGCTCGTCGGCCAGGAGGGCACCATCGTCGGCGGTCGCCAGATCAAGGAGCGCCTCCTCAAAGAGGCCGAGTCCAACATCTCCATGAACATCCAGGAGAATGAGGACAAGACCGGCATGGAGGTGGCCGGCCGGGGAGTGCTGCACCTCTCGGTTCTCATGGAGACCATGCGCCGCGAAGGCTACGAGTTCCAGGTCGGTCGCCCGCAGGTGATCCTCAAGCAGGAAGGCGGCAAGACGTTCGAGCCGATCGAGCAGGCCGTCGTCGACGTGCCGAGCGAGTACGCGGGCAAGGTCATCGAGATCTTCGGCTCCCGCTCCGGTGAGATGACCGACATGGTGCAGCGCGATGAGCACGTGCACCTGGAATTCAAGATACCGTCGCGCGGCGTCATGGGCCTTCGAACACGGATCCTCAACGCGACGCGCGGAGAGGCGACGCTCTTCCACCACTTCGCCGAGTACGGCCCGTTCAAGGGCGATCTCGGCGGACGCATCAACGGTTCGCTCATCGCCATGTCCACAGACAAGTCGGCAGCGTTCGCTCTCGACGCGCTGCAAACGCGCGGTACACTCTTCGTGGGTCCGGCAGTCATGTGCTACGAAGGCATGATCGTTGGCGAGCACGCCAAGGACAACGACCTGGTGGTCAACGTGGCGAAGGCCAAGCAACTGACCAACATGCGTGCGGCTTCGGCCGACAAGGGCATCCAGCTTGCTCCGCCGGTCACCTTCACGCTCGAGGAAGCCCTCGAGTACATCGAGGACGACGAACTTGTCGAGATAACCCCCAAGAGCATCCGCCTTCGCAAGCGCCTGCTCACAGAGAATGAGCGCAAGAAGAACCGCCGGAGCTAACGCGAGCAGCCCCAGTCGGAGCCAGGCACCACAATGTGTTGATCCGGTCACTCGCCTTGAGCCCGACCGGACCTCGACGCTCTACCGGTGCAGACGCAGTAGCTGACGCGTGACATCGGGCCTCCTGCCAAGCTAGGAGCTAGCCCACCATGAAACAGACCGCCCTCGTGTACTGTGACGACCAGTTCGGCCAGGTAGATGGCAAGACCGCCTCGGGACTCATTCGGCATTCCGAGACCTACACCGTGGTCGGGATCATCGATAGGTCTTTAGCAGGCAAGGACGCCGGGGAGGAACTCACCGGCGTGAAGGACGGCGTCCCCATCTTCGCCGACATGGCCGATGCACTGCACACGCTTTCGAGCACGCCCGACTGCTATATCTACGGCAAGGCACCTCTGGAGGCCTGCATCTCGACGGCCGAGCGCATGCTCGTGCTGGAGGCCATGGGCGAAGGCATGGACATCATCAACGGTCTTCACCAGTTCTTCTCGGACGACCGCGAGTTCGTTCTCAAGGCCGCCTTCCACAAGATCTCGATCACCGACATCCGGAAGCCTCCCCACCTTCGGGACCTGCACGTCTTCAGTGGCCGCATCGCCGAGGTGAGCGTCCCCGTCATCGCGATGCTCGGAACCGACTGCGCCTGCGGCAAGGGCACCACGGCCATCGAGCTCAACAAAGCCCTCAACGCGGCGGGCATCAGGTCGGTGCTGGTTGCAACGGGTCAGACCACCGTGATGCAGGGGGCGAAGTACGGTGCGCCCATCGATGCGCTCGTCTCGCAGTTCGTCATCGGCGAGATCGAGCACTCGGTCATCGAAGCGTTCGAGACCGAGCGCCCGGACATCATCCTGGTCGAGGGCCAGAGTGCGGTCAGCCATCCGGCGTTCATGAGCTCGATCGGCATCCTCAAAGGCGCTATGCCGAACGGCGTGATCTTGCAGCACCCGCCTGCGCGAAAGACGCGGGTCGACTTCCCGCAGCTTGCGATGCCGACGATCGACGAGGAGATCCGTCTGATCGAAGCGATCTCGCCTGCCGCGGTCGTGGCGATCGCGCTCTCGCACGAAGGCATGCCCGCCGGTAAGATCGAGCGCACCATCGAGGACTACGAGACGCGCCTTCACCTGCCCACGACCGACATCCTGGACTACGGGTGCGACAAGATCGTCGAGGCACTCATCGCGAAGTTCCCCACGCTCAAGCGCGAGTCGAAGCCTCGGGCCGCGAAAGCCCTCGCGCTGGTGGCGAGCTAGACCCGGCCTGCCACGCTCGGCCGCCCCTGATATGCGCCGCTCGGCTCATGCTGGCAACCGCTCCGCTGGGGTATAGACTCTACTCAGATTCACATGCGGCCCCCCGGGGCCGATTGCGGACAAGTCGGTCAGGGGAGGCCCACATGAGACGCAATGCTCGTTGCCGTTCGATTTCCATGCTTCTGGCGGTTCTGCTGCTTGTCGTTTCGGCGCTGCCGGGGGGCATCGCTTCGGCCGGGGGAATCGCGCCAACCGCGGTCAACAGACCGCCGGTGGCGCTTGATGACCCGGCGACCTTCGACAACGAGTCACCGGTCATCCCGGACGACGCTATGGCGAACGACCAGTTCGGTCACACGGTCGCGGTCGACGGAGACACCGCCGTGATAGGCATGACGTACGCCGCCGACGACGCTGGCGCTGCCTACGTTTACGAGCGGGTCAATGGCGAGTGGATCGAGACGGCCAAGCTCGTGAGTTCCGATCCCGGCCCCTACGAGTTCTTCGGGTGGTCGGTTGATATCGAAGGCGACACCATAGTCGTTGGCGAGTTCCGCGACAAGGACGGAGCCATCGGAAAGGGTGCTGCGCATGTGTTCACCCGAGACGGCACCACCTGGTCCCACGCAGCGAAGCTCACCCCGACCTCGCGGGTTGAGGACGGTGAGTTCGGATGCGCGGTAGCCATCTCCGGAGATACCATCGCGGTCGGCTCGTACGGCTACAGCGGGTACGCGGGCGGTGCGTACGTGTTCCGCGGCGCCGGGGATGTGTGGGCGCAGGAAGCCCTCATCGGTCCCGCGTCCTCGGGTTCGTTCTACTTTGGCTCCGCGCTCGACGTGGATGGGGACACGCTTGTGATCGGCTCGTACTACGACGATGCGGCGGGCTACGATTCGGGCGCGGCGTACGTCTACACGCGGTCGGGCACGACGTGGTCGTACGCGCAGCAGCTCCTCGGGAGCGACACCGCCACCGCTGACTACTTCGGCTGGTCGGTCGCGGTCGATGGGGATACAGCGCTTATCGGCGCGAAATACGAGGAGGAGCTGCCCGAGGAGAATTTCCGGGGCTCGGCTTACGTATTCAGTCGATCCGGGACCCTCTGGACGCAGACCGACAAACTCAAGGCGTCCGACGGTGCCGCCCAGCACGAGTTCGGCTACGCGGTTGCGCTCGACAAGGGTGTCGCCGTGGTCGGTGCGGCACGCACGCCCGAACTCGGGGAATACACGGGCAGCGCATACGTGTTCGCGTACAACGGCAGCGACTGGGCGGAGACTCGGAATCTCGCCGCCGTGGAGGCGACTGCAGACGCATGGTACGGAAGCGCGGTCGCGGTTGATGGGAATACGTGCCTTGTCGGGGCCTACAGCGCCGATGCGGCGGGCGCGGATTCGGGGGAGGCCTACTTCTATGACTCCTGCTACACGGCACTGCAGAGCGAGACGCTCGTAGTGCCCGCGCCCGGAGTCCTTGGAAACGACTACGATCTCGATGGCGACACGATACAGGTGAGCGGAACATATGATGCGCTGCACGGGTACGTGATGCAGACGACGCTGGGCAGTTTTGAGTACACCCCCGATGAAGGATTCACCGGCATGGATTCCTTCCAATACAGGGTGTACGACGGCATGGACTACTCTGCGACCGCAACGGTCAGCATCTTTGTCGAGGGATGGCACGAATACGTTCCCATCGAAGGCGACGATCGCTATGCGACGGCTGCTGAGGCCGCGAGGACGGCTTTCTCCGACAAAGGCGCTGACACCGTGGTGATCGCAACCGGACGCAACTTCCCCGACGCGCTCGGCGGGTCAGCGCTGGCCGGTGCGCTCGAGGCGCCCCTGCTGCTTGTCGAGACGGCAAGCGTACCGGCGGAAGTCGTAGACGTGATTCAGGACCTTGGCATCACCAACGCCGTCATCCTTGGCGGTACCGGTGCGGTTGCGCCAGGGGTCGAGACACAACTTCTCGCTGCCATGGGTGCGAGCTCGGAGGTCACCCGCGTTGCCGGTGCAAACCGTTACGACACGGCGCGCAAGGTTGCCGCGAAGGTCGTCGACACGCTCGGCGTCGAGTACGAGAACGTGGCGTTCGTTGCCACGGGTGCAAACTTCCCTGATGCTCTCGCGGCCGGTCCACTCGCGGCCGGGCAGGGATGGCCGATCTACCTTGCCGAGAATGGTGCGGGAGATGCGGTGACCGTCGATGCAATGGAGGCGGCGGGGGTCACGGAAGTCCACGTCCTTGGGGGCACCGGGGTCGTGAAGCCAGCGATGTACTCGGCGCTGCAGTCGGCGTTCGGTGCTGCGAGTGTAGACAGGCTAGCAGGAGACAACCGCTACGAAACGGCCGCCAAGGTTGTTCTGATGGGCATCAACGACGTCGGCGCGCACTGGTCCGGCGCTGGGCTCGCCACAGGCGCCAACTTCCCCGATGCGCTCGCGGCGGGGGCCGCGCTCGGATACCTGGACACCGTGCTTCTGCTGTCGGATTCCAAGACGCTATCTCCAGCGACCGAGGATGTCCTCAGCGACTACCGTGCGTACATCACCGAAATCCACTACTTCGGGGGGCTCGGTGCCCTCTCGCAGGCTGTGCGCGACCGGGTGGCGCAGGTGGTCGAGGCACCGTAGGCGCCCGGGAACCGTCTTGCACCCGGGAGGAGCGGGCCGTTACGGGCCGCTCCTCCCGTGCTAGTCTCCCACCATGAACAGCCTCGACATCAAGACGCTTCTCTCCTCGGCCAGGGTCGTGCTCGGGCCGATGGCGGGCATCACGGAGGCGCCGTTCCGCGGCATCTGCAAGCGGATGGGCGCGGGGCTTACCTACACCGAGATGATCAGCGCCAAGGGGCTGCACTACAACCCGGACGCGCCGGTCTCGCGTGCGCTGCTCACGTTTCATCCCGAGGAGACACCGTGCGGCGTCCAGCTCTTCGGCGCCGAGCCGGAACTGATGGCCACACAGGCGGCCCGGATCGTCGAGAGGCATGGCGAGAACGTGGCGCTCATCGACATCAACATGGGCTGCCCGGTCACCAAGGTCGTGAACAAGGGCGAGGGCAGCGCACTCATGCGTACGCCGGAGCTTGCGGCCGAGATCGTGCGGGCCGTTACCGGGGCGAGCGGGGTGCCGGTGACCGCCAAGTTCCGGAAGGGCTGGGACGATGTGACCGGCAACGCCGTCGAGTTCGCGCAGGCGATGGAGGAGGCGGGGGCGGCTGCGGTGTGCGTCCACGGACGCACCCGGGGGCAGTTCTACCGCGGCGCCGCGGACTGGGACGTGATCGCCGCGGTGAAGGCCACGGTGAGCGTGCCGGTCATCGGCAGCGGAGACGTGTTCTCGGCGCGCGACGCGCTGGCGATGTTTGAGCGCACGGGGGTCGACGCGGTGATGATCGCCCGCGGAGCGCAGGGCGATCCGTGGATCTTCGCGCAGGCGCGCGCCCTTATCGAGCGCGGCGAGGAGATACCAGCCCCGACAGCGCTCGAGCGCATCGACATGGCACGCGAGCATGCGGCCGCGCTTGTGGCCTTCGGCGGCGAGCACGCGTTCACGCGGATGCGCAAGCACGTGGCCTGGTACATCACTGAGATGCCTGGGGCGACCCGCATTCGCGATGCGGCGAACATCGCGCGCAGCTACGCCGAGCTGGACGCCCTCCTCGTGGAGTATCGCGCGTACATCGGGTCGCAGACCGCCTAGCGCGAGATCGGCTTCAGGATCGTGCGCAGCTCGGACTGCCGAGCGGTCCTGCAGCTGGGCGTTCCTGGTTCTCGGATCGCGCGATCGGTGCCCTCGAATGACGTCAGCAACGCCGTCGGTAGCGGCTCCCTCAGCGCACTTCGCTTGAGGGTCGGTCGCGGAAGGACTCGGCAAATCGCATGAACGCCCACACGTCGGCGAAGTTGGATGCGATTCCGAGCGAGATACGAATCGTGTTGGGCACCTTTCCTGTGGCGTCCGAGATGATGACCTGGCAGTCCTCGAGGGTGACGGGCACCTCGGGCTGCTTGAAGCAGCTCGCCATCTCATCGCGCGTGATCTGATGCGCGATCTCCCCGTCGCCGGGATTGCAGAAGCAGCCCGTCCGGACGCTGATGTCGATGTCGCCGGCCAGGCGCTCCATGCACCGCACGTCGTAGACCTCACCGGCGGGATCGAGCAGATAGAACGCGATGGTCGCACCGCGTTCCTCGGTGGTGGTGGGACCGAACACGCGCACCATCGGAGCCCCGTTCGAGTGCGAGAGCGCCGTCATCTCTCCCAGGAGCCACTCGGCAAGCGCCATCACGCGCTCGTGGATGGCGTCGATCCCCACCTGCGCCAGGTGCTCGAGTCCGATCGTCACGCCGGGCAATCCGAGGAAGTCCACGGTGCCGTCCTCAAAGCCGGCGTGTCCCGGCGCCAGTCGGTACCAGCCTTCGTCCTGCACGCTTGCGAGCGTGATGGTTCCTCCCGCAAACCACGGGCGCCGCAGCTTTGCAAGCGCTTCGTGACGTGCGATGAGCGCGCCCGTGCCGGTGGGGTAGCCGAACATCTTGTAGAACGAGACGGGCACGTAGTCGGGCTTGACCACCGAAAGGTCGAGCCGGTTCGTCGGCGTGAACGCCGCTGCGTCGAGCACAACATCCCAGCCACGGGAGCGGGCGCGCTCCACCCACTCCAGCGGGTGTTGCACGCCCGAGAAGTTGGACTGCGCGGGATATGCGAACAGCCCGCACTGGCCGGGCGGGAGGTCCTCGTCGAGCGCCCGGTTGATGAGATCGCCGTCGAGGCGCAGGTCCGGGTGGCGGACCGGTACGTACACGACGGTCGCACCGGCGCGACGCGCGAACTCGCGGATGCCGTTGACCGAGTTGTGGTTGTCGTAGGCGAGCAGGTAGACGGCGTCCGGGCAGAACGGGTACGACTCGCCGATCAGCTTGAGCGCGCCACTCGCGTTGGGGGTGAAGATGACCTCGTATTCGGCGGGATCGGCGTTGAAATGCGCCAGCACGGCCTCCCTGGCGCGTTCGACAAGCGCAGTTGCCGCCAGCGACGTGGGGTTCTTTGAGTGGGGGTTGCCGAAGACGCCGTGGTCAAGGAGTTCCTTGTGGCGGATGATCTGCGATGCCGCGTACAGCCCGGCACCCGTGTAGTCGAGGTACACGACGCCGTTGTCGTCCAGTCGCGCATAGTCGCTCGTACGGAGCGCATCGATCGCCTCGGACCCGTATCCGGGGTACGCGGCGAGGAACTCATTGTACGCGTCCTGCATACGTGGTCGGTCAGCGTGCATTCTCCGCGCCCTTCGCTTGTTGAGCCGAATCACCCGACTCATGGTAACGCCTGTGGGTGCAAGGAGTATCGTCTTGGCGTGACATCGACCCAAGAGGAGGTTCGACGATGGCAGCGGTCATCGAGTGCTCCGGGCTTACCAAGTACTACGGCAAGCAACGGGGGATCGAGGAGCTCACGCTCTCCGTGCAACAGAGCGAGACGTTCGGGTTCCTCGGGCCCAATGGCGCCGGTAAGACCACGACGATCCGGTGTCTGCTCGGCATACTCAAGGCCACTCGTGGCGAGGCTCATGTTCTTGGCGAGCGCGTCACACTCGACGGCGCGAAACTACGGCAGCGCATCGGATACGTGGCCGGCGAGGTGCACCTCTACGACCGTGAGACCGGACGGTGGCACCTGGACTACATAGCGGGATTCCGCGGCGGGAAGCGCCCGCGCGAGAAGGAACTGCTGGAGCGCTTCGACTTCGACCCGTCGCGCAAGGTGAAGGAGCTCTCCAAGGGCAACAAGCAAAAACTCGCGCTCATCTTGGGACTGGCGCACGACCCTGACCTCCTCGTACTCGACGAGCCCACGAGCGGTCTTGACCCGCTCAACCAGCAGACTGTGTTCGAGGTGGTCGAGGAGCGTGTGCGCGCTGGAGCGACCGTCTTCCTATCGAGCCACATCCTCAGCGAGGTCGAACGGCTGTGTGAGCGCGTCGGCATCGTGCGAGCGGGCATGCTCATGGCCGAGGAGTCCGTGGCAAGCCTACTCGAGAAGCGTATGCGCGACGTCGAAGTGACCTTCGCCGAGGAGGTCTCGCTGTCGCTGCTGTCGGAGGTGCCCGGGGTCAAGACCGCCGAGCAGCCGGCCCCTACGATGTTGCACGCGACCGTCAGGGGCGATGACATGGACGCGCTCATCGCCGCGCTCGCCACGCAGCCGGTCCGCGACCTCCAGATCACCCGCGCATCGCTCGAGGACGTCTTCATGGAGTTCTACCGGGACGGCGACCCGGAAGGCGGTGAGCAGTCGTGAACTGGCATCTGCTCAAGGCGACGCTCTATCAGCGTCGCACAGCGCTCATGTGGTATTCGATCAGCCTGATCTCGTACTCGGTCATGATCACCTGGTACTTCCCGATCATCGCAAAGACCAACCTCGACGCGATCATCGAGACCATGCCCGAGGAGATCCTCGCGTTCTTCTCGGGCGGCAGTGGAGTTTCTTTGTTCACGTTCGGGGGTTTCATCGCTACGGAGTACACCGGCTTCATCTGGGTGCTCATCATGGCTGCCGCGGGAATCACATTCGCGGTCAAGAGCTACTCGAGCGAAATCGCGTCCGGGACCATGGAGCTGCTGCTGGCTCAGCCTGTGTCGCGCCGATCGCTGGCCACTACCCGATCGGTCGCGCTGGCCGTCTTCGTTGCGGTGCTCGTGGTTTCGACGTTCGCATCGATCCAGATCACCGCGCTTGTGTTCGACATCGGATACGACGTCGGCAATCTGTGGCTGGCTGCGGCTGTTGGGGGGCTCCTCTCATTGGCGATATCGAGCGTTGCGATGTTGCTGGCGAGCGCATCGCGTGAATCCGCCAGGCCCGCCGGCATCGCTGGCGGCGTACTCGGAGTCATGTGGGTCGTGCACTTCCTGGCGGGCAGCGCCGAGTGGGCGGAAGCACTTGAGCCGGTCAACCTCTTCAGGTACTGGGACTCGGCGACGATTCTGGACAAGGGCGTCGTCGAGCCGAGCGTGTGGTGGGTCCTTGGTGCCATCTCGCTTGCCGCGCTCATCGCGAGCGTCGTCGTATTCAGCAGAAGAGACGTCGCGTGACCGAGAACGAACTGACCGAGGCGAACGGTGCGCTGTGGAACCTATGGGCCGACGCGCACTTCGATTCGGACTTCTATGGCGTCGAAGACTCCCTGGAAGGCCGCGACACGATCGACAGCGTTGAGTCGTACTCCTGGCAGCCACCTGCGAGGAGTTGATCGGAGCGCTCGTTGCCGCCGTCTCGGCCGTTCGCGTGACGTCGCTCAAGGAGTATCCGTTCCTCGACTTCCGGTGGTTTTCCACGATGGTAGCGTTCTGCGCTCGTGTCGGTCCTCCAACGGGTATGCATATGGCACACCGCATCCCCCAAGGAGGACTCGTGCCCACCGCAGTCGAGATGCCGACCGCTTTTCTCGGACACGGCAATCCCATGAACGCGATCGAGCACAACCGGTTCACTCAGGCCTGGAGCGATTTCGGCGCCGCATGCGGAGCGCCCCGGGCGATCCTGATGGTCTCGGCGCACTGGTTCACAAATGCCACCGCGCTCACGGCCATGCCCCAACCGCGCACGATCCACGACTTCTACGGCTTCCCCAGGGAGCTGGAGGAGTTCCAGTACCCCGCTCCGGGTTCGGTCGAGTTGGCCGACGAGGTGGCGGAGCTTGTCAGGCCTGACCGAGTCGGGCTCGACAGCGGGAGTTGGGGCCTGGACCATGGCGCATGGTCGGTGCTGGCCCATGCATTTCCGACCGCGGATGTACCGGTGGTGCAGCTGTCGATCAATGCTCTCAAGCCGTTCGACTACCACCTGGAACTGGCAGAACGGCTCGCTCCACTCCGCCGCCGGGGGGTGGTGATCATGGGCAGCGGAAACCTGGTCCACAATCTCCGTCGTGTCGACTGGGCGCAGCCTGATGAGGGCTTCGATTGGGCGCGCAGATTCGACACCACCACCCGGGATCTGATGCTTTCCGCGCCGGGGGATATCGCGAGGCTCACGCGTGACGGTGACTACGCCATGGCGGCCCCGACCCCGGAGCACTTCATCCCGCTGATCTACTTCGCCGGGCTTGCCGCGGTCAGCGGACGCCAACCCGAGGTGCTCGTGGATGGCCTCGCGTACGGGTCGGTCTCTATGGCCGCGTTCCAGCTCGATGTGGCCGCCGAGGAGAACCGGACACGAGGCGCCACGGTAGCACCCACAGGGCTTCCCCGTCCGGGCAACATGCCCGCCGACCAAACGAACATGTGATCCCGCATACCCGGCACGTTCCTCGCTTGTCGAGTATCACGGGTGCATCCCGAGGGCGCGATCCGGCGGCCCGACGATCCGAGGAGGTGATCCAGCGTTGAGTAGACATGACATCGCTGCGGAGGTGCCCACTTCCTAGGACGGCGCCGTTCGGGCGAGTAGCCCGGATGCAAAGCACCACCCGCAAAATGGATGAACGTCGCTGTCCAAGCAGCAGCGATGGGAGAGGGCCGCCGAAAGGTGGCCCTCTCTGCGTTCGGGTACGAATCGGGGCGCCGCATTCGCGACGCCCCGCATGATACTTATCCACCCGTTCGCTACTTGAGCTGCTCGATGTTGATCATGTTGCCCTGGGAATCGCGGAACCACGCAGCGTACGCCGAGTCGGTCTCGCAAATGCCATTGAACATCCGCGCACAATCGAGGTCCTCGGCGGGCAGCACCGCTGATGGGTGCCGTCGACAGCTTGTTTGGTCTCGCAGTTGTCATGGGGACCACCTTCTTCCCACTCAATTCTGACGCCAGCAGTAGGGATTTGAGACAGGGCACAGTTGCCCTGATAGGGTGAGTATCGCGATGATGTGAGCATGCAGCTGCTCGAAGAGTTCATGGACCGCCCGCATACCGAGGAGTGACACGTGCCATCAACAGTCGCTGTCGTTCGCTGTGAGTCCTACGACGAGAAGCTCGTGTTCGACGCGGTCGGTCGCGCTCTGGAGTTGCTAGGAGGTGCGACGCGCTTCGTACAGCCCGGGGAGCGCATCCTGCTCAAGCCAAACCTGCTCGTTGGCTCGGCGCCTGACGCATGTGTGACGACGCATCCGACTGTGTTCGCGGCGGTCGCACGGCACCTTGCGGCTGCCGACGTAGCGCTGTCGTATGGCGACTCTCCCGGCTTCGGTTCAACCGAGGGCGCCGCGCGCAAGTCCGGCCTGGTCGACGTGGCTGAGAGCCTCGGTATCCCCTTGGCGGACTTCTCGGATGGCCGCCAGGTGTCGTTTCCTGACGGGCACCTCATCAAGCAGTTCTTCCTGGCCAACGGCGTTCTCGATACCGACGGTCTGGTGTCGCTGGCCAAGTTCAAGACGCACGGTCTCACGCGGATGACCGGTGCGGTCAAGAACCAGTTCGGCTGCATCGTCGGCATGCGCAAAGGCGAGTTCCACGCCCGGATGCCCGACGTCGACAGTTTCTGTCGGATGCTGGTTGACCTCAATCGTGCAGTCGCCCCCAGGCTCTTCGTGATGGACGGCATCGTGGCGATGGAGGGCAACGGGCCTCGATCGGGCGACCCGCGACCCATGCGCGTGATCATGGCGTCCGACGACCCGGTCGCAATGGACGCAACAGTGGCCCGGATGATGGCTCTGGATCCGATGCTGGTTGGGACGATCACGCATGGTCAGGATGCCGGTCTCGGGACGTACACCGATATCGAGTATGTCGGCGATCCGGTAGACGAGTTCGTGGCCCTGGACTACAACGTGAACCGTCGCCCGCTCTCCACGACGCCGGCGATGGGGGCGGGGGCGTTCGTGAAGCGCTTCGTGGTCCCCAAGCCCGTGATCCGGCCAGACCGCTGCACCGCATGCGGTACGTGCGTGAAGGTGTGTCCGGTCTCGCCCAAGGCGGTCAACTGGGCAACACCGGGCGGTGCCGCCGATAAGCGGCCACCCAAGCACGACTACTCCCTCTGCATCAGGTGCTACTGCTGCCAGGAGATGTGCCCCGAGAAGGCGATCGAGGTCGACGTGCCGCTCCTCGGACACCTGATCCATCACCGGTAGTCGGAACTACCGCTTGGCGCCCCCGGGCAGTCCCGCCGTTTGACAGCCCCGGCACGCGGGAGTACGGTCTATCCGTCTCCGAGCGCGCCAACCTAAAGGGACCAACCCACGGTTGTCGTGCCGATCAGGGTTCGGAAGGAAACGACCGGGCCTCCCGTGTTTGGAAAGGGGATTCATAAGGCGGCCCCCAGCCGCCTTGTCTCGCCTTCCTCGACGCGGGGAAGGCTTCTTCTTCCCCTCATCGAGGCGCGGAAGCGCGCGCTCGGGACACGTCTCTTTCGAGACGACGTGTTGTCGATGGGATCCGGCCGATGCGCCGGATCCGAGGGAAGGGGGACTGCGATGTCTACTCGCAAACGCACGCTCGCACTCCTCACGCTTGTGGGTGCGTTCGTTCTCGTGCTGGGGCTCGCCGCTCCGGCGTTCGCCGCATATCACCACATGGGAGAGATCGACTCGGACTTCTTCTTAGAGGTCCACCCCGAGGCCGCCGGCACCAAGCTCGACTCGTGCACCCTGTGTCACAGCGGCGGCAGCTACGTGGACAGCAAGGGTAAGACGGTGAGTCTCGGCAGCTGTCAGTGGTGCCACTATGTCTACGGCTACGATGCCATGGGCGACATCCTGGTCACGCTCAATCCCTACGGCCTGGACTACCTGATGTCAGGGCGCGTGCCTGCGGCCGTCCGTGGCATCGAGTCTACAGATTCCGATCTGGACGGCTTCTCCAACGCCGATGAGATCGCGGCTGTGCGCTACCCCGGGGATCCCGACGACGATCCGACCAAGGTGGAGGCGCCGTACAGGGTCTACTCGCTCTCGGACATCGAGGCGATGGACCCGCACACGCAGTTCCTGCTGATGAACACGCACAAGTCGGGCGACTCTTACGTTGAGTACACGGGCGTCCCGGTGGCTGACATCCTCAACGAGGCCGGCGTCTTGTCGTGGGCATCCGGCATCAAAGTCTCCTCGCCTGACGGTTTCTCGCAGTACCACCCGCTCGACTACGAACCCGGCATGTATCCTGTGCGCTGGATCTACCCGGCAGCGCCCTTCTTCTACAGTCCTCAGGCTGACGCGGCCATCACGACGTACGGCTGGTGCGACTACAGTGCGCCGTCGTCCGCAGGTCGCAGTAATGGTGAACCGATCGAGGTCGACGGCGGGCTCAAGCTGCTGCTCGCGTACAAACGCGAGGGTGCCTACCTCCAGCCCGGCGTCCTGAATACGTCCAACAAGCTCGATGGCGAGGGTCCGTTCCGCGTGGTGCCTCCGCAAGCGGTGCCGGGTCCTCCCGACCAGTCGTCGACCTCGCCCTACCAGTCAGTCATCTGGCCCTTCGCGGCCAGCTGGGACCACAACGCCGGCTATGCCACCCGCTCGGCGACGATCGTAAGGGTCGAGCCGTTGCCGGCGGGAACCACCGACATCGACATCATGGAAGCAGGCTGGGACTACGTCGATGCGAGTAAGTTCGTCGTGTACGGAGCTATCGACCCGATTCCAACAACGCGCGCGAAGCTCGCGCAACTCAGCGACTACGTCGAGGCGCTGCCGCTCACGTCGTGGCGTGGCAAGAACATGACCGTACCGTTCGCCGCCAAGATCGCCGTCGTGGATCGGCTGCTGTCCATGGGCAAGACAGCTGCCGCGATCGACAAGATCGAGACAGACCTCCTTCCCAAGGTCGACGGGGTGGCTACCGCAGAGGCGCTCAACACCGGCGACTGGATCTTGGAGCCAACGGCGCAGCGCAGGGCCTACTGGGCCCTCAAAGAGATGCTCGTCCTGCTGGCGATCGAACCTTAGTCACCCACCCTACCAGTCGGGGACCCCATGCCGGTGGGGTCCCCGGCGGTCTACGTATCGCGGCCTGTCGGCGCAGGCTTGCGCCACTCGTCGCACGCCAAACGCCGTCTGGGACGCTCGGATAACCGGCGTTCAGTAAACATATGTTCGGTCCAGCATATTCCAGGTACGATAACCCTGGTACGACTCCCGTCGGGGCAGCGGGGGCGAGGGATCGGGGACCGGCATGGATGTCCAGCTCGGCATCCACCTCATGCTCTACCTGGCCGCAGCGCTGCAGGTCGTCGCTGCGGCGCTCGCGCTTCTCATGATCCCGCTCAGCGGGCGACGCGTCTTATGGATCGTGATGTGCCTTGGACTCGTGATCCAAGCGTGGCGTCGCGTCTACTATGCGAGCACTGGCGGAGACCTGCACGAAGCCATCACCGCCCTTCTCGTCTCGGTTCTGCTCCTCGGTGGAATCGTCCGCGTCCGGGGGGTCTTTGTGGCTCATCGGCGCATCGGAGAGCGAGGTGCTGGGGCGCAACTGGTTTGAGGACTTCGTGGATCTGGCGGCTCGTGATGAAGTCCACGCAAGCTTCACGCGCCTGCTGCAGTCGCCCGAGGGCAACGATGAGTACGTCGAGTACGATATGACCGACGTCGAGGGAAGCCGTCATACCGTTGTGTGGCATAGGCGCATCCTGCGCGACGAGGCCGTGAATCCCCGTGGTGTCAGGAGCGCCGGAATCGATCTTACCGAACGCTCGCAGCTCCAAGAGGAGCTCACCTTCCGCTCATTGCTCCTGGATCAGACGACCGACGCCGTGCTGGTGTACCGACCGGACGGGACGATCGTCTATGCGAACGACACCGCTTGCATGCACCGGGGGTGTCTCCGCGAAGACCTTCTCGGTCGCAACATGCGTCACTTCATCGCCCGGGCAGACGTGGACAGTTTTGACGCGCACCTGCAGACGGTCCGACAGGGATCGTACGCGACGTTCGAGACCGAGACCTGCTGCTCCGACGCGGCGGTAAGGCCGCTTGAGTCCCATATGTCGCCCATGTCAGTGAGTGGGCACGACTACATCGTGGATGTGGCGCGCGACATATCGGAGAGACGTGCGGCCGAGGCGTCGGTGCGCAGGCTCGCCTACTCGGACCAGCTTACGGGGCTGCCCAACCGTACGCTTCTGCATGATCGCGGACAGCAGGCCATCGCGCGGGCACGGCGCATGGGGGAGCGGTTCGCGGTGCTGTTCGTAGACGTTGATGACCTCAAGATCGTGAACGACACATTCGGACACTCGGCAGGTGACGAGCTACTCAGCCTCGCGGCAGGCAGGCTGTCCACGCTGTTCCGCGGCGAGGACACCGTTTCTCGCATCGGCGGCGACGAGTTCGTGGTGCTTGCCAGGGCGGAGGACCGGTCAGCTGCCGACGAGATGGTGGACCGCGTGCGTGCGGCGCTGCGCGAGCCGTTCGACCTGTTCGGTGAGGAGGTCATCTCCTCGGCAAGCGTGGGTATGGCGATGTTCCCGGGCGACGGCGATGACCTGGACGTCTTGATGGCGACGGCCGATGCTGACATGTATGCATCGAAGGTCGGTCCCAAGACGCGGACTCGGATATCGGACGAATCTGAGGCAAGGCGACAGGGCGCTACGGAGTAACCTGCGGCCGTCTCACACTTTCGACCGCCTCCGACAGAGATGCGGTCGCCGGCGCGGAGAGCACCGACGTGATCTCGGCACGCTCGATACGCTCTGCTACCGCAGCGCTCGTGCAGCACAACGCGACCGCGACGCCGTGCTTGCGCAGCCGGTCGACCGCCTCACGCAGCGCCACCAGTGCGGTCAGGTCGACAAACGGCACTCGCGCGAGACTGATGACGATGCCCGTGGGCTCGGTATGCGTGTGCAGCAGCGCCGCCTCGAACTGCTCGATCGCCCCGAAGAAGAACGGTCCGTCGATCGTGTAGACGATGACCCCCTCGGGAAGGTCGATCTGCTCGCCTTGTGCGGCGTGTTCCGCAAGTCCGGCATCGTCGAGCGCGCGGACGCCGACGGCTACGGTCATTCGCCGGAAGAAGTTGAGCATCGCGAGGATGACACCGATCTCCACGGCCAGGACGAGGTCGGTGAATATCGTGAGCACGAGCGTGACGAGCATGACCGCCACGTCCGAGCGCGGGGCCCGCCTCACCGTGCGGACCACGCGACCGATGTCGCTCATGTTGAACGCGACGACGAAGAGGATCGCGGCGAGCGCGGCGAGCGGGACGGACGCAGCCAGCGGAGCGAGTGCGACGATCACGAGCAGGACGACCGCGACGTGCACGAGCCCCGCGATGGGGCTGTTGCCGCCGTGCCGGATGTTGGTAGCCGTTCGGGCGATGGCGCCGGTGGCGGCGAATCCGCCAAACAGCCCGGCGAGGATGTTGGCCGCCCCCTGGCCGAGGAGTTCCTGATTCGCATCGTGCCGCGTGCCCGCCATGCCGTCGGCGACGGTGGCGGAGAGCAGCGACTCGATGGCGCCGAGGAGCGCGATGGCGAACGCGGGGCGGATGAGTTCCATCACCAGGTCGAGTGAGACGTTTGGGACGGTGAGGGGCGGCAGCCCGCGCGGGATCCCACCAAACGCCGACCCGATGGTGGCAACACCCGCGGGATTCGCGAGAGCGACGAATGCCGTGGCGCCCACGAGCGCCACGAGCGGTCCGGGCACGGCGCCCACCACGGGGACTCTGGGCCAGATCACGATGACGATAACGCACGCGATCGCCAGCAGCGTGGTTGCAGGATGAAGACCCGGAAGTGCCTGAACGAGCGCAAGCAGTCTGGTGTGGAAGTGCTCGGCCGATACCGGCTCAAGCCCGAAGAAGTTGCCCCACTGGCCCACCCATATCACCATGGCGATACCGGCGGTGAAACCCAGGATCACCGACTCCGGGATGAACTTGATCACCGCGCCGAGCTTGGCCAGGCCGAAGATCAGGAGCATCGCGCCCGCAAGCATCGTGACCACCTGGAGGCCCGCGAAGCCGTACTTGGCGGTGATGCCGAACAGGAGCACGGCGAACGCGCCGGTGGGACCGGCGATCTGCACGCGACTGCCCCCGAAGAGCGTGACGACGAGACCCGCGACGACAGCGGTGTAGAGGCCCTGTTCGGGCTTGGCGCCGCTGGCGATCGCGAACGCCATCGCCAGCGGTATGGCAACAACGCCGACGACGATGCCGGCAACGACGTTGCGCGCGAAGTTGTCACGACGAAGTAGACCGGCGCGCCAGGCTTCGAGAATAGCAGCCATGGTTCCTCGGGAGGTCGGGGGTGATAGTTCAACACCCTACCAGAAGTCGGGGCTGGGGTGGTCATGGGAGGGTGACGGCGAACGAATCGCTGTAGACTACAGGCGAAGGACGCTCAAGGAGGTCGCACCGCGACCGCGATCTCGCAGGCCGCATATCCATCAGGTGCGCCGGCCGTGGTGCTCGCTACCGCAGGCGCGTGGCCGGACGCACTCGGCGGTAAGCGACGCCGCGCTCAACGACCTGCGCGACGCGCTCGCGGCGATGGATGATGCCGGAGTCACGCGCGCGACCATCATCGGTGGCACCGCGGTCGTGTCCCCGGCACTCGAAGCACGCATCGCCAGTGTCGCCGGGAGCGTGTCCCGCATCGCAGGTGCCGACCGGTACGCAACAGGTCTGGCGATCGCCGCCTACGCCGAGACAGAGGCCGGGTTCTCCTGGGCCAAGCCGGGGCTTGCGACCGCCGACGACTTTGCCGACGCCCTCGCGGCCGCTCCTCTCCTCGGCAAACGGCAAGCTCCGCTGTTGCTGTCGCCGCGAGCGGGGCTATCCGATCGCATGGCGGCCGCGCTCTACTCCAGGCGGGCAGCGGTGAGCGGCTTTGTATGCGTCGGCGGTACCGTGGCGCTTCCCGCGCACGTTCGCCAGGAGGCGCTGCACGCGCTTGTCGCACCGCACTTCGACATCAACCGCTCGATGGGGCACGTGAGTGCGATCGCAGGGTTCGGTTCGCGCCCGGCTGGCGGCACAGCCGAGCGGCAGGCGTGCGACTATGTTGCCGCGCAGCTGCGAAGCTGGGGCTACACGGTCACCACGCAAGATGTGGCACTGCCCGACGGCAAGCACTCCCGCAACGTGATCGCTCAGCACACGGGGACACGCCCCGAGGTGATCGTCCTAGGCGCGCACATCGACTCAAAGTACCCGTCATCCGGCGCCAACGACAATGCGAGCGGTGTCGCGGTCACACTCGAACTCGCACGCGTGCTCGCGCAGGCGACAACAACGCCCACCGTGCGCTTCATCGCTTTTGGTGCCGAGGAGATCGCGGGCGATACGGCGGACGACCACCACTTTGGCTCGCGGCAGTACGTGGCCGCTCTCTCCTCGGCGGAGAATGCGGCCATCTCGGGCATGGTGTCGGTGGACATGGTCGGCTACGGCAGTACGTTCAACATCCGCAGCCTGGGAACGGGGCCGCAGACGGCGGTGGCCGCGATCAGGACGCGGGCCTGGTTCGTGGGTCAGCCGCTCCCGTACCTCAAGGACCCGGGTGTGTACGGCTGGAGCGATCACGAGGGCTTTGAGCGTGCGGGTATCCCGGCCGCCTGGCTGGAGTGGCGAGACGATCCGGTCTACCACACCACACGGGACACCGCGTCGCATGTACAGGCCTCGCGCGTCCGCGTCACGGGCAGGCTGCTCCGCGGCTGGGTGCTGGGGATGGACGGCGCGAGATTGGACGCGCCTAGATAGGGTCCGGGACCGGGCGGGTACGTTCTCCGAGTGCGCCGGATACCGACGATCGGAGACAACCATGAGATTCACACACGCCGAGGCACTCGAGAAGCCAGCCGCGGGAGTGCTGCCAGCAGGTATGTATCACTGGTGTCGCTGCGGCAAGACACAGACCCCGCCATACTGCGACGGTTCGCACGTTGGCAGCGGGATCACCCCGCTGGACTTTGAGTCGGACGGCATGAGCCAGGTGGAGGTCTGCACCTGTGGGCTCACGCTCAACCCGCCGTACTGCGACGGCTCGCACGTCGAGTACTAGACCCCCGCGCTCTCGTACCAGTTCATGAGGGATCGTCTCCCGCAGTGAGCGAGTGGATATCTCGCCGGGACCACGCGAACAGTGCGATCGCCCCCATTGCGACCGCCGACCCCGCGAAGAGCGCAGCCAGACTGAAAGCGCTGACCCAGCCTGCGATGGCCTGCGAGAGCGGCATCATGCCGAAGATCGAAAGCATCACGATGCCCATGGCCCTGCCGAGCATCGGTTGAGGGGTCATGCGCTGGAGCTGCGACACGATCAGGATTCCCACGTAGCCGTCTACGGCTCCGACAAGCGCGAGCAGCGGCAGTGCCTGCCAGGTGGCCGAGACCACGATGAGCCATACCATGGCCGCGCCGTAGAGTGTATAGCTGGCGACCATGAGCGTGCGCAACGCCACACGAGCCGGACGGCCGCGCGAACCAGCCACCGCCATCCCAACGAGCCGTCCGCCCGCAAGGGCCGACATGATCACACCGAAAGCCGCGGCGCCCCCCAGCCGGGTGCTCGCCAGCAGCGGCACACCCACCTGTAGCGGCCCTGCGAGCGCGAAGTTCACGAGCGCGATGAGCGCGATGAGCACCCGCACTGCAGGGGTGCGCCAGGCGAACCGGAGCCCCTCGGCGATGTCGGCGATCGGGTGCGTGTCAGGATGGGACTCCGGCGCGCGCAGGTGACGTACGAACGCGACACACGCTGCCGAGAAGAGGAACGTCGCGCTGTCGAACGCCATCGCAACGCCGATGCCCGCCAGGGACGCAGTCGTCTCGCCGGCGACGACCTGACTCCCGAACGTTGCGATGAGCACGCCTGCAGCGGCAGGTCCCAGGAACGCCGCCCCGTTCTCGACGATTCGCATGAGCGCGTTGCCGCGTTCGAGCGCTTGATCCTCGAGCAGCCGGGGGATCGCGGACTGCGCCGCCGGGATGAAGAACCCGCTGACGGTGCCGAAGATGACGGCAACGACGTAGACCTGCCACATCCTGATCGAGCTCGCAAGTGTTGCGATGCCGATGTAGCCGACTGCCGCAAAGCGGACGACGTCCGAAACCAGCATGATCGTGCGGGGGGAGTGGCGATCGGCCCATGCGCCACCCACGAGCATGAACAGCGCACGCGGTACACCTGCGGCCGCAAGTACGAGGCCCAGTTGTACCGGATCTCGCGTGAGCTGGAGTACCAGCCACGGTAGTGCGACCAGGTAGAACTGGTCGCCGAGGATCGAGACACCCTGGCCCATCCAGAGCAGACGGTAGTCGTGGTTCTTCAGCGTAGAGAACACGGTGCCCCAGACTTCGCGAGGTTGCACTGCCTTTCAGCGTAGCGCAAGGTGAGCCGATGAGACTCGAAACGACATTCCGACCGTCCCGCCACGGCTTCGGGTTCCCGAACACCTGGAGCGACATGGTGCTTGGCGTGATCGCCTCGCGTGGCAGGTGCGGCGGAATGGTACTTGCCGCGCTCGACGCGTTCGACGCGGAAGAGGAGATCAGCGCTCTTGACCCGTCCGGCGCGCTGCCGGATTACGACTCGCCGCTTGCGCACTTGATCTGGCGCCGGCAGGTCGATAGCGTCATCACGCATCTGGGGTGGAACCTGTGGCGCTTCGCCGAGCTCACATACCTTCCCACACCTGGTCCGCAGGGTGTCGGGATCGTGACGCGTCGCGAGCTACTCCCGCTCTTTGACTCGCTTGCCGCGGGGCGCCCGGCCCCGCTTGGACTCATCAGCGGGCTGGGGCTCACGCACCTGGCGCGCAACCACCAGGTGCTGGCGTGGGGAGCGGACTTCGGCGATAGATACGTGCGCGTCAACATCTACGACCCCAACTACCCGCTCAGAGACGATATCGTGCTTGAGGTGCCGTTCGCGGCCGGACCGGTGATCGAACGGATCGGGAGGCACCGCAAGGCCTGGCGGGGGTTCTTCGTCGAGCGTCGCCCGCGCTAGAGCTTGCTCACGGGAATGCGCACCTCGGTGAGGCGCTCCTCGGGATTCGAGGAATACACCTCCGCAGGAGGTCCGGCGGGCGCGAAGCCCTGGCCGCCGATCCATGCCCAGGGGGACTGAGACGTGGTATCCCCGGTCTCGCACGGCCCCACGTGCATCGCCACCGCGACGGTTGTTGACGGGTGCTACCTTGATGCCGATCCCGCCTTTGTCCGCCGACGCCCCGGGCTGGTCGCCTGCCATCGGTGTTTCATGCCCGCAAACTCCACGTTAGAAGAGTGCAAAGACGCTTGAGCGTCACCGCCGGAGGGCCGTAACTAGTGAAGCACCAACAACGCGACTGCAGCGGAGGGCGCGATGACAAGACTCTACGACCTGTGCAAGCAGGTGTCCGAAGAACTCGAGCAAACGCATGCCGGAAACCCGATGGCGCTCATCAGGGCCAAGGGCGAGATCGCCACGCGTGTGGGCTTTCTCGTGGGGATGGTCGGCCCACACGACTTCGACGATCCGGACAAGATCACGCGGCTGCAGGCCGCTGTACGTGATATCGGGATCCACGCATGAGCGGGAGGTCTGCTGTGTCTTTAGACGTGCGAGGTCGGGTGGCCGTGGCGATGACGGCTGTCGTATTGATGAGCGTGCTTACTGGCGGGCTCTCATGGTGGTTCGGTGCTGTGGCGGACGGGCACGCTGCGGAGGCAGCGCGAGCCGCCGAGCGGGCGAGGTGGGTGTCAGAGGTATCGAGTGCCATCACGTCGTTCAACGGACAGGCCGGGGACCTAGCGTTTGGCGTTTCCGGCGGCGTGTCCGAGGAGGGCTCCTCGGAGTACGGCGACCTTACGGGGGTTGACGCGCATGTTTCCAGGCTGCTCAAACGCCCCCCGGAGGGTATGCTACCGGCCGACCTCGACCGTATCACCGAGGGTTGGGCGTCGATACGTATCCAGACACTCGTGTGGATCAACGCTGAGGCGGAGGCCGCCGCGTCACCGACCCGGCTCACGCTTCAGGACGATGGCGGCATACGTGCAAGCGTGATCTCGAACATCAGCACGCCCGCGGCGCTTGCGAACGTCTCGGGGGTGGAACTCCGGCGGCTCGTGCGCTCAGACTCCGAGGCGCTGGTCGACGGCTCGCTGCGGGCGATCGCGAGCGCTGCCGTGGAGGAGCGCGACGCCTCGGCCGAGCTGGCCGTGAGTGCCAGACGAACGGCAACGTCGATCACCATCGCGCTTCTGATCATCGGCCTCATAGTCGCAATCGTGGTATCCGCATGGCTGCACGGCACGATCGTCGGACCTCTTAACGAGGCAAAGCACATCGCCGAACTCGTTGCGCTCGGCGACTACGGAGCGCAGTTCAAGCGGCACTCGTCGGACGAAGTGGGAGTGCTGGTGGACGCGATAGAGCGGATGCGGGACGCGGTCGTGACACGCATCGACGTGATGCGCGAGATGGCGGGAGCGATCCTTGTCACCAACGATGGCGTCCGTGAGGCCGCCGCCAATGGCGATCTTGCGCGCGTCTCCGAGGGGACGGTCGTCCTTGGCACGCTGGCGGAGCAGATGCTGGACAGCTAGATCGGGTGTGACCCATGTTTCACAACTATTCAACGCTGGTGAAACCACCCGGAGCGCGCGGCAGGATATTCATGAAGTGCACGCCCACGGCGTGCGCCAGTCCACGTTGCGGACCTAGGAGGCGGCGTGTCACGAGCCGATATGCATGTCCACACACGCTACTCGGACCATCCATCGGAGTGGTTCCTACAGCGGCTCGGTGCGGCCGAGTCATACACCGACCCGGAGGCCGCATACGCGCTTGCGAAGTCCCGGGGCATGGACTTCGTGGCGATCACGGACCACAACTGCATCGAGGGCGCGCTTGAGCTGGCCGCCCGGCACGACGACGTGATCGTCGGTGCGGAGGTGACGGCGTACTTCCCCGAGGACGGTTGCAAGGTGCACGTGCTGGTGTGGGGGCTCGACGAAGCGCGTTTTGAGGCGATCCAAGACCTCAGAGTGGATATCACCAGACTGAGGGACTACCTCCGCGAGCACCGGTTGCCGCACTCGGTCGCCCACGCTACCTTTTCGGTCAACGACCGATTGACGACGACACACCTGGAGAAGCTCGTCGTCTTGTTTGATGTCTTCGAAACGATCAATGGCGCGAGGACGAGTCGGCAGAACGTGCAGTGGGAGACGCTTCTCGACCACCTGACGCCGCAACTGATGGCGCGGCTCATCCGGAAACACCGCGTCGAGCCTTTCTCGGACCGTCCGTGGGTGAAGGGGAGAACCGGCGGATCGGACGATCACGCGGGCCTGCTTATCGGCCGCACGTGGACCGAGGCCGACGGAGGCACGCCCGGAGCCTTTCTCGACTCGATCGCGGCACGTCGGTCGACACACGGAGGTCGACACAACGACTCTCGCACGCTGGCGTTTTCGGTCTATAAGGTCGCGAGCGACTTCTCGAGGAGCCGTACGTCTGCGTCCGGCGGGCGGGGCGATGCGACGGAGCGGATCCACTCGCTGCTGTTCGGCGGAGCGGACGAGCCGGGTGCGGGCGCCGCTCTGAGGCAGCGCGTCGCGCGCATCAAGGCGTCGAGGGATCCGCTGGCGGCCGCATTCGTGCGCCTTGTGGACGATCTTGAGGCTGCGCGCGAGCGCACCTTCGACGAGCGGCTCGAGGTCGCGTACGAAGGCATCTCCTCGGTAGCCGATGAACTGGTGGGTTCGTTTCTTGGCTCGGCCAGGGACGATCTCGCCTCGGGGGACGTGATCTCGGTTGTCCGCAACATCTCGGCTGCGCTACCGGCAGCCTTCCTTGCGGCACCGTTCTTCTCGACAGCGCATCTGCTTGCCAAGGGTCGTGCGGCTGCCGACGGATTCGCGAGCGCCCACGGGCTCGCCTCGGACAGACAGGGGAACACGCTGTGGTTCACTGACACGTACCGCGATCTTAACGGCGTCTCCGTGACCCTTCAGAACGTGGCGCGGTATGCCGAGGAGAACGACATGCCGGTACGCGTCGTTACCTGCCTTGGCGAGTCCGGTGCTGGGCCCGGAGGGCGGATCCTCGATCTTCCGGCGATCCACTCGTTCGAGCTGCCCTACTACGAGGCGTACACACTCACGGTGCCGTCCATCATGCGGTCGCTGCGCAGTGTCCAGGACGCCGACCCCGATGCCATCATCGTGTCCACCCCCGGTCCGGTGGGGCTTATCGGGGTGCTGTGCGCAAGAATCCTCGACGTTCCTCTCAAGATGGTCTTCCATACCGACTTCACCGCCCAGTCACTCGGGATCACTCGTGACGAATCGCTCGCCGATATGGTCGATGTCTACCAGAACTGGTTCTACGGGCTTGCCGACGAGATCCTCGTTCCCACGGCCAACTATCTGCGCATTCTGCTCGGCCGCGGCTACGAGCCGGCGCGGCTGCGGGTGTTCGAGCGAGGGATCGACACCAAGGTGTTCGCCCCACGGCCCGCGGACCGCGCGGGGATGAACGCCCGCTACGGGCTTGTGGACGCACCCACGCTGCTCTTCGTCGGTCGGCTGTCGCTGGACAAGGGTCTGGACATCCTTGTTGATGCCTACCGGGAGGTGGCTGCGACAAGCCCGCGGGTCAATCTGATCATCGCGGGTGACGGGCCGTACGCCGATGAGATGCGCGCAGCGGCCGCGACGCTGCCAGGGATGCGGGTCATAGGTCCTCTGGAGAACACCGACCTTCCGCCCCTGTACTCCTCGGCCGATCTTCTCGTGTTCCCAAGCAGGACCGACACCTTTGGCCTGGTCGTGCTCGAGGCGCAGGCGTGCGGGCTTCCCGCGCTCGTGAGCGATGTGGGCGGCCCCCAGGACATCGTGGTGGACGGGGCGAGCGGGTTGGTCGTGGGCGATTCGACGCCAACAGGATGGGCGACCGCGATCCGCTCCGTCCTCAGCATGATCGAGGAGTCACCCGAGGGGTACCAGCGGATGCGCGACGCCGCCCGGATCGGCGCGTCGCGCCATGACTGGTCAGCGCTCATGCACGACGTGCTTGGCGTGTCGCTTCCAGTCGGGAATCTCAAGGGAGCCGACGTGGCCGGAGCGGTGCCTGTCGTCAGGGCGTCCTGAGTCACACCGCAAGGAATCATCGGCGGCGAGCGTACGACCTCGATGGCCTCGGCGTGCTCCGGACAGGGTTCCTACGTGTTCGCATAGTCGCTCCTTTGCGTCTGTACTTGGCCAGCATGCGTGCGTGACGCGGGCCGCCCAGGGAACGTGCATTCCCGGGTGCACCGGCGCCATCCTGTGTGGCGATCACCGTGTGCGCGTCCGTGTAGACTACTGGTATCTCAGCGCATCGATCGGGCTGAGTGCGGCGGCCCGACGCGCGGGGTAGTAGCCAAAGACAACGCCGATAAGCGCGCAGACGCCCGCGGCGAGCAGTACCGAGTCGAGGGTGATGATCGCGGTGATGCCGAGCAGGCTTCCCGCAAGCGCACCCATGCCCCAGCCCGCGACGATGCCGAGGGCGCCGCCGATGAGCGTGAGGACCACGGATTCGGCGAGGAACTGCGCGGATATCGCGCTCGCGTCGGCGCCGATGGCCTTGCGCAGCCCGATCTCGCGGGTTCGCTCCGTAACGGTCGTGAGCATCATGTTCATGATGCCGATACCGCCCACGAGCAGCGAGATCGCGGCGATCCCGGCGAGCAGCATGGTGAAGGTGCCCGTCACCGTCGAGACGGTCTCCATGAGGTCGGCCATGTTCAGGATCGAGAAGTCCGCGTAGTCCGCGTCCGCTATGCCGTGGCGCTGCAAGAGCAGGTTCTCCACCGCGTTCTCGGCCATCGTCATCTGGTTCTCATCGGCCACGGTGAGCGTGATCGACGAGAGGTACTCACTACCGGTCACATATCTCGAGCTCGTGGAGAGGGGGATCAGAACCGCCGAGTCCACATTGGTAAAGCCCGACATCCCCTTCTCCTCAAGCACGCCTATGACGGTCAGTAACATGTTGCCGCTGCGGATGCGCTCGCCGACGGGGTCGACGCCCTCGCCGAAGAGGTCTCCGGCGATGGTCGCTCCAAGTACCACGACCTGCGCATTTGCGGTGTCGTCACGATCTGAGATGAACGATCCGTTGGTGACAACGAGACCTTTGACGGTCTGGTAGTCGGGGGTGACTCCCAGGATCTGCGCGCTAGCGTTGGTTTCAGCCACGACGAGCTGTGCCTGTCCCTGGGAGTTGGGCGCCACGCCGCTGATGAGCGGGAGACCCGCAAGCGCCTCGGCATCGTCGCGGGTGAGTGATTCGATGGAACTTGCGCCCATCCGTGCGCCCGGGCCCGACTGCCCGGCCGCCGAAGGCGAGACCGTGAGCAGGTTGGATCCCGCCGACTGGATGCTCGCCTCGATGGATGCCTGCGAGCCCTGACCGATCGACACCATGGCGATGACCGAGGCGATGCCTACGACGATGCCGAGGATGGTGAGCCCGCTTCGCACCTTGTTCGAGGTGAGCGAGTGGAGCGTTTCCGAGATGAGGTCGCTGAATCGCATCACTCATCGCCTCCAGTGGGGACACCGTCTGTGGCGGGCTCCGCCCCGGCGCCGTTGCCGTACTGGCGGACGTGCGCCGACGCACTCGCGGCGTCTTCGACGATCAGTCCGTCCTGGATGCGGACGATGCGGTGGGTCTTGGAGGCGATGTCGGGCTCGTGCGTGATGAGCACGATGGTGCGGCCCTCGTCGTTGAGGCGACCGAAGAGCTCCATCACGGAGTCGCCTGTTGCGGTGTCCAGGTTGCCCGTGGGCTCGTCCGCGAGGATGAGCGACGGGTCGTTCACGAGCGACCGTGCGATCGCGACGCGCTGCATCTGGCCACCGGAAAGCTCGTTGGAGCGGTGCGTCCAGAGGTCCTCGTCGAGCGCGACGGCACGCAGCGCCGCCGCGGCGCGGTCGTGACGCTCGTCTTTGGCGACGTCGGTGTAGAGCATCGGCATGACGACGTTGCGCATCACGGTCGAGCGGGGCAGCAGGTTGAACGCCTGGAACACGAAACCGACCGTGGTGCGCCGTACCTCGGCCAGCTCGTGGTCGTCGAGCGCGGCCACATCACGACCCGCCAGGTGGTACGTGCCCTCGGTGGGCGTGTCGAGACAGCCCAGGATATGCATGAGGGTCGATTTGCCCGAGCCGGACGGTCCCATGATCGAGGCGAACTCGCCCTCCTCGATCGTGAGGGACACGCCACGCAGGGCGCGGGTCTCGGCGCCGGCCCCATCGTAGATCTTCACGAGGTCGCGAGCTTCGATGACCGGGCTAGTCACGGGGACCGCCGCCCATGCCTGGCACCATCATGCCTCCGCCACCCTTCGATGAGGAGGTGTCGGTGCTGTCGATCGTCTGCGTTACCACGACATCGCCCTCGGAGAGTCCCGAGAGGATCTGCGTCTGTGTGGCGCTTGCCAGTCCGGTCTCGACCGTCACGTTGGTCGGTGCGGCAGCACCGTCTTTCATGACCTGCACGTAGTACGTTCCGTCATCGGCGGTCTTCACGGCCGAGTTGGGGACGATGAGCGCATCCTTAGCGATGTTGGTGACAACAGTTGCCGCCGCCGACATTCCGGAGCGCAGTGCCTCATCGGCGACATCGAGCGAGATCCAGACGTCGAACGTGACCACGCCCGAGGAGTTCGACCCCTCGTCGGCTATCTCGTAGACCTTGCCGGTGGAGGTAAGGTCGGGCCGTGCGTCGAACTCGATGTCGGCACGCTGTCCGACCTTGAGGGAGGGAAGGTCGACTTCGTTGACGGTGAGATGAACCGCCAGCGGCTGGACGGGAGAGATGACGACAGGTGCGCCCGACGATGACGACGCGGTGATGGTCGTTGTGCCGCCGCCGGTCGATGCCGCGGAGTTGTTGGAAGACGAGCCGCCTGTTGAGACGGTGTCTCCAACCGCGATATCGAGCGAGTAGACTTTGCCTGCGCACGGCGAAGTCACGGTGAGGTCATCCTCGGCGTCGGCGGTGTCCTTGTAGTCCAGTTGCGCGGTCGTGCGGGATGCCTTCGCCGAGGCGAGACCGGCTTTTGCGGCCGTCACCTCCGCAGCCGCGGCGCTGATGTCAGCGCTCGTGACAGTGGAGCTTGGTTCGTCCGCGCGATCCTTGAGGTCCGCGAGCGTGTTCTGTGCCCTCATGACGCTGGCCTCGGCCTGGGAGACCTGCTGTTTGGCCTGCATGTAGCCTGCGTACGCTTTCGCGGTCGCGGCTTTGGCGCTTGTCGCGTCGAGCGTGAACAGGACCGTTCCGGTGGTGACGGCGTCGCCCTCCTCGATCTCGATGGTGGCGATCTCGCCCGAGACGTCAGGGTAGACGTCGGTGGTGCCGTCCACCTCGATGTTGCCGGTCCCGGCTACTATGACCGAGATCGTTCCGGTCGTGACCGCCTCGGTCGTGTAACTCGTCGGCGCTTCTACGTTCTGCGACTGACGGTAGAAAACGAACGCGGCGCCTGCGACCGCGACCAGCACCGCTGCTGCGATCCAGCCCCGGTAGCGGCGCAGCTTCTTCGATCCTGCCATGCTTCACCTCCGCGAGTGTGTGTTCACACCCTTACGGTAGGTGGGAGCGTCGGACGAAGCGTCGGGCGAGGGGAGCGAATCGTCGTACACCAGGAGTAGTACGCCAAAGCGCGTTCTACTCGGCTGGGGGGCCAGGCAGCACGAGGCCGCTCTCGTATGCGATCACGACGAGCTGCGCGCGATCGCGCGCCTCGAGCTTCATCATCACGCGTGACACGTGCGTCTTCGACGTCGCCGGGCTGATGAACAGCGCCGCTGCGATCTCGTCGTTGGAGAGACCCTGCGCCACCAGCGTGAGAATCTCGCGCTCGCGTTCCGTGAGCGCGGCGAGTTCGCTCGGGTGAGCGCGGCGGACCTCGGGCCGGGACGCAAACTCGCGGATGAGCCGGCGCGTCACGCTCGGGGCGAGCAGCGCATCGCCGGCGGCAACGACGTGCACGCCCGCGATGAGGTGCTCGGGGTCGGTGTCTTTGAGCAGGAATCCGCTCGCGCCGGCGCGGAGCGCCTCATACACGTACTCATCTGCGTCGAACGTCGTGAGGATGAGCACCTTCGGCGCCGAAGGCGAGTCGCTCGCAAGCAGCTGCCGCGTGGCATCAAGGCCGTCCATCACCGGCATGCGGATATCCATGAGCACGACGTCTGGGTGCGTCTGGGCGGCGAGCGACAGCGCCTGTTCGCCGTTCTCGGCCTCGCCCACGACCTCGATGTCGTCCGAGGACTCCAGCAGTACGCGAAATCCTGCCCGGACCAGCGCCTGGTCATCGGCGATGAGCACTTTGACCGTCATGCCGCGCCTCGCGCCAGTGGGATAGCGGCAAACACGCGGAATCCGTTTTCGGTGCCAGGACCGGCCTGGAACGCGCCTCCAAGCGCTTCCACGCGCTCCCGCATGCCGCGCAGTCCGTGGCCGCGGGTCTCACAGCTCTCGGCCGCCCTGCCTACGCCGTCATCGGTGATCTCGAGGACGAGCTGGGAGTTGGTGAGCGCGATCGACACCGTGACCGTTTCCGCGTGCGCATGGCGAACGACGTTCGTGAGTGCTTCTTGGATGATCCGGTACGCCGAGACCGACGCGAATGCGGGGACCGCGGCGAGATCGCCGTACACATCCAAGTCGACGGCGATCCCCGCCTCACGCACAGGGCGCACGAGCGAGTCGACCTGCGTGATATCGGCGGCTGGCGCAAGCGGCGCGTCTCCTTCTCCGGTGCGTAGCACGTCGAGCATGCTCCTGAGCTCGGCGAGGGCGGTCTTGCTGGTGGTTCGGACGTGCTCGATCGACTGTCGGGCCTGCTCCGGATCGCGATCCAGAACCGCCGCTGCGGCACCTGCCTGCACGGCGACGATCGAGAGCGAGTGCGCCACGATGTCATGCACCTCCCGCGCGATCCGGATGCGTTCCTCGTCGACGCGACGGTACGCCTCCTCCTCGCGGGTGCGCTCCGCCTCCACGGCGCGCATCTCCACCTCGGCTATGTACTGGCGCCGGTTTCGCTCGGCCTCACCGAGCAGGGCAGCGGCTGCCAGCAACACGAATACGCCGACGATCTCCGAGACCCACCGCACACTCGAGGAGAACGCGAACACGAGTACCGAGACAGCCAGACCGGCCGCGACGAGCGCGATGAGGCCGGCATGTCGCCGCTTGGAAGACGACGCGAACGAGTAAAGGGCGAGCATCGGGCCGAACGTGATGGGCGCGGGGGGGAGGTCGGGGATGAGCTGATAGGCGATAGCGAACCCACCGCTCAAGACGAGCGCTACCCACGGGATCCTCCTTCGCAGCGCAAGTGGCAGGAAGGTGCCCGCAATGAGCAGATATGCGATGAACATGGGCGGCCGTTCGCGCTGCGGCACGAACGGGTGGAGGTTGGGAAGCGCCGGAGCGTTCTCTGGACGCACGTTGGTCACAAGGTGGGCCACGGTGCACACCAGAAGCGTGAGTGCCACGGCGAACGCCGTGTCCATCACGATCGGGTCGATCCTGCGCAGACGTTGTTTGATGCCGGAGATCCTCATGGGCCCATCGTAGCCCCCGCCACGCGCGCCACCAAGCGACGCCGGGAGTACCTTTGGGTGCGACTGTGGGTGTACGCCGCGCGTACGCTTTGGACCCGAAGAGGAGCCTCACGCCGGGGACGCGCCGCACGACGCGTGCGGGGACTCTGAGCGCACAACGCCCCGCTTGTGCTGGGCGCACAAGCGGGGCGTTGACCGGGTGCGATCGTACGACCCTAGTAGGGCTCGCAGAACAACTCGTAGTAGCTTCGCGGATGCTTGCATGCGGGGCACTCGTCGGGAGCCTCCGGTCCCTCGTGGATGTAGCCACAGTTGCGGCACTTCCAGCGCACGACCTTGTCACGCTTGAACACGGTGCCGGTCTCCACGTTGGCGAGCAGCGTGCGGTAGCGCTCCTCGTGGTGCGCCTCCACTTCGGCGATCTCGCGGAACGACGTGGCCACGTCGCCAAAGCCTTCCGCCTCGGCCACGGCGGCGAAATCGGGGTAGAGCACGCTCCACTCCATCTTCTCGCCCTCGGCAGCCGCAAGCAGGTTCTCCGAGGTGGTGCCGATGCGTCCGGCCGGGTATGCGGCCGTGATCTCCGTGTCGCCGCCCTCCAGGTACTTGAAGAACACCTTGGCGTGCTCTTTCTCGTTATCGGCTGTCTCGAGGAACAGCGCCGAGATCTGCTCGAGGCCCTCCTTCTTGGCGACGCTCGCGAAGAACGTGTATCGGTTGCGGGCCTGTGACTCGCCCGCGAATGCCTTGAGGAGGTTCTGCTCGGTCTTGGTGCCCTTGATCGTCATGCTGTGACTCCTTCCGGGGACAGCGGCGCACCACAACATGCGCCGGGGTTGGATGGTTGATACCCAAAGGGCGTCGGCCCCATGCGTGACCCCGCTACTTTCCTCGGTGATAATGAATGGGCACACCACCGATGTTCGAGGAGCACCCGATGATCCCTCGCTACTCCCGTCCCGAGATGGCCCGAATCTGGGAGCTCGAGAACAAGTTCGAGATATGGAAGGAGATCGAGGTGCTCGCCTGCGAGGCGCAAGCGGAGCTCGGACAGGCGGGCATCACCGCCGACGAGGCCGCGCACATCCGTGCCACCGCCGCCTTCGAGGTGGAGCGCATCGAGGAACTTGAAGCGACGCTCAACCACGATGTCATCGCGTTCCTGACCAATATGGCCGAGCACATCGACGCGGGTCTTGGTGCGAGCGACCCCAGGCCGAGCCGGTGGGTGCACTACGGCATGACCTCATCGGACCTGGGTGACACCGCGCTGTGCTATCAGATGACCCAGGCGGTCGACATCCTCATGGCCGACGTGCGCGAACTGGGCGAGATCTGCTGGCGCCGCGCGTTCGAGTTCCGCGACACGCTGTGTGTGGGGCGCACCCACGGCATCCACGCCGAGCCGATGACGTTCGGCATGAAGTACGCGCGCTGGGCATGGGCGTTCAAGCGCGCCCTCAGCCGCCTCGAGCACACCCGCGAGGTGGTTGCGGTGGGCGCCATCTCCGGCGCCGTTGGCTCGTACTCCAACATAGACCCGTACGTTGAAGCCTATGTCTGCGACCGGCTGGGCCTGGTCCCGGAGCCGCTCTCCACGCAGGTCATCCCTCGCGACCGGCATGCGCAACTGCTCGCGGTGCTCGCCACCGTTGCATCCACGGCCGAGGAGATCGCTACCGAAGTCAGGGCTCTGCAGAAGAGCGATACGCTTGAGGCGGAGGAACCCTTCACCAAGGGCCAGAAGGGCTCAAGCGCGATGCCGCACAAGCGCAACCCGATCACAGCCGAGCGCGTCTGCGGCCTTGCGCGCGTGGTCAAGGCCAACGCGCAGGTCGGCTTTGACAACGTGGCGCTGTGGCACGAGCGTGACATCTCGCACTCATCGGCCGAGCGCGTCGTGCTCGCCGACTCGACCATCGCGCTTGACTATCTGCTGAGTAGACTCGCCTGGATACTCGATGGTCTCGTCGTGTATCCTGAGCGCATGAAGGCCAACCTCGAGGCGACCCGCGGGCTCATCTACTCCTCTCGCGTGTTGCTCGCCCTCGTGGACACGGGCATGCTTCGCGAGGATGCGTACGCCGTCGTCCAGCGAAACGCCATGCGGGTCTGGGACGACATCCAGCAGGCCAGGGCGGGCAAGAGCTACCGCGAACTCCTGGCGGCGGACCCCGAGTGTCCGCTCAGCGAAGCGCAGTTTGACGCGATCTTCGACCCGTGGGCCTTTCTCACCCGGGCCGACGTGCTCTTCACTCGGCTCGAGGACTGCGACTTCCAGTAAGCGATCGCGCGGTGTGCTCCGTTCAGCGCCCCGAGCTCGGGTCGCTCAGTATGGGCACGTCGCCGGTCCGGATCGGGCCGTCGTAGAGGTTCTCGCCGAACAGGTGGAAGGCGGTCACCGAGACACGCCCATCGACCCTGTTGCGGATGCGCTCGCGCACGTCGGTCTCAGACAGCGCGGCGTCGCTTGCGAAGACCACCAGGTTGTTGCCCTTCGCGTCCACCGACTCGTCCGCGTTGAACACCCAGACGTTGCGCCAGGTGTTGGAGAGTGTGCGGTGTAGGCTGCGGAACAGCCTGGAGTGATCGCCGGATATCGAGCCGATGACGTTGTATGCGACCACGCCGTCCTCGCTCAGGTGATCGCGAACGGCGCGCATGAACTGCTCGGTGGTGAGCGGCGGCGGGATCCGGTCATCGTCGAACGCATCCACGATGACGATGTCGTACGTGTCGGGGGCGGTCTCGACGAACGTGCGTCCGTCCGCCACGATCACCCGGATTCGCGGGTCGTCAGGCAGCGAGAAGAATCGCCGCGCGACATCGATCACCTCGGGGTCGAGCTCTACGGCATCTACGCACATCTCGGGATAGTCACGCCACATGCGCTTGACCACGCTCCCACCGCCCAGGCCGATCACGAGCGTGCGCATGGCCGCCGGCTGGATGGCGAGAGCCAGATGGAAGAAGTCGGGGTACTCGAAGTCGGTCTCGAACGGATCGTCGAGATACATCGACGACTGGCGGTTCCGCTCAAAGCTGAGGATGCGCCGATAGCCGACATCCACGACGGTGATGGTGTGGTACGCCGAGGCGTGCGAGTAGCGCACGATCTCGGGCAGGGAGCGGAACGAGTCTCGGTCCGCGCGAAGGTCGATGCTCACGCGAACGCGCCCGCTGCCAGCGTGCACACGTGGTCCGTCTCGGGGCTCTCCCTGGCGGCGACCGCGAGGTCTTGGACGGAGCCCGCGCCGATGCGCGTGCATCCGGCGAAAGCGATGCAGGTGGGCTGTTCGTTCTCGGTGATGTCGGTGATGACCAGCGGCTCCACAGCAGTCTCCTCGCCAGCGCGCAGTCGTCCTATCCCAGCCAGTGGACCTCTCCCGAGGCCAACTTGTATGCGCCGCCCTCGACACGCGCAGATCGCCTGATCCCGGAGATGAAGGTCCTGAGTTCGACCACCGTGTCCCGGACGTGATCGTCGACGGCGGTTGCCAGAACCACGTCGTCAGCATCCTCGGGCGCGCGAGCCACATCGATGTGCGAGACGTCGATGTGCGAGACGATGGGCGCAAGCCAGTCGGGCGCGTCACCCGCCAGCGCGGCCGTGACCGCTCCGCAGTCCTCGTGCCCGAGCACTACCACAAGCCCGACCCCGAGCTTCTCGATGGCGTAGCGGACGGAGGCAAGGCTTGCCTCGGCAAGCACATGACCGGCGGTCCGGACGACAAAGAGCTCGCCAACGCCGACGTCAAAGACGGCCTCCACCGGGACTCGAGCGTCCGAGCATCCGACGATGATCGCCAGGGGCTCCTGCGCTGCGATGCTCGCGGCGCGCTCGTCGGTTGCGAAGCGGTGGAGCGTGCTGCCGCTGGCGAAGCGGCGATTGCCGTCGCGAAGTCGCTGCAGAGCGGTGTCGGCGTCGAATACCATCGCCACATAGTACCCCGATGCCCTGTCCGTGAGGGAGCCGGAGAACCGACTGGTTCGGCCCGGCGACCGGGCGGCCCCGACATTCACAGAATCCGCGCACCTCTCGCCGTGTGTGGGGCACAGGTTGGGGGATACTTCATGGGAAGCGATCATCAGACAAGGAGAACACGATGAGCGACGAGCAGACTATCCCCACACCGGACGCGGCACCTCAGCAGACCGCCGGCGACGCGTGGCGCGACGTCATCGCCCAACTCGACGAGTTTGGCGCGGCGGTCGGTCGTTGGGTCAAGGCCGCGATGAACGACCCCGACAACAAGGCTCACGCGGCCGAGATCAAGGCCAAGATGGAGAGCATCTCCTCTTCGCTTGGTGACGCTGTCGACAAGGCCGCCGATTCCGAGGTTGGCCAGTCCTTCAAGGAGGCCGCCGAGAAGACTGGCGACGCGTTCAAGAAGGCGGGAGGGAAGATCTCCGAGGAGGTCGGTCCCTCGCTCGCGGGTGCGTTCAGATCGGCTGCGGACAAGTTCCGCGAGGCCGCGGCTAAGATGGAAGAGAAGACAACCGGTACCGCTCCGGAGGGGTCGGGGCCGGATACGAGCGCGACACCCGATGAGGGTGAGTCGCGAGCGGAGTGAGCGGGAAGCACGAGAAGAAGCGGCGGGCGTCCTGGAGAAGGGTGCCCGCCGTGCTTTACGGATGGTCCAAGTCCGCTGCGCCTGGCGGCCTGATCACCACCGGGTTCTCCAACGTCACCCGCGAGTTCTTCAAGGGTCCCGGCATCGATGTGGACGTGCACTTCAGTTATGGAGTTCGCAATCTAGAAGATCGTGAAGGAGCGACCTCATCTACTCCGCTCCCGCGCCTGTCTTGGCACGCCTTTTGCGCTATTCCCGACTGTTCCAGTCAGGGAGGAATACGGAAGAGCATGAGGAGCCGCACCACCATACTCAGCGTCTACGGGCCGGTGCTCCTGGCCGCGGTGCTCGTTTTGACCATCGCGCCCACGTGCGTGATGCCCTCTTGCGCCGGTATCGCGGTAGCCTCGACCGCGGGTTGCTCGCAGCCGACGAACTCCCAGTTCAAGTCCGCATGCGCGCTTGATGGCGGACTGACCCCGTCAGCGCCCTCTCAGCCGTGCCATGCAGGTACCTCCGACTGCGACACCACGATGACGCACGGCACGCCCGCGGCTGTGCAGGCCGAGGGCGCGCCCGTCTCCGAGTCGCTCCCCGCCGCAACGCTCGCCGATGCCAAGGTTCTCCTCGCGACCAGCGTGACCACGCCGCAAGTCGCTCGGCCTGACGTCCATCCGCCCGATCCGCTCGGGGTCCGTCTCACGGTCTAGAAGTCCCTCGTGTACCGCATGGGTGCAGACGCGCCCGTGCATCGTCGTTCCCTAAGACACGAGGAGATTTCGTTGAACCTGTTCCTTCCCATGCTTGGCGTGGGACTTGTCAGCAGCATCCACTGTGTGGCGATGTGCGGCCCGCTCGTCCTCACGTACGCCGTGAAGGGCGCCGAGGAGGGCCCGTTCATCAGGCGCATGCTGCCCCACTTCGCGTATCAGAGCGCCAAGATCGTGAGCTACGTGCTCGTCGGTCTGCTGCTGGGCACGATCGGATCGATCTTCGACCTGGGTGGGCTGCGCGGATGGGTGACGGTCTTCGCCGGCATCTTCATGGTGCTGCTCGGCCTGCAGATGACGGGCAAGTTCCCCGTGCTGCACAGGCTCACGCCGCGACCGCCGAAGTTCCTGATGAACGCGGTCGGGTCGCTCAGAAAGAGAGCCGTGGCAGATGAGGTAGCGGGTCACGTGAGCTTAGCGACCCCTCTCAGCTTCGGGTTGCTCACGGGTCTCATGCCGTGTGGTCCGCTCCAGTCGGCACAGATCGCCGCGGCGGGCGCCGGAACGCCGATCTCGGGTGCGCTCGCGATGCTCGGCTTCGGACTCGGTACCGCGCCGCTCATGCTCGGCTTTGGCGCCGTGTCCGGCATGCTGTCGACTACGTTCAAGCACAAGATGATGACGGTCGCCGCGGTGCTCATCGCGCTGCTTGGCCTGGTCATGCTCAACCGCGGACTCACGCTCGTGGGCTCGCCGGTTACCGCGCAGACGGTGAAGACGGCCGTTTCTGGTGCAGCGGCTCCGGCAAGTACCACGGACGCGCAGTACACCACGGCCGCCGATGGTGTGGTCGAGGTACCGCTCATCATCGAGAACACCCGGTTCGTTCCGCAGGTCGTCAACATCCCCGCCGACACAGCGGTGCGGCTGGTCGTGGATCGCCGTGAGGACAACGCTTGCTCTGATCAGCTCGCACTCCCGCAGCTCGGCATCCTGGTGGACCTGGCGCCCAATGCGACAACGGTGGTGGACATCCCCCCCACCAAGGCCGGCACGTATACCCTCACGTGCGGAATGGGCATGATGAGCGGCTCGCTGCAGGTCGGCGGCTTGCTCGGCAACTGACATCGATACGATCAAGGAGACAAACCATGACTGAACCGAAGATGACGACGAACAAGAAGACCGCGGCCCCCGGTCCGATGCGCTACATCCTCATCGCCGGGATCATCCTGGCGGCATTCGCGGGCTCGTACGGGCTTGCGGTAGCGGCCAACGGTCCGGCCCGCCAGGTGGGCACGACGCCCTCCGGCAACGCGGTTCGCGGCCCGATCGCGGCCGTGAACGGCGCTCCCGCCGACCCCGCAGCCAACGGCTCGGGCAACGCGCCTGCGTGCGCATGCGGTGGCGGTGCGGGTTCCTCAGAGCCCATCGAAGGCGCGGCCGCAGTCGCGGGCGACGTCCAGAAGATCTCGGTGGACGTCTCAAAGGGTTACTACGACCCCAACATCATCAAGCTCAAGGCCGGCGTGCCTGCCGAGATCACCTTCTCGCAGAGTTCCGGTTGTACCGCACAGGTGCTCTCCAAGGACCTTGGCTTCTTTGAGGATCTGGCGAACGGCCCGGTCACGGTGAAGCTTGGTGCGCTCGATGCGGGCACATACAGCTTCAGCTGCGGTATGGAGATGGTCTTCGGCTCTATCGTCGTGGAGTAGCCAGTCGCATGAAACACGTGGTAGCGATACCCTACCGGGTAAATACCATCAAAGAGGAGTCCTACAAGTGAGCACAACGAAGCAACTACAGACATACCGCGTCTCCGTCGATGGCATGCACTGCCACTCGTGCGAGCTGACGCTGATCGAGCAGCTTTCTCGGATCACCGGCGTGGAGTCGGCGACCGCCGACGCGATCGCTGGCGAAGCCACGATCGTGGCCGACCCCGACGTGATCGACATGGCTGACGTGGCCCACGCGGTCGCGGCCGCCGGTTTCGTGCCCGCGGGTGATCTCGAGTCCGTTTCGGGCGAGGCGACCCCCTTGGAGCAGATCCCCGACGAGCCCGATGCCGCTGAAGATGAATCGTCGGCGTGTGCTGAATCCGGGGACGCCGCCGGGCAGCCTTCGAGCGAGACCCTCGCATGTCCCGTGATCCCCGACGACGCCGACCTTCCGCCCGTGCCCGAGCCGGTCGCGTCCGGCGTCGCCACCGTGGAGTCCGCCTTCGCCGTCACGGGGATGACGTGCGCCTCGTGCGTGGCCGTTATCGAAAAGGTCGTGGGCCGGATGCAGGGGGTTGTCTCGGCCAACGTGAACCTTGCGACCGAGAAGCTTGTGGTTGTTCACGATCCCGCGGTCGTCACAGCCGAGCAGATCGCGAACCTGGTGGATGACACCGGGTACCACGCGATCCCGCTTGCCGCCGCACGACCCGCGGCGTCGGGGACGATCACCCTGGGCCTTATCGGCATGACGTGTTCGTCGTGCTCGATGGTGATCGAGAAGACGCTCGCGCGGGTTCCCGGTGTCTCGAGCGCCACAGTCAACCTTGCGGCCGAGACAGGCACGATCGAGTTCGATCCGGCGGTCGTCGGCGTCGACGACCTCATCGCCGCCGTGCGCAACGCCGGCTACGACGCGGTTCTCAAGGTCGAGGCGTCCGCCACCGGCGAACCGGTCGAGGACGTTCAGCGCATCGCGCAGCAAAAGCATGAGCGCCTGGAACGCAGGCTCTTCGCGATGTCGCTGGCGCTCTCACTGCCGTTGCTCGCGCTCATGATCCCATCGGTCATGGCGGGCGTGCCGCTTGCGGTCGCCACCTGGCTCGCCAACACGTTCGGGGGCGCGTGGGACCCGATGATCGTCTTCAAGTACATCGGCCTCGTGCTGGCTACGCCGGTCCAGTTCATCGCCGGCGCACAGTTCTACCGGGGCTTCTTCCACGCACTCAAGCGCCGTACCGGCAACATGGACACGCTCGTCGCGATCGGCACGAGCGCGGCGTACTTCTACTCGCTTGCGGCCACGTTCGTCCCGGCGCTTCATGCCGAGCCCGTCTTCTACGAGACGGCCGCGCTGCTCATCACCTTCGTCATCCTGGGCAAACTGCTCGAGGCGCGCGCGAAGGGCAAGACGTCGGACGCCATCAAGACGCTCATGGGCCTTGCTGCCAAGACGGCGCGAGTGGTTCGTGGCGGCGAAGAGATCGACGTCCCGGTGGAGCAGGTCGTTGTGGGCGATGTCATCGTCGTCCGCCCCGGAGAGAAGGTCCCGGTCGACGGTGTACTCATCGACGGGCATTCCTCGGTGGACGAGTCCATGCTCACCGGCGAGTCCATCCCCGTCGAGAAGAGCGTCGGTGATACCGTTATCGGCGCCACCATGAACAAGCTCGGGTCGTTCCGGTTCCGCGCCACCAAGGTCGGTGCCGATACAGCACTCGCGCAGATCGTGAAGCTCGTGGAGGACGCGCAGGGCTCCAAGGCGCCGGTCCAGCGCTTCGCCGATCGCATCAGCGCCGTCTTCGTACCGGCGGTCGTCGCGGCGGCGGTGCTGACCTTCCTCGTGTGGCTCTTCGTGGTTCCCAACTTCGTGGACGCGGCCTTCTACGCGACCGCCACGCCGTTCGTGAAGGCGTTGCTCGCAGGCACGGCCGTCGTGGTCGTCGCCTGCCCGTGCGCACTCGGGCTTGCCACGCCGACCGCCATAATGGTCGGCACCGGCAAGGGTGCCGAGAACGGCATCCTCATCAAGAGCGGAGAAGCGCTCGAGACCGCGTACAAGATCTCGGCCATCGTCTTCGACAAGACCGGCACGCTCACGCACGGCAAGCCCGTGGTGACCGACGTCGAACTTGCCGGAGGTCACGACGTCGATCGCGTGTTCTCGATGGCCGCTGCCCTCGAGCGCAACTCCGAGCACCCGCTTGCCGAGGCGATCGTCGCACACGCCAAGGCGACAGGCGTGGAGCTTCCCGCTGTGGAGGGCTTCAGCGCCATTCCGGGCCACGGCGTCGAAGGCACGGTCATGGGCAAGCGCGTCGCGTTCGGCAACCGCAAACTCATGGCGCGTGACGGCATCGACATCTCGCCGTACGAGGAGCGCATCAGCGCACTTGAGGGCGAGGGTAAGACCGTCATGCTCGTGGGCGTCGACGGAGCCAGGCTCGTTGGCCTGATCGCCGTCGCGGACACGCTCAAGGACAACTCCAGGGAGGCGGTCGAGCGGCTCGCCAAGATGGACGTCGAGGTCTTCATGATCACCGGCGACAACCGGCGTACGGCCGAGGCTATCGCCGTCCAGGCGGGTATCGCCCCCGACCATGTGCTGGCCGAGGTGCTTCCCGAGCATAAGGCCGAGGAGGTCGCAAAGCTGCAGGCCAAGGGGCTGACGGTTGCCATGGTCGGCGACGGCATCAACGACACGCCCGCGCTTGCGCAGTCTGATGTTGGCATCGCCATGGGCGCGGGTACCGACGTTGCCATGGAAACCGGCGGGATCGTGCTCATCAAGAACGACCTGCGTGATGTCGTTACGGCCATCGAGCTCTCGCGTGCGACGATGCGCAAGATCAAGCTCAACTTCTTCTGGGCGCTCGGCTACAACACCCTCGGCATCCCGGTGGCGGCTCTCGGTCTGCTCCGTCCGGAGCTCGCCGGTGCGGCCATGGCGCTCTCATCGGTAAGCGTCGTCACGAGCTCGCTCATGCTGCGGCGCTTCAAGCCGAGCATGTCCAAGGCCGCGTAAGGAACATACCCCGCGGGTGGCGGTACTCCGCCACCCGCGTACACCCTGAGAGGACAACTCATATGAAGCGCATCATCACTCTGGCGCTTGCCACCGTACTGGGCCTGGCCGCCGTCGCGCTCGGCGGCTGCGCGGCGACGAACGCGAATATGGAGAGCTCGGACATGGGCGTCTGGGGCTACGTCGTTGCCGACAAGAACGCCCAACTCGACGCTGCGGCCGACCAGCCGGGCGGCGATCGGATCGTCGTCGACCGCGTACTGTCGCCCGAGCCCGCGTGGCTCGTGGTTCATCTGGAAGTGGACGGCAAGCCGGGGATGCGCGTGGGACTGGCTCACATCGATAAGGGCGAAAGCACCGATATCGTCGTCCCGCTCGAAGACGTCACCACCGACGATGTGATCGTGGCGCTGCACGCCGATCGCGGCACGCCGGAGACATTCGACTTTGACATGGAGAAGGCGACATCAAGCTTTGACCGGCCGTTCTTCGTCAACGAGAAGGAGCTCGCCCTGGTAGTCACCGTCAGGTAGCGACGAAAGCCGCGCGAGTAGTCAGGCTCAAGCCGCGTCGGGCCCCGGCGTGTGGTCAGCGTGAAGTAGCCGCTACTCGGGGACCCAGACGACTTCGCCGGTCTCGAGACGGTAGACCCTTCCGATCGCCACGCCCTGCCCCTCGGCGGTCTCCTCGGAGGCCTTGAGACGCTGGATCTTGCCCTCACTCCGCGTGATGATCTCCATCTCCGGTGTGCCGGGAGACTTCACAACGGTCAGGTCCTCGTTGGACATGAGTTCCTTGAGGCCGAACGAGGACAACGCCACGATCATGAAGCCCAGTCCGATGAGGATCGCCACATCAAAGAGGTTGGAGACGGATTCGAGCGGGTCCCCGTTCCGATCTCCCAGCCGGGTGCGGTGGTTCGACATGAAGCTGTCCGAGGAGCGCCGCCCCATCTCACGCCTCCAGCGAGTCGAGCACGTACTCGATGTCGCTCACATCGAGCGCGTAGATACGGTCGCGTGACATCGAAATGAAGTAGGCGAACCCACCGATGAGCAGGCCGACGACGGTCGTGGAGAACGCGATGACCAGGTTGTCGGAGAGCGTCTGCGTGTCGCCCTGAGCCAGGGCCACCAGGGCCGGACTGATAGGGATGAGGGTGCCCATCAGGCCGAGCATCGGACCGACCCGGATCAGTACCCGCGTCCTGTCGAGTGTGCGTGTCACGTCGGCCTCGAGGTCGCTCAGCAGCTTCGTGAGCCGGACGTGAGTGAAGTCGCGGCCAGCGAGGCGTGCGAAGAACGTGCGTACCCATCGGCCGTGTGCGAGTTCTTGCAGGGCGAGTACGGCGTCGTCGGGTTTGCCTGCGCCAAGCGCCTCACGCGCCGCGACGATGGCCGCGTCGATTCGCGGGAGCGACCGCTTCCGCCACCTGCGCAGCATCTCAAAGGTGAACCGCCCCGCCTCGAACAGGGTGAAAGCCAGCGCGATCACTTCCGCGAACAGTACCGGGTACAGCAGCGCCGTCGCCGTCTGGTAGATCACCGCTTGCGGGTTGATCAGGTAGTAGCCGATCTGATCGAACATGCGACCTCTCCTCGGGAGTAGGGTTCAGTTCCTATGCAAGACACGGGCGAGCAGTCGTACGCCCATCAGGCGCGCCGGAGTGGCCGCGAAGCCTAGCAGGTACATCACGGACAGGCCGCCCACGACGCCGGGCGCCACCGGATCGCCAAGACCCGTCCCCGGCATGCCCGGGACGGGGACGCTCACGCCCTTCAGTACGGTGCCCGAGGCGTACTGGAGCGGTCCGAACGCTGTGTAGTCGCCGTCGCCCGAGATGCTGGATCCTATCCCCGTCCCCCCGGCGCCCTTGGCGCCCGGTGTCACCGTCGTGACGCGCGATGGCGTCGGGGTCGGCGTCGTGGGGGTCGCCGGCTTGGGCTTGGTGCTCCCGGCGATCTCGTATCGTACCGCCACGGACTCCACGACCGGCGGGTCCAGGTGGTTGGCGGTTGTGACCGAGAGCCGGTATCGGATGGTGGTTCCGACCACTCCGGAGGGCACCGAGTTGGACTTGCCCGTGCCGGCAAACTTCCATGCGCCCCCGTCGACGCTGTAATACACCGACACGGCGCCGCCGGTTCCGGTGCCACCCGTCCAGTCCAAGCCGAGGAAGCGCTTCTTCACGCCGGGCAGTCCACAGTCGATCTCGCGAGATGTGGCCTTCGCGCTTTCCACCTTACCGATCTCGATGATGCGGTCGTGGCCTTCATCCGCGAGGAAGATGGTGCCGCGGCTTGAGATATCCAGGGCCCGTGGCTCGTACAGCGTGCCGTTCTCGGGAGTGTCCTCCGGATCCGGGTACACGCTCATGAAAGATCCATTCGCCGCTACCCGTACGATGCGGCCGTAATCCTTGCCGTCCACGATGAAGGTCGTGCCGTCGGCGGCGCGCACCGCACCCGACGGGTCGAACAGGCAGTTCGCCCCCTGGCTCTGCACGCCGTTCGTGCCGTACTGCCATACGACGTGACCCGAGGGCTGCACCTCGATAACTCGCTGTGAGGTCTGGTCCGCGATAAGTGTGTTGGCTCCCACTCGCTGCGCGGTTCTCGGCCAGTCCAGATACCCTTCCAAGTATCCGACGGTGGATCCGAGCAGGGGTTCGCCGGCCTCGGTGTGCTCGCCTATCGACCACACGATACTGTCTTGTGTGAATCCCATTTGAGGCGCGGCGGCATCGTAGTCGCTTGTGCGGACCTCGATCACGCGCGCGCCGTGGTTGTCAGCAATAAGGGTGTTTCCGTTGCCAAGCCGGGTGGCAGAGTAGCCGTCCCACAGCTGGCCCGGGCCGAGCCCGATCGTCCCCGTCCCGTACCGCCAGACAAGGCGTTTCGCCGAGTCGACCTCAAAGACCGGGCGCCCGTCACGCAGGGTGATGAGCGTGGTTCCCGAGGCGGTCCTGTCCGCATCGAACGGCAACATGTCTGCCGACGTCGCCATCACGCTCTTGTAGTCGGTGGTCGTGAAGCTCCAGGCGACGCGCTTGTCGTGTGTGAGTTCAACGACCCTGTTCCCGTCCCGGCTTGCATACAGGACGTTGCCGTTGGCGAGTACCTGCATCGATCGCGGATCCAGCATATGTTCGGAGTACTCCCACAGGATCGCGGTCCTTGGGGTGAGCGCCGGTCCGTCGCCGTCGGTCAGGCGCAGGCCCACGTTCTGGGACAGCTTGAAGGGCGTACTCGAGGTGCCCTCCCGATACTCCGAGACCGCTGCCGCCCGGGGTGAAACGAGCGAACCCGTCACGAGAAGGGCGAGTGCGCCGATCATGATCGCGTTGCGGGTCTTCATACGGGGCGCTCCTCGGCGGTGGTCTGCCCACCGCCTATCTTGCTGAAGTACGGGAGCCCCGTTCGTCCCAGGCGGATGAGGATGAAGCTCCCCAGCCACCCGCCGATGGCCCCAAAGAGCGTGTGGGTGACGGCGGAGACGCCAAGTCCGGCGGTGATGAATCCCGCCGGAAGGCCCATAGCGAGCGTGACGAGGAGCGATGTCACAAGCTTGGCGCAGTGAGCCAGAGCACCCGCGACGATCGCGATCACGGGATCGTCGAAACGGTTGCGCACGAAAGGGCCGATGAGGTCGAGCACCACCCCGGGTGCGAGGTACTTGAGCCAGAGCAGCAGACCCTCATGGCCGCCGACGAACACCGTGGCGAGCAAGCCGGCCGTCAGCCCCAGCATGGTTCCCGCGTAGGGCCTCTTCACGAGCCCTTTACCGACGATGTAGAAGGCGATCCAGATCGCTCCCGAGTGCCCCGGGATACGCAGAGGTATGCGCAGCAGCGACTTGGACACGACAACCAGGGCGGCGACCAGGGCGAGCAACGCGAGTTCCCGGGCCGACAGCAGGGGCTTCCTGTTCGTGGCGGTGTCGCTCACTTCTGCGCTCCGACGACGACGATGTCCATAACGTCCCGGACGCGATCGTCCCATGCGATATCGGGGCCCACCACCTTCACGGTCCCGCGAAGCGCCACGTCGAGCAGCACGTCGTTTTCGACTTCGGCCCGCGTGAGCGTGATGATGCCGTCGTCGCGGACGGCCGCTCCCCTGATCGAGAGACTGGTGTACTCATCGACGCCGGCCGCCTCGAGCACGCGAGACAGGCGCGGCCCCTCTTCCTTCTTGCCGTCCACGGTGATCGTGTCGTACCCGATCTCCTTCAGGTCATCCAGGCCGAACGATGCCAGCACCGCATCGCCGTCGAGCACTCGCACTTTGTAACCAGCGGGGCCGCCGGACGCCAACGGGTCGTTCCCCGTTAGCGCCTCGGCGGCCCACATGCCAGCTACGGCGAGTGCCAGAAGGACGACGAGTACTGCAATGACCTTCCGACGATCCACCGTCTGCTGTTCCTTTACTGCAGGATCGCCTGGATGGCGGTTACGACCGAGTCCTTCACGGCACCCACGCCACCAAAGATCTCGACGAGATCGATGGCCGCCACGTTGTCCGTGAGGGCCTCCGCGGCCGGTGTGGACAGAGTGTTGGGATCGGTGAGGAGCAGTACGCCACCGTTGGCGCCCGCCGCGGCGCCGCCGCCGAGCGCATCGGCGAAGCCAAAGCCCGTCGCGACTCCGACGTACTGATAGGTGCCAAGGCCTTCACCAACGCCCCAGTCGGCTACTTCGCGCGCGGTGGCAAAGCGATCGTCACCCGATACGCGGGTCATGGTTCCAGCAACCAGCCCGTCAAGCGCCGTGTATGTCGCCGCGGAGACAGCGCCCTCGCCGCCAGCGATGATGCCATCGGTGATGCCGAGCGTATCGATGACCTCGGCGGTCGCATCGGGCACGCCTGCCGTCTGCACGAGCAGAACCGGGATAGCCTGGCCCCACGCGAACGGGGACACCGCCAGGGCATCCGCGAACTGATCGCCGCGTACTAAGAACGCCGGCCCGAGCGTGCCGACAGCCTCATCGATCATGTACGCGACTTCGGCGGCTGTCTCATACCTCTTGTCACCGGCGATGCGGGTTACCGCGTAGTCTGCATCGAGCGCGGTCGCTACGCCGGGCGAGATGGCGGCCTCGCCGCCGACCAGGACGACGTCGGTCGCGCCCAGACGGTCAAGCTCGTCGGTGAGCGTCGCGCTGACCGTGTCGCCCACGAGCAGGACGGGGGATCCGTACGCGCCTGCAAGCCCTGAGGCCGCGAGA
>JBASNZ010000049.1:0-23923 GCA_049657775.1 Coriobacteriia bacterium | reverse complement strand
CGCCCAAGGTCATCGCGGATATCTTCGGTGTGCTCGACACGCTGCGCTCAGACGGCCTTGCGATCTTGCTGGTGGAGCAGGACGCCAACGTGGCGCTCAAGCACGCAAACCGCGGCTACGTGATGCGCACCGGGACCATCGCGCTTGGCGGCACGGCGGCCGAGCTTGCGGGCAATGACGACGTTCGCCTGATCTACCTGGGCGCCTGGCACGGAAGGGAGTAGGGGCGATGCCCATCTGGAACCCCGAATACGAGACGATGGCCCGGGAGCAGCTGGCCGAGTTGCAGTTGCGTAGGCTGCAATCCACGGTGGCATGGGTGTACGAGCGGGTGCCGCACTACCGCGCCGAGCTGGACCGTCGTGGGGTCAAGCCTCGCGACATCAAGTCGCTCGACGATGTCCGCCTACTGCCGATGACCGATAAGACGGCGCTGCGCGACACGTACCCGTTCGGGATGTTCGCCGTGCCGCTTGAAGAAGTGGTGCGGGTTCACTCGTCATCGGGCACCACCGGCAAGCCGATCGTCGTCGGCTATACCAAAGGCGACCTGAACACCTGGAGCGAGCTCACGGCACGGATCGCCTCGGAAGCAGGAGTGACCAGCGCCGACAGGGTGCAGATGGCGTTCTTGTACGGCATGTTCACCGGTGGCTGGGGCATGCACTACGGCATGGAGCGCATCGGGGCGACCGTGTTTCCGGCGGGCAGCGGCAACACCGAGCGGCACCTCATGATGATGCAGGACTTCGGCACGACCGCGATCGTCGGCACGCCAAGCTACGCGCTCTACATGGCCGAGGTGGCCGAGAAGGCTGGTATCGACATCACGTCGCTGCCGCTTCGGGTAGGTCTCTTCGGAGGCGAGCCGTCTGGCGAAGGCATGCGCGACGAGATCCAGACGCGTCTGGGAATCCTTGCCACCGACAACTACGGACTGTCCGAGGTCATGGGCCCCGGCGTCTCCGGCGAGTGCGAGCACCAGTGCGGGCTGCATATGGCCGAGGACCACTTTCTCTTCGAGGTCGTGAACCCCGAGACGGGCGAGCCCGTCTCAGAAGGGGAGGAGGGCGAACTCATCATCACGACGCTCACAAAAGAGGCGTTCCCCGTGCTTCGGTACCGGACCCACGATCTTACGGTGATCGATTCCGCGCCGTGCGAATGCGGACGGACGCTCGCGCGCATGCGCAAGGTCCGCATGCGGACCGACGACATGCTCATCATCCGCGGCGTGAACGTGTTCCCGTCGCAGATCGAAGACGCGCTCTTCCAGATCGAAGGCATCGAGCCGCACTACCTCATCGTCGTCGATCGAGACGGCGCGATGGACGACCTCGAGGTTCGGATCGAGGTCGCCGAGGAGATATTCTCCGATGTCATGGCCGATATGGTCGCGTTCACCAAGCGTGTGGCGGAGCGGATCTTCTCGGTCGTCGGGCTGCACGCGAAGGTGACCCTGGTCGAACCTGGTACCATAGAGCGTACTGTCGGCAAAGCACGCCACGTGGTCGACAACCGGCGCGTGGAATAGGCATCTGATACGGAGGACGAGTGTCGCAACAGACCCTGCTCATCGTCGTTATCGTCATCGTGGTCTTGGCGGCGGTGGCCGGTCTCGTGGTATTCGGCCTCTTTTTGTGGAGGCGCACGGTCAAGCGCTATCTCGTAGGCCTTATCGGCCGCCGCGAAGGTGTGAGAGCAGGACTGAAGTCGCTTGAGGGAGTCGTGAGCGGGCTTGCGGCCTGCAGCGACGGCGAGCTGGTGGCCATCGCGCTCGACCAAGAGACCGAGGAGCGGCGCGCGCTCGGGGAGATCGCGTCGCAGATGCGCATAGCGGCCGAGGACCTGGCTACGATGGCGCTCCCAAAACACCTGGTAGACGTTGCAAACGAGCTCTCGGACGCCGCCGAGCTTGTGTGGGAGCAGGCTGAGGCGGTCGTGAAGGGTGAGGGCGTAGAAGTCCTCGACGCACTTGCGGCGATCGATCTGGCCGCGGTACGCCGTCATCTCACGAATGCCGACATCGGCATAGCCGATCTGCAGAAGCAGTACAAGGTCGATGAGCAGGCCGTTTATGGCGGGGGACTGTACATCTAGCGGCGAGGAGGTCTTCGATGAGCGAATCCTCGGATGGTCCGACGGCAGAGGCCGGAGCGCGTGCCGTTCTTGGAAAGCTCATCCCGTGGCTCCTCCTCGTGATCGTGACTTGGATCGCGCTCGGCTTCTACGGCAACTATCGGCAGGAAGTGCGCGATTCCAAGGCGAACGGGAGCCAGGAGACCACCGCGAACCCGGACTCGGAGACGACGACCGATGCGGCCGCACCCGCAGAAGGGGAGGGGGCTGCGGCGACCGAAGGTCCTATGGTGGTCGTTCTCATAGACGGGCTCAACCTCCGCACGAAACCACAAACGAGCGCCGCGGTCATCAAAAAGCTGGATAAAGACGCCCGACTGACGCTGATAGAGCAGTCGGAAGGCTGGTACCATGTACTTGATCCGGGCGGCGACGAGGGGTTTGTCGCCGCCGGCGGTCAGTACACCAAACTCGTAGAATAGCGGTGGGAGGGCGTTCATGGCGCTGGTGATAGGGAATGCGGACGAGTTCTACAGGCTCCGCGTTGTTCGCGTGGATTCCGGTGACTCCCCCGATCTTGAATGGCGCGATGACATACTGTGGCGCCGTCCACCAGCCGAGTCTCTTGCCGAGGGGGACGTGTACCGGGTCGAGGCGGTCCTGATCGGTGACGAGGACACTGCCAAGATCCTTGCGGAGTTCGACACGTCCGAGGATGCACAGGACTGGTTTGCGACTGCAGAGGGCGACCTGTACGAGATGACCAAGGCCGAGTTCGAGGACACGTACTTCAGTGTCGAGTTCTCCGGCGATCTGTTCGACGACGCTGACCTCATCGACGACGAAGACGACGAAGAGTAGTCGGTAACGCGCCGTAGGGACCCTTTACGTCCTCCGATACGGGGGACGGGCGTCTGTGTAGCGCACTTTACATAAGATGTATTATCAGGCGTACAGGGTGTGCGTGAGAACCCCTCTCGGCCAGTCCGCGGTCTGCTTCGCTCCTGTATTGACATGCGCGAGGCGACACAGCGTTCATACAACAACACACGATCGAAGCGACCCCGGACCGCGTTGCGCGCAGCCCGGGGTCGTCGCTATGAGTACGCACGACCGGTTTCGTCTCCGTCGTACGGCTACTCCGCATGTGGCGGCTGGCTACTCGCTGGCCGCCTCCGCCTGGAGGTCTCCACTGAAGTCCGGCGAATCGAGCGCCAGGCCTTCGGACTCCTTTGGCAGAATCAGGTTGAGCACGATGCCAAGGACTGTCGCGAGCGCCATACCCGGGATGGTGTACTTGCCGATCGGGATGGTGAAGCCGCCCGTGTCCATGCCGATACCCACCACGAGCACGACGCTCGAGAGGATCAGGTTACGGCTGTGGCTGTAGTCGATGCCGCTCTTGACGAGCAGGCGCAGGCCGCTCGATGCGATCAGCCCGAACAGGAGCAGCGAGATGCCGCCCATGACCGGCGTCGGGATCGAGCTGATGGCTGCGCTCACCTTGGGGATGAACCCGCCGATGAGGAACGCGAATGCGCCTGCGTACCAGAAGACCTGGGTGGCGTAGACCTTGGTCACGGCCATGACACCGATGTTCTCGGCGTACGTGGTGGACGGTGTACCCCCGAGAGCGCCTGAGATCGCTGTGGCGATACCGTCACCGAAGAGAGACTCGGGCAGCATCGGCGTGAAGTCCTTGCCCGTGATCTCGTTGATCACGAGCAGGTGCCCGATGTGCTCCACGATGACCACGATGGCTACGGGCGCGATGATGAGGATGGCGCCCAGGTCGAAGGTCGGAAACGTCACGTTGGGCAGGCCGACCCACGGGGCGGCCGCGATGCCCTCGAAGCTCACGAGCCCAAGCGCGATCGAGACGACGTAGCCCACGATGATGCCAAGGAGCACCGGGATCGCCTTGATGAAGCCCTTGAAGAAGCTTGAGAAGATGATCGCCGATGCGAGCGTGATGGCGGCCACCATCAACCCCTTGAGATCGACACCCTGCGAGGGATCGGCGAAGGGGAACATCGACATCTTCACGGCCGTGGCGGAAAGCCCGAGACCGATGACGATGACGACCGCGCCCACGAGTGCCGGCGGCAGGATCTTGTTGATCCAGCCGGTGCCGAACAGCTTGACCAGCCCGGCAACGATCATGTAGACGAAACCGGCAGCAACAAGACCGCCGAGCGCTGCGGGAAGGTTGCCGCCTCCAGCGGCGATCGCCGCCGAGCCACCTCCCACCGCGACGAGCGGCATGATGAACGCGAAACTCGAACCCAGGTAGCTCGGGATCTTGTTGCGAGTGCAGATGAGGTACAGGATGGTGCCGATACCGGAGGTCATGAGGCCGACGCCGACATCGAGTCCGGTCAGGTACGGCACGAGCACCGTCGCGCCGAACATCGCCATGAGGTGCTGTAGTGACAGCGGGATCGCTTGCAGGAGCGGAAGCGTCTCGTCTGTCTGGATTACGCGCTGTTCAGCCACGGATCGTCCCTTCTCAGCCCAGGAACTTCTGGATCGCGGGCAGGACGAATGTGATGCCGAACGCTACGGACGTGACCCACAGCAGCGGGTGTATCTCCTTGGCCTTGCCGTGGAAGACCTTGAGAAGCACGTAGCTGATGAAGCCCAGGCCGATACCGTAGCTGATGTTGTACGTGAGCGGGATGCCGACAATCGTCAGGAAGGCCGGGAAGGCCTCCTCGAGGTCGGTCCAAGGAATGTCACGGACGGTGCGCATCATCAAGAAGCCCACGACGATGAGGGCGCCCGCGGTGATCGGATACATGTAGTAGGCGCCCTCGGGGGCCACAAAGCCCGCACCGATCATCTGCTTGAAGTGCTCGGCATTGGTGATGTCGAAACCGCCACCGATCATGGCGATGACAGGCGCGAAGAATGCCGACAGCGCGAAGAGAACGCCGGTGATGATGGCGGTCAGACCCGTGCGGCCGCCCTCGGCGACGCCTGCGGCGGACTCGACGTACGTGGTGATCGAGCTGGCGCCGAAGAGGCCACCCACGCTCGCCGCGATCGAGTCGACTGTGAGGATACCGCGGATACCCGGGACCTTGCCGTCCTTGTCCACAAAGCCTGCCTGCTCGCCAACCGAGAGGACGGTGCCCATGGTGTCGAAGAAGTCGGTGAGCATGATGGCGAAGACCATCAGCAACAGACCCGGGGTGAAGACCTTGAGCAGCGCCATTCCCCCGCCCTCGACAGCCTGGAACGGTGCGAAGAACGTGCTGAAGTCGAGCGCTCCGGTGAGGCCTTCCTTCGGGAAGCTCGTGACACCGAGGAGAAGCGCGGCGACTGTGGCGACGAGGATGCCCCACAGGATGTCGCCCTTCACCTTGAGCGACATGAACACCAGGATCGCTACAAGACCGATGAGCGTTACCCAGACGTACTTCTGGGTGAAGTCGCCGAGACTGATGAGCGTCGCCGAGTTGGGCTGGATGATGCCGCCCTCGTTGAGACCGATCATCGTGATGAACAGGCCGATGCCGACGCCGATAGCACGCTTGAGGTCGATCGGGATCGCGTTCATCACGGCCTCGCGCAGGCCGGTGAGCACGAGAACGAGGATCACGAGACCCTCGACGAAGATGACCGCCATGCCAACCTGCCACGGCACGTTGGCCTGCTGGAAGCCGATGACCGAGAAGGTCACGACGGCGTTGAGGCCCATGCCCGAGGCAAGAGCGAATGGCCGGTTGGTGAAGACACCCATACAGATGCACATGAGCGCGGCACCGAGCGCTGTGGCCGTAGCGGCCCCGGCGAACGGGACTCCAGCGGCCGAGAGAATCCCGGGGTTCACGAAGATGATGTACGCCATCGTCATGAACGTTGCCACACCGGCGATGATCTCGGTCTTGAGATCCGTTCCGCGCTCCTTGAACTTGAAGAAGCCCTCCATCGCACCAGTCCTTCCTGAGAAGCTGCATTTGTCGGTTGCGTCGATGCGCGCGGACCAAAAGGGCCCGCGCTTGGACCTCTCACCCCGGATACGTCTCTCCCGTCGCACCCCCCTTCGTTTCAGTCAGAAGTCTTATGTAAAGTGAGTGATGTCTCATCGGCCTGGCCCGCCTTCCGGTGTCCAGATCGCTCCAAGATACCGGGCGGGGGTGTCGAATCCGTTTTCCGCAGCGTGGACGAGCTCGCTCGCAATGGGCGGTCGAAGGTCCAGAGCTTCGAGTGAATCGAATCCGGCGAGTTCGAGGCCCTCGATGCTGGGATCGGTCGGCACCGACAGCAGCTCGCCGCCCGTGATGTGTGCCAGGAAGGTGAGATTGACCGCGTGACGCATGCCTGACGGGTCGATGGTGTCGTTGATGAACAGCGGGCGATCGATCTGGATCTGCAGGCCCGTCTCTTCAGCCACCTCGCGCCGCAGGGCGTCCGCGAGCGTCTCTCTGGGGTCGACTCCCCCGCCCGGAAGCAGGTAGTAGGGCTCGCGGGTTCTGCGCTGTCTGACAAGAAGCAGCCGCTCCTCGATGACGAGGACGGCGGCTACCCGCACTCTGGGGCGCTCAGACCCCCGTGCTCCCAAAGCCCCCCTCCCCTCGTACGGTCTCGTCAAGCTCGGAGACCTCGATGAGGTCAACGCACTCGACCCGCTGGATGACGAGCTGGGCGATCTTGTCGCCGCGGGAGATGGAGATGTGCTGCCCGTGGTCCAGGTTGATGGCGATGATCTTGATCTCGCCCCGGTAGTGGCTGTCGATGAGTCCAGGGGTGTTGACCAAGCTGAGCCCGTGTTTGATGGCAAGACCGCTGCGAGGCTGCACGAATCCGGCATACCCCTCGGGAATGGCCACAGCAATCCCTGTGGGTATCAGCGTGCGCTGGAACGGTTCGAGCATGACATCGGCCGAGGAGTACAGATCCAGACCCGCGTCGCCGGTATGCGCGTAACGCGGAAGCGGGAGGTCCGTGTCGAGCCGCTTGATCTCCATTCGCATCTACGAAGCACCCCTGACGACGGTCGGGAGAAACGCGTCGCACGCGGCCGCTGCCGCGTGGAGCGCTCCCGGGCGGTATGGCAGGACACCCGAGGCTCTTGGATCGAGCGTGGTCGACGGGTTGAACTGCTGGATGGCGTACCGGTTGCCGCCCTCGATGAGTCGGGCGATCTCGGTGAAGTCATCGAGCGTGACCGCTCCCGGGTATGCCGTCGTGCGGAACTCGTGCGCGACGCCGCTTGCGATGATGAGCTCGATAGAGCCTAGGACGGCCGCTCCGGTGTCGGGACGTGATGTGAGCGCCTCGTACCGCTCCGGGAGTGTCTTCACGTCAAGCGCGACGAATGAGACGAGTTCTTCGTCGATCACCCGGGCGAGGATATCGGGGTTGCTGCCGTTGGTGTCCAGCTTGACCGGGGTACCGGTGTCACCCAGCTCACGAAGGAGCGCGAAGAGATCCGGGTCGGATGTGGGCTCGCCGCCCGTGACGACAACGCCGTCCAACCAGCCGCGCTTGTCGCTGAGATGGGATGCCAGTGCCGTCCAGTCGGCCGGCTCGGTCTTGGGAGAGAGCAGAGACGGATTGTGGCAGAAGGGGCACCTGAACTCACACCCTGAGAGGAAGACCGTGGTAGTCAGCCGTCCGGGCCAGTCGAGCATGCCGGCAGGCTGCCAACCGGCCAAACGTGCGGTTGGGGCACCGGTGGATGTTGGAGCTGTTGTCGGGGGTGTTGTCATCAGGTCCCTAGTTGGCGAGAACCGCATGAAGTGCCGCGGGGTCGGGCGCCTCGCCGCGCCAGCCTGCGACTTCGTGGCCGGATGAGTCGCAGACCAGGACGGACGGCGTCGCCATGACGCCGTAGAACGACGCCTCGGCCAGGCCATCGACGGACTGGATGTCGTAGACGCGCAGGTTATCGATGCCTTCGCACGCCCGCTTAGCCGCCGGACAGCGAGGGCAGTCATCTTTGATGAAGAGCTTCACTTGCATCGCGGTCCCCTGTTCTCATCGTGCCTTACGATGCCTGGACATCGAGGTCGGTGCGGATCCGGTCGTACAGCTCGCCCACCTTGCTCCGGTTCCACGTTTGGATCTTGCTGAAGTAGCCCACGATGCGTGTGACACCGTAGACGTCCATCGATCCGCACAGCGGACACTGCGTCTTGAGTCCTCTACTGGTCCGGCGACACGACTCGCAGACCGTGAATTCGGGACTGAATGCAAGCTGCGCACACTGGGTGTTGGCGAAGGTCTTCTCCACGAACGACCTGATCGCGGCAGGATCCGGCTCGCTCTCTCCAAGCCAGACGTGAACGATCGCGCCCGCCTCGATCAGCGGATGGAAACGCGACTGCTTTTCCACGCGGCTGATGTAGTCGATCGGCGCGTCCACGGCAAGGTGGATCGAGTTCGTGTAGTAGTAGTTGCCGCCCGGAAGGTCGCCCTTGACGACCGAGGCGGTCTGCGTTGGCCAGTACTTCATGTCGAGCTTGGCCAGACGGTATCCCGCCGACTCGGCGGGACTCTCCTCGAGTACAAGATTGAATCCGTAGCGCTCGGAGAGCTCCCTGCACTTGAGGCTCATGGCGGCTATAACCTTCAACCCGAACTTGAGAGCCTCGTCGGATTCGTGCAGCTGCTGGCCCGTGTGGACCTGGACGAGTTCGTTGAGTCCGATGAGTCCTGCCAGGTACGTGAGGCGATCCATCTTAAGGTAAGGTTCACCGTCAAGGTTGAGCGTGAGCATACCCAAAGGCCCTTCGGCGCCAAGATCGAACAGGCTCTGGATGAAATCCCGCTTCTGAACGTGTGCCTTAGCGACGACCTCGAGGGCCCGGCTCAGTTCCATGAAGAGCGTGGAATCGTTGCCCTGCGCCTTATACGCGATGCGCGGAAGGTTGATCGTCACGTTCTGCAGCGCCGAGAAGCGCATGCGCTCCGGTGTGTCGGTCTCTTTGAGCTGCTCCTGCGAGAGTTTGAGCTTGAGCCGGCAGCACTGGGAGACGGTGACCTCGTCGCCGCGATCGAAGACGAAGTACGTGATGCCCTGCTTGCTGGCCACCGCGCACGCCAGATCGAGGAACTCCTCGTGCCCCGGCGCCCGGAAGAAGTCGTCGCTGATGTGGAGGAGCGGCTTGGGGAAGACGAACGTCTTGCCGTGGGCGTCGCCACGCGCGTACACGTTGAACATCGCCTTCAAGAAGGCCTGGGCCTCCGGCTCGTAGTCCTTGTACGTCTTGCCGGTGTACTCGCCGCCCGGGCCGATCGCGGGTGTGTCGGCGAAGTGCCGGGGAACGTTGTAGTAGAGGTTGAAGTCGGTGAACACGACCTGCGACCCACGGGCGCCCGCAAGTTGGTTGAACTCGAAGATGAGCATTTGCGCGAGCTGGTCGAGTTCTTCAGCGGACTTGCCCACCAGGTACGGCGCGAAGAAGACGTTGACGGCTTCCCATCCGACGGCGCCGGCGTAGTGACCCTGCAGCGCGCTCGCCATCTTGACCATGTGTCCGATGAGGACCTCGGGATGCTTGGCAGGCTTGCTGACGCTGGTGATGTTGGGCAGCTTGAGCCCGTACTTCTTGACGTACTCAAGGCTGTGGCCGCCGCAGTACGGGCGGATGATGAAGCCCAGGTCGTGGAGGTGCACGTCGCCGGTGTAGTGCGCCTGCGCGACGTCGTCACTGAACACGCGTCTGAGCGCGTACTCCTTGAGGATCGTCTCGGCGATCGTGAGGTTCACGGACTCGGGGTTGTGCGTAGTGTTGCTGTTCTCTTTATTGGCGTTGGTGATGATCTGCTCGACGTCCCAGATGGGCAGACCGATGCTGGTGTGCCTCTTGAGTGTGGTGGTGAGGCCGCGATCGAGCAGCTCGAGGTCGACGAACTCGCGGATGATCGCGGTGGTGACCGTCATGAGGTTGGTGCCATCGATGCGGTCTTCGACCGCGAGCGCGATCTCGTCGGCGATCGCCGGCTCGATCCCCGTCTCCTTGACGAGTGACTCGGCGATCTTCGTGCGGTCCCAGGTGTCGATCTCCTGCCGTGACGTGGTGGCGACGAGCAGCGCGATGTCTGTTGAGTCTGCGGGGTGAGGAGCGACGGTGGGTCTGATGACGTTTACTACTCGCTCGAGAACCATGACTTGCTCGCCCCTTTGTTGTCCGCATCCGTCGTTGATGGTGGTGCCTGGTACTTCGGTAACCCGGTTATCCCAGCTTCTTGAGTTCCGATGTGAACTCGTCGAGGTCCTGGAACTGCTTGTAGACCGATGCGAATCTGATGTACGCGACCTTGTCTAGATCGAGGAGCCGACGCAGCACCATGTCGCCAAGGTCCCTGGCGGGCACCTCATAGGAGAATGAGTTGTGAAGTTCGGTCTCGATATCGTCTATGAGCGCCTCAAGCTGCTGGGTCGTGACGTTGCGCTTGGCGGTGGCAACAACAAGACCGCGCAGCAACTTACCCCGGTCGAAGGGCTCGCGGCTGGAGTCGCGCTTGACGACCATAAGGGGCACTTCTTCACGCCGCTCGTAGGTCGTGAATCTCTGCTCACACTGGAGGCACTCGCGGCGACGTCTGATCGCGTCTCCCGACTCGGAGACCCGTGAGTCGACCACCTTGGTCTCAGCGAATCCACAATAAGGACAACGCATCGACGCACCCCCACATCTAGGCTACTAGTGAGCGTAGCACACCATATATAGGGGGGCAACGAGCAATCAGAGGTTTCTCAGCGGCTGGCGACAGCAGCCGAGATCGATGAGCTCGCGGGCACTTCGAGTGTCTCACCTGCGACGATAGCGCTCGTGGACATGTCGTTGAGGTCGCGGATGACCGCAACGGTCTGTGCGGTCGTGAGCCCGTCCACGGGGTATGCGCGGGCAAGATCCCAGAGCGTATCGGAGGGTGCGATCTTGACGGTGATGGTTGAATCAACCTCCGGGGTTGCGCTGGGCCGCACACTGAACGCCGCACATACCATGAGGGTGATCGTCGCCAGCGCGAGGGCCGCCATCTCGATACCGCTCAGGCGGCTCGAGCGGGGCGCGTGTGCGGTGTGCTGGATCTTGAGTGTGGTGGCAGCGTGTGCGTTCATGGCATTCCCTCCGTCTGTGCAACCCGTCCCCCGCAGACTACGAAACGGGTCTGACACCGTACCTGTGAGAACGAACATGTGTTCGTAGCAATCGTAAGCGAACACCTGTTCGTATGCAAGAGGGAAATCGAACGCATGTTTGCATTGGTGAGTATAGCCGCGGTACACTTTGACAAGGAACGCGCTCTTTAGTCAGGGGGACGCATGGACTACCGGCCGGAACTGACACGGCGTCAGCGCCAGATACTCGACTTCATCCGCGCCGAGATCCACCGCCGCGGGTTTCCGCCTTCGGTGCGTGAGATCGGTGAAGCGGTCGGACTCTCCTCTTCGTCCACGGTGCACTCGCACCTGGCCGCCCTTGAGGCGAAGGGTCTCATCCGCCGGGATCCGAGCAAGCCGCGCGCGCTGGAGGTGCTGGACTACCGGGACACCGATCGCGCCGTCGACTACGGATCGGTTCAGGCCGTTCCGCTCGTGGGTTCTGTGGCGGCCGGCTCCCCTATCCTAGCGGCCGAGAACATCGAATCGACCATCTCTCTTCCGGCGGAGCTTGCCGGCGGCGAGTCCACGTTCATCTTGCGCGTCAAGGGCGAGAGCATGATCGAGGCCGGAATCATGGACGGCGACTTCGTGGTGGTGCGCCAGCAGCAGACCGCGAACAACGGCGAGATCGTCGTCGCCATGCTCGACGACGCAGCTACCGTGAAGCGTTTCTTCCGAGAGGCCGACCGCATCCGCCTACAGCCCGAGAACAGCTCGATGGACCCCATCTACGCGCGCGATGTCACCATACTGGGCAAGGTCGTCGCCCTTTTCAGGCGGATGTAGCACACGTCACGGGGTGTGCGGCGAATCCTCGCCCCTCGCGGCGGAGTCCGTCCTAAACTCCGCGAGCTTCTCGGCGATCGCGGCTGGCACGCGCAGGGCGAGCCGCGTGCCCTCAGCCGTGTGCTCCTCGGTGATGATGCGTCCGCGCTCGTGCGCAAGCCGAACGAGTTCGCCGCGCGTGTACGGGATGAGAACATCGATGGTGCTCTCGCTGCGGGACGCCTCGATCGCGATCCGTGCGAGCAGGTCGTCCAGGCCCATCCCGGTGGCGCCCGAGACGAACACCGCATTGGGAGACGTGCTACGCATGCGCGCAAGTTCGTCGGCGGGGAGAAGATCGCACTTGTTGTACACCAGGACCTGCGGTCGTCCCGTCGCCTCTATCTCGCCCAGTACCTCGTTCACGGCAGCGATCTGCGCACGAGCGAGGGGGTGTGACGCGTCGACCACATGGAGCTGCAGATCGGCCTCACGCACCTCGTCGAGCGTAGACTTGAACGCCTCGACCAGGCCGTGTGGCAGCTTGTTGATGAACCCGACGGTGTCGGTGATCGTGATCTCGCGCCCCTCCGGAAGGTCGAGTTTGCGCGTGGTGGCGTCGAGCGTGGCGAAGAGCTTGTCCTCCACCAGCACGCCTGCGTCGGTGAGCGCGTTGAGCAGCGTGGACTTGCCCGCGTTGGTGTACCCCACGAGCGCGACGCGGAGCAGGCCGGAGCTAGCGCGCGAGTGCCGCTGCGTCTCACGGTACTTCGCAACCGTCTTGAGTTCCCGTCTGAGCTCACCGATGCGCTTGCGCGCCATCCGACGGTCGGTCTCAAGCTGTGACTCGCCAGCGCCGAAGCGTGCTCCCCTACCGCCGCCCAGTCGCTCGGCCGTGAGGTGCCCCCACATCCCCCGGAGCCTGGGCAGGATGTACTCCTGACGCGCAAGCTCGACCTGAAGCTTACCTTCACGGCTGACGGCGTGCAGCGCGAAGATCTCCAAGATGAGCGCGGTTCGGTCGATCACGCGGACGTCAGGCAGCATGTTCTCGAGGTTGACCTGCTGGCTTGGCGACAACTCTTCGTCAAAGATCACCAGGTTGGCGTCTCGCTCGGTTGCCAGGCGCGCCACCTCATCTGCCTTGCCCTTGCCGATGAAGGTTCGCGCATCCGGGCGATCGAGACGTTGCGTGACCGAGCCGACGACCCGCGCGCCCGCGGTGCCGGTCAGCCGCTCGAGCTCCGCCAGATCGTCCTCGATGGACCATCCGCCGGTTCGCTCGCGGTCGATGCCGACGAGCACCGCGCGATCCTGGGTATCCCGTACGACCTGGAAGTATGCGTTGTGTGTCTCGGTCATGATGCGGCGGGTGGCCGCGCTCCTTACAGCGTGTTCTTGATGCGCTCTATGGCCGCCTCGAGGCGGTCGTCGGGCGTTGTGAGGCTGATACGGATGTACCCTTCGCCGCTCGGTCCGTACGCGGTTCCGGCTGCGACGATGACGTTGGCCTCGTCGAGGACCTTGGCGGCGAAGTCCGCCGAGGTGTACCCGTCGGGCACCTTGGCCCAGACGTAGATGGTGGCCTTGGGCGTGGCGGCCGTGAGGCCGATGGAGTCGAGGGCCCCCATGACGAGGTCGCGACGGCGCTGGTATATGGCGTTGAGTTCCGCGATGGAGTCCTGCGGACCGAGCAGCGCCTCGATGGCGGCATCCTGCACGGCGGTGAACACGCCCGAGTCGATGTTGCTCTTGACGGTGCCGAGTGCCTTGATCGCCTGCGCGTTGCCGACCGCGAACGCGACACGCCAACCGGTCATGTTGTACGCCTTGGAGCAGCTGAAGAGCTCGATGGCGACGTCCTTGGCGCCCGGGCGTTCCAAGAAGCTCGACGGGCGGTACCCATCGAAGCCGATCTCGGAATACGCGTTGTCGTGCACAAGGAGCAGGTCGTGCTCGCGTGCGAACTCGATCGCGCGATCGAAGTACTCGTCGTTGGCGATCGCGCTCGTGGGGTTGTTGGGGTAGCTCAGGAACATCATCTTGGCGCGCGCCAGAACATCGGCGGGCGTGCTCTCGAAGTCAGCGAGGAAACCGTTCTCCTCGTTCATGGGCATCCAGTGCGTCTCGCCGCCAACGAGGATGCCACCGGTGTAGTACACCGGGTAGCCGCAGCCGGGAACGAGGGTGACATCGCCCGGGTCGACGAACGCCGGGAACAGGTGCGCGATGCCCTCCTTGCTGCCGATCATCGCGAGCGTCTCGGTGTCTGGATCGACATCCACGCCGAAGCGGCTCTGCATCCAGGTCGAGGCGGCCTGACGGAACGGCTTGGAGCCGGCATACGCGGGATACTGGTGGTTCCTGGGCTTGCGGATGGCCTCGGCCATGGCGTCCACGATGTGCTCGGGCGTGGGCGTGTCGGGATCACCGATGCCGAGCGAGATGACGTCGATACCCTGCGCCTGCTTCGCCTCCTTCTTACGGTCGATCTCGGCGAACAGATACGGCGGAAGGTTGGCGATACGCTTGGCAGTCCTCACGGCGCAGACATCCCCTTATGGTCTTCTCGGACAAGGATCACCGGCAGTACTGGGCCGGCGTTCGGAACATGGTACCAGAACGGCCCGCGTGCGGACGGGCCGTTGGTGGCTGATCATGCGAGGCGTGTCCTAGTCGTCATACTCATCGTCGCCGAGGGTGATCGCACCCCGGAACACCTCGGCCGCGCCGCCCGTCATGTAGACGTGGTCGTTCTCGTGCCAGCGTACGAGCAGCTCGCCGCCGGGGAGTTCGATCGTCGCGCTCCTGCCCGTGCGGCACGACAGTACGCCGGCGACCAGTGTCGCGCACGCACCGGTACCGCACGCGAGCGTCTCACCCACGCCGCGCTCCCAGACCCTGAGTCTGATGTGATCAGCGTCGACGAACTGGGCGAACTCCACGTTGGTGTCTCCCGGGAACCGCTCGTGGATCTCGATGACCGGTCCGACAGTCTCGACCGGCGCCTCGTCGACATCGTCCACCCACATGATGGCGTGGGGGTTACCCATGCTCACGGCCGTGATGTTGAACGTCCCCAGCTCGGTCTCGAGCGGGCAGTCGTAGACCATCTCACCCTCGAAGTCCACAGGGATGTCCGACGGGTCGAGCACTGGCTCGCCCATGTCGACGGTCGCGGCCAGCATCATCCCGTCGGCGTCGCGGGTCACATGAACCGGCTTGAGACCGCCGAGCGTCTCAATGGTGAGATCCTCGACATCTGCGCCTACGAGCCCACGATCGACGACGTACTTGGCGAAGCAGCGTGCACCGTTGCCACACATCTCGGCAAGCGAGCCGTCGGCATTGAAGTAGTGCATGTAGTAGTCGGCATCGGGCGTGGTGGCCGGTCGCACCAGGATCACGCCGTCGGCGCCGACTCCGAAGTGGCGGTCACACAGCCACGCGACCGCGCCGGGGTCGAGGTCGATCTCCTCGTCGAGGTCCTCGATGAACACGAAATCGTTCCCCAGGCCGTTCATCTTGGTGAAAGCGAGTTCCACGGGTTCCTCCGCTTTTCGGTCACGACCGCTGCTCGGCCGTGGGTGCCGGTGATACGTGTACCAGCGATTCTACCAAGTCCAACGTATGCGCGGTCGCTTCAGACGACGACAGCTCGGTGACATCCAGCCACACGACGCGCGGATCGGCCCTGAACCAGGTCAGCTGACGCTTTGCGTAGCGTCGGGTCGCCTGCTTGATCGTGGCCACCGCCTCATCCTCCGGCGCCCCCTGTTCGACCACCGGCACCAGCTCTTTGTAACCGATCGCTTGCGTGGCGGTAACGGCATCACGGTGTCCGGCGTCAATGAGCCTGCGGACTTCATCCAGCAGGCCGGATGCCATCATCGCGTCAACGCGCTCATCGATGCGGGCGTAGAGGCGGTCGCGATCCATCCTGAGGCCGATGAACGCCGTGTCGTACACGCTGCGTCGTACCGAGAACCGCTCGGCCTGCTCCGCGTACGAGGCGCCCTCCTCGGCCATCTCGAGCGCGCGGATGGTCCGGCGCAGATTGTTCGGGTGTATGCGGGCGGCCGAGGATGGGTCGATGGACGCCAGGCGCTGATGGAGGGCGTCCGGACCGATCACATCGGCAAGCGCTTCGAGTCGCTGTCGCGAGGGCGTGGAGCCGTCGCCCGTTGGGAACTCGAAGTCGTCGAGCGCCGCGCGGACGTACAGTCCCGTCCCTCCACACACCACAGGGAGCAGCCCCCTGCCGAGGATGTCATCGATCGCGTCGCGCGCAATGCGCTGGTACACCGCCGCCGAGAACGCCGTTCCCGGGTCTGCGACGTCGACGCAGTGAAGCGGCACGGCCCGTTCGCCGGCGGGCGTCTTGGCCGTACCGATATCCATGCCGCGATACACCTGCATGGAGTCCGCGCTTACGATCTCACCGCCAAGCCGGTGGGAGAGATGCTCCGCGACGGCGGACTTGCCCACCGCCGTGGGGCCGACGATCGCGATGACACGTCCGGGGCGCTCCGTCGTGGCGTCGCTCATCGGTAGCGGTCGACCTTGAAGCGTTCCAGTCGCACCTGCTCGGTGGGTTCGATACCGGCCTTGCGCATGGCGATGTCCACCTGCATCTCGGGGGTGTCCACGCCTTCGAGGTCCGGCAAGAGCAGGCCACGACGCCAGTCACAGCTTACGATGACGCCGTACGCCTTCGGGTCGAGGTCGCTGAACTCGCAGGGCTCGGCCTCGTGCAAGACGTCGACCGATATCTCCAGGTCGCCGAGTTCAAAGGGATCGAGCGACGGGAACCTGGGATCGGCCGTGGCCGCCTGGATCGCGTTGTGGATGATCTCCTCGGCAAGATTTGACGCTGTGGGGCCGATCGTCCCGATACACCCGCGGAGGTCCGACCCGCGGTGAAGGCTTACGAACGCTCCCGCACGGCCGGCGAGCAGGCCCGTGGGCGATCCGGGCTCGATGACACGGCGCTCGCGGACGAACGTCTCGATCGTGCGGCGGGCAAGCGCGACCGGCTCGGATTCCGCCTCGCCCGGCATACCACCCTTGACGCCGACCTCCGGCGTGGCGAGCGAGTCGAGCAGCGCCGGAGAACCGACGATGGCTGTGAGGTAACCGACCCCCCACGGGCCTTCGTAGGCGAGCAGTCTGCTCGCGGCGCCCGGGATCACGCCCGAAAGCGTCACGAACGAGCGAAGACCGCACTCCCCCGCCGCTTCAGCCCAGTCGAGGTCCGTCGTCACCAGGTCGTCGAGGTGCTGATCGCGCACCTTGTTTACGAGCATGGCGTCGAAGTCGGCTGCCCGCGGCGAGAAGCCTGCCGGAGCGCTCGGCTTGAGCCGGTGGCTGCAGTCGCCGCTTGCCACGAAGACGACGCGCTTGTGCTGCGCCTCGGCGACGGCCGCCACGGCGTGCCCGAAGCGACGGTGGACGTCGAGGGGCAGCCACGAGAGCGACACGATCACGTGCGGCACGCTCGTGGAAGGCTCGAGGAAGCTCATCGGGACGAGAACCCCGTGGTCAAGGATGCCCGGGGAAAGCGACGGGTGGTCTTGCCTGGACGCGACCGGAATACCCATCTCGCTGGCTGCGGCGATGAGCGCCTCGGCGAACACGACGTCGGTCTCGGCGTTGATGCGTACCTGCGGAGCGTGGAACTGAGCAAGTGACCCGCTGAGGAGCAGCGTCGTCTCCACGACGAACGCGTCCTGCGCCGCCGGTGCGTGCGGCGACATGACGATGATGGTGTCGGGGTCGAAGCGCTCGATCATGGCCGCGGCCTGGCGCAACGCCCCGGCGGACTGTTCGGTGACGTCGGCGTCGCGGCCCCCGACCTCGGGCACCATGATCGGCGGGTGTGGAGCGATGACTCCAAGTATCTCAACGGGCATGACGCTCACCTCCGTGATGCGTACCTACGAGCGTTCATACCCTTCAAGCGTGCCCGAGAGGAACCACGTCTGCGCTGCGTCGATCCGGACGGTGAGAAACGAGCCCGCGATGTCGTTAGCCGACGTTGTGTCAGGGAGCGGTGCATGCACGACCTTGTTGGAGCGGGTGCGTCCGGTGAGCACGGTCGCATCGCGCTTAGAGCCGCCCTCGACCAGGACCTCCTGGAGGGTGCCGATGAGCGCGGTGTTCTTGGCGCGGGCCGACGCCTGGACGACCTCGACAAGGCGCTCGAAGCGCTCCTGCGCGACCGCGGGGTCGACACGACCGGTCATGGATGCCGCGGGGGTTCCTTCGCGGGGCGAATACAGGAAGGTGAACGCCTGGTCGTACCGGCAGCGGCGGACCAGGTCGAGCGTGTCATCGAAGTCCTCCTCGGTCTCGCCGGGAAAGCCGACGATGACGTCGGTCGAGATCGTCAGGTCCGGGATCCGCGCGTAGAGACGATCCACGAGTGCGAGGTAGTGTTCCCGTGTGTACGTGCGGTTCATGGCCGAGAGGACACGATTCGACCCGCTCTGTACCGGTAGGTGCAGGTAGTTGCACACCGCGGGTTCTGTGGCCATGACCTCGATGGTCTCGTTCGAGAGGTCCTTGGGGTGGCTCGTCACGAAGCGCAGTCGTCGGACGCCCGTTTGCGTGACGTGTCGCAGCACCTCGGGGAAGCGGGGCTCACCGTATCGGTCGCGGCCGTAGGAGTTCACGTTCTGGCCAAGCAAGGTGATCTCGGCCACGCCGTCGTCGACGAGCCGTTTCGCCTCGGCAACGATGTCCTCCAACGTTCGGGACCGCTCATGGCCGCGGACGTAGGGCACGATGCAGTACGTGCAGTAGTTGTCGCAGCCGACGGTGATCGGCAGCCAGGCGTGCCACGGCGTGTGTCTCACCGAGGGCAGATCGCTCGCGAACTCACTCGTCTCGTCGAGAGTCTCTATCGCCGGCTTACGTGTGCGCTCGGCCGTTTCGATGAGCGAGGGCAGGTGTGCGATGTTGTGGGTGCCGAACACAACATCCACATGCGGCAGGTATGACAGCATGCTCTCGCCGTCGCGCTGCCCGATGCATCCACCCACCGCGATCAGCACGTCAGGATTCGCGATCTTGGCGGCCTTGAGCGATGAGACGTGACCGCGCAGTCGCTCCTCGGCGCCCTCGCGCACCGCGCAGGTGTTGAACACCACCAGGTCGGCCTCCTCCGGAGAGCTCGCGAGCGTGAGCCCGAGGGTGTCCTCGAGCATGCCGGCGATGCGCTCAGAGTCGTGCTTGTTCATCTGACACCCGAAGGTACGCACGAAATAGGTGTGCACAGGAGCTACGCCCGCAATCTGGTGGCGCGGTCGCCCGCGCGCGTGATGAGTTCATCGAAGGCCGAGTCCGGCGTGCCGCCGTCCCCGAGCGCGGCGTGTGAGCCCACGATGCCGTGGAAGTCCGAACCGCCGGTGACGATCAGGCCGAGCGCGCGCGCGGTGTCACGCAGACGACGCCGGGTGACAGCGTCATGCTGGGAGTGGTACGCCTCGACACCCTCAAGGCCGGTCGTTGCGAGCGCGGGGATGGCGTCCTCGATACCGCTGACCGCCGGGTGTGCGATCACCGCGAGCCCGCCCGCGCGGCGAATCGTCGCGATGACCTCCTGCGGCTCGGGAACGGGCCTTGAGACGAAGTACGGCTTGTCTCGGCCGATGAGCTCGGAGAACGCGGCACCCATGTTGGGGACGACACCTGCGTCCACGAGTGCCAGGGCAACGTGTGCCCTGCCGATGGAACCCTCTCTTGCACGTGCGATCACGTCTTCGAGGGTCACGGGCATGCCCGCCTTGGTGAGGGCCTCGACCATCTTTCGCGCGCGCTCGAGCCGCGTGTTGCGCAGATGGGCCAGATATTCGCGCAACTCCGCGTCATCGACGTCGATGAAGTAGCCGAGGATGTGGGCGGAACGACCGTCAGCAGTCTCGGCCGAGAGCTCGACTCCTGGTATGACCGTAACGCCCATCTCGGCGCCTGCGGCCATGGCCTCGGGAATACCATCGACGGTGTCGTGATCGGTCAGCGCGATGCGACGAATGCCGGCGCTGAGTGCGTGGCGCACTACCTCACGGGGCGCGAACGCGCCATCGGATGCGTTGGAATGGATGTGAAGATCGATCGCCACGGGCGGCCCGGCCCGGGATCAGCCGTGGTGCGAGGGGCGAGGTTCGACGAGCAGCCGGATGGCCGTGCGCTCCTCGCCGTTGATCTCGATGTCGGCGAACGCAGGTGTGCAGAAGAGGTCGTACCCGGTGGGCGCCACGAACCCGCGCGCGATCGCTATCGCCTTGACCGCCTGATTGAGAGCACCGGCTCCCACGGTCTGGATCTCGACAGCTCCCTGCTCGCGGATGACACCGGCGAGCGCGCCCGCGACGGAATTGGGGCTGGATTTACTCGAGACCTTCAAGACTTCCACTGGTGCCTCCTGCGCGACGATCGGTGCGATGACGATGAGTGTGGTGGAGACTCTGTTCTGTGCTAGGTCTGTTGGTTCGACCACTGTGGTAACCAGAAGTATACAGCAGCGCAACGCAGTGCTCTAGCGCCAGTCAGTCCTCCTTCTCGACTGAGAAGCGCACCCGGATCTCGTTGGCTCCGACGGTCACCCGTGGCTCACCCTTCAGGTGAAGGTAATACCGCTCGGAGAGCACGTCGAACGCCCGCTCGAGTTCGCTGCGGAAGGTGGCGAGATCGGTGTGGTGGATACGCAGGCCCCGTCTGTCGCGGTAGATGTCGGGCGTTGGCGCAGGGGCCGGCGGCTCTTTGGCGGCTACCGCCGCCAGAACCGCGCGCTGAGCGTTGAGCTCGCCAGACAGCACCCGATGGGCGGTGCGCTCGGAAATGTCGAGGCCCAGGTTCCTGGCGATCGAGACGAGCTCGGCGGCATCCGCGGACACGGCTGGCCGCTGCCACACGAGCATACGCATCGGATCGTCACAGAACATCAGCTCCGAGGTGTCGAGCACGTCTCGGGCGGCCCGATGCATGGTGGCGAGGATCTCGGCCGGCGAGCCTAAGAAGATGTCGATCTCGGGGTGTTCGCATGCGAACTCGAGCACGCGACGCACGATGTTGTGCGGTCCACGCGTGACGGTGAGGCGTCCGGTCTCGTCGCGCTCGACATCGGGCCACGTTGATTGGTCCGCGCGCTCGCCAAGCGTTGTGGTGTCGATGACCACCCTCATCGCGCAGCCCTTGTGAATGTCCGAGGAGGCGATCCCCGCTTCCAGCACGTTAGAGCGCACCGAGTACAGTGCCATGCCCCGCCCGTGCACGCCCCAGCGGTCCATGACCATCGTCTCGAGCTTGCTCGTAACGCGCGGTTCGAAGATGGCCTGATGCAGGTGTGCCGGCACGCCGATACCGTCGTCGATAACTGCGAGGGTGCGCGTGTCTCCCTCGCGTGTGGTAGCGAGGAAGATGCGCTGGGCGTGGGCGTCGCGTGCGTTGCGGAGCATCTCGACGACGATGTCTTCGATGCTGCGGATATCGTGCTTGGCCTGGCGACGCTCGGCTTCGGAGACTTTGAGACGGACGTAGCCGTCTCCGAGGGTCTCCTCGACCTTGAGGTACGCGTCGCCAGACACTGACGAGATGAAGTCTATGAGCCGCTCTGCGTCATCGGCCATGTCGCTCGTGTCGCTTTCATTGCCCGTGTGCTACTTGGCGTACTCGATAGCACGGCTCTCCCGGATGACCATCACCTTGATCTGGCCGGGATACTGGAGCTCCTCTTCGATCTGCTTGGCGATGTCGCGCGCGAGGACCGTTGACTCAGCATCGGAGATGTCTTCCGGCTTGACCATGACGCGGATCTCGCGACCGGCCTGCATGGCGTAAGACTTCTCGACGCCCTTGTGCGATTCGGCGAGCGTCTCGAGTTTCTCGAGGCGCTTGATGTAGCTCTCGAGCGTCTCGCGGCGTGCACCGGGACGGGCAGCGGAGATAGCGTCCGCGGCCTGGACGATGACGGCTTCGACTGTTGTCGGCTCGACGTCGGCGTGGTGAGCCTCGATACAGTGCAGGATCTCTCTGGGCTCGCCAAGGCGGCGCGCGAGGTCGGCACCGATGACAGCGTGCGGCCCCTCGATCTCGTGATCGATGGCCTTGCCGATGTCATGTAGCAGGCCGGCTCTGGTGGCGAGTTTGGGGTCGACACCAAGCTCGGAGGCCATGACGCCCGCAAGGTACGCGACCTCGAGGGAGTGCTTGAGGACGTTCTGACCGTATGAAGTGCGGAACTTGAGGCGGCCGAGCGTGCGCACGAGATCGGCGTGCAGGTTTGGAATGCCGGTCTCGAACGCGGCGGTCTCGCCTGCTTCGCGGACCTGCTGCTCCACGAGCGCGGTGGCCTTGTTGTACATCTCCTCGATGCGAGCCGGGTGGATGCGCCCGTCGGCGATGAGGCTCTCGAGCGTGATGCGCCCTATCTCGCGTCGCACCGGATCAAAGCTGGACAGGATGACCGCCTCGGGGGTGTCGTCGATGATAAGGTTGATGCCCGTGAGCTGCTCGAAAGCGCGGATGTTACGACCTTCTCGCCCGATGATGCGACCCTTGAGGTCGTCGGACGGGATGTGGACGACCGAGACGGTGGACTCGGCAGTGTGATCCGCGGCAACGCGCTGAATGGCGATACCGACGATGTTGCGGGCCTTGCGGTCCGCCTCTTCACGGGCCCGGGCCTCGGTCTCGCGGATGAGGATCGCGGCGTCGTGCGTGACATCTTGCTTGATCCGATCGAGGAGCACGCCGCGAGCCTCATCGGTGGTCATGCCGGCGAGCGCCTCGAGCCGTTCCTTCTCCTCGGCAATGGCGAGTTCCAGATCCTTCTCTCGCTTCTGGATCTGGCCCTGCGTGCTGGAGAGCTGATGCTCGCGCTTGTCGAGCGACTCCGCGCGGCGTTCGAGGGACTCCTCGCGCTGCATGAGCCGGTTCTCCATGGTGCCGAGCTCCTTGCGGCGCTCCTTGACCTCCTCCTCGGCCTGAGCCTTGAGGTGGAAGATCTCGTCCTTTGCCTCGAGCAGAAGCTCCTTCTTGGTGGTCTCCGCAGCCTTCTCGGCATCGGCAAGCATGCGCTCCGCGGACTCGCGGGAGCGGTTGATCTTGTCGGTGACGATGTAGCGCTGTGCGAGGAATCCAAGTCCGGCACCAAGGGCGAGGGAGGCGATGATGTATACGTAGACCATGAGGTCCCCTCCTTCTCGTCAGACACAAATATCTGTTCAGGAGGCGCGTACGCCGACTGGGCCGGAGTAGCTGTGGTCCGTCTTGCGCGTGGTCGGGCGGCGCCCTTGTGACCACGCCTACAAGCCGGACGACATCGCGCCCGGCAAGTGCGATCAGAACTCGCATGGGTTGCGGAGGACCGCATATACGCATCTAGCAGGGCTTCGTCGCCCTGCGGGACCATCGGTTACTTCCACGAACCACATGCACGGTATCGACTGCCTTGCGGCTGTCGTCTCAATCACATTTGCCGCATTCATGGTACCGGCGGTAGGCATACTCCGTCAAGGGAGACGAGTGGCCGGAGCGATGGCAAAACAGCATTTCAGAGGCGTTGAAATGCGGAATCACGGAAGAACGGGAGCCTGCGACGCGACCTCAGTCGTCGGCTCCCGGATCGCGCACGAATGCGGCGAGGGCCTGCCGTGCCGCCCAAAACGACGTATCGGCTCCGAAGCCCTTGCGGGCCAGTCTGCCGGCGAGCTTGCGGACGTCGGGGGCGCTCCTGACCATGCGTTCCGCCATCTCAAGGGCGCGTTCACGTTCGATGTCGGGTGTGGCGGCCTGGTCGAGGACCTCTGCAATGAGAGCCTCTTCGACTCCGGCGCGAGCGAGTTCCCGCTCGATCCGCCTGGCGCCGTATCCGCGGGCGAGCAGAGAGCGAACGAGTGACTCGGCAAACCGATGGTCGTCGACCAGTCCCGTGCGTTCGAACGCACCGACGATGGC
>JBASNZ010000048.1:0-44800 GCA_049657775.1 Coriobacteriia bacterium | reverse complement strand
GCGATCGGCTCGTATCCGCCGATGACCGCGTCGAGGCCGCGAATGTCGGGGGTGCAGCCCTGCTCGGCCAGCGCGATCATCACGCGCTCGAGGCCAAAAGCGAAGCCCGCCGACGGCGCCGGGTGCTCGAATGAGGCAAGCAGGCCGTCGTACCGGCCACCTCCCCCGATCGGGAGCCCCAGACCGGGCGCGTACGCCTCGAGGACGAAGCCCGTGTAGTACTGGAAGGAGCGCACGATGCCGAAGTCAAGCACCACGTGACCCGCGTAGCCAAGCGCCTCCAGCACGCCGTAGGTCTCCCTCAAGTTGCAAAGTGTGGTGTCCAGCCCGCAGGCAAGCAGCAGCTGCCGGCACTCCTCGAGCGCATTCCGTCCGCCGCGAAGGCGCAGCGACGAGCTGAGCGCGCGGCCGACCTCGGGAGCGATGTAGTCCTCGCGGGCGAGCCGGTCGAGTTCGACCAGGTTGCGGTCGTGCGCGGCGGCCAGCACGGCGGTACCCCACTCCTCGGGGGCACCCGCAACGCCGATGAGGTCGTGCAGCAGCCGCACGGTACCGATCGCGATGACGAAGTCGTTGAGACCTGCGGCGGAGAGTGCGTCGGCGGCAAGGGCCACGACCTCGGCGTCCGAAGCGGGTCCACGTGCGCCGATAAGTTCAACACCGATCTGGGTGAACTGGCGCGACTGCCCGCGGAACGATTCGTGCTCGCGGAAGACTTGAGCGCTGTAGCGCACGCGCTGGGCACCGGGCTCCTCGGCCAGTCGCGTGGCTGCGACCCGGGCGATCGGCACGGTCATCTCGGGTCGAAGTGCCAGGAGCGAGCCGTCAGCGTCGAAAAGCCGGAACACGCCATCGCCGACATTGGCGCCGGCGCCGCGTTCGAGCGTCGCCAGCTCTTCAACCATCGGCGTCTCGATCGGCGCATAGCCCCACGACGTGAACGTCTCGTTGATCGCCGAGGCTACCGCCTCGCGCTCGAGCGCTTCGGAGGAGAGCACATCCCTGAACCCTCTTGGTGTGACCGGTCGCACGCGATACTCACTCCCCGTCGATCATCGGTGCTTTAGCGTAGTAGAGTGATGCAGTAATGGAGTACCACGCCGGATGCCCTCGCGTCAAGCGTCAGCCCTCCCACACCGACCGTTCGCCGAGAAGCTCCTTAAGCTCCGCATGCAACGAGTTCGACGTCGCATCCACCCGATAGTCATCCCCCAGTTTGAGCACTTTGCTTCGGTCCGGATACGCCAGCTCGAGGTGCACGCAGTCCCGACCGGGATGTTGATGCAGGATCGAGCGGAACCGCTCGAACCGTCCGTTTTCCAGCATGGGCGCGTCCGCCCGCACGTTGAGCGTTCCGGGTGGCCGCTCGAAACAACCGTCGTCCGAGAGCGGCTCAACGACTTGCACCATGAGCTTGCGGCCCCGGTCCGAGTCCTCGACCTTGGCCTTCACGCGCACGACGGCATCTTCAACCAGTACGTCTCGGAACTTGTCGTACGTCTGTGGGAAGAGCACGCCGTCCATAGAGCCCTCGAGATCTTCAAGGGTGAACGTCCCCATGAGCTTGCCCGCCTTGGTGGCGATCCGCTCGGTCCTGGTCACGATACCGGCGAACCAGCCGACGACTCCGTCCCGAAGCTCCTCGGTAGCGCCAAGCGAGTACGTCCGCGCTGCCGTGATGAGATGCCTGATGTCGGAAAGCGGATGGTCCGAGACGTAGATGCCGAGCATCTCCTTCTCAAAGCCCAGCTTGACGCCCTTGTCCCATTCGACGCCGTCGGGCGGCGGCGCGTCATCGGACATGCCGTGCTCCTCGGGCTCGAACAGGTCGAACATCGACACCTGCCCGCTGGCGGCGTCCTTCTGGCGCTTCAGCGCGGCGTCCATGGCGCTGTCCATGAGTTCCATGAGGTGCTTGCGTGTATAACCGGTGGAGTCGAAGGCCCCCGCCTTGATGAGCGCCTCGATCGTCTTCTTGTTCACGCCCTTGAGGTCGATCCGCGCGAGAAAATCGTGCAGCGAAGTGTACGGTCCGTTCGCCGTGCGCTCGGCCTCGATCGTCTCGACCACGCCCTCGCCAACGTTGCGGATGCCGGCAAGTCCGAATCGGATGCCGCCGTCGACGGCCGTGAAGTCACGTCCCGAGGAGTTCACGTCGGGCGGCAACACCGTGATACCCGAGGCATTGCAGGCGGCGATGTAGCGCACGATCGAGTCTGACTTGCCGGTGTAGCTGGTGAGCACGGCGGCCATGAACTCGAGCGGGTAGTGCGCCCGCAGATACGCGGTCTGGTACGCGATAAGGCCGTATGCCGCTGAGTGACTCTTGTTGAAGCCGTATCCGGCGAACTTCTCGATGTCATCGTAGACGCGTTCCGCAAGCTTGCGATCGTAGCCGCCGGCCACCGAGCCCTCGACGAAGTCCGAGCGCCACTTGGCCATCTCCTCGGCGATCTTCTTGCCCATCGCCTTGCGGAGTTTGTCCGCCTTTGCCGCCGAGAAGCCGGCCATGTCCATGGACAGGCGCATGACCTGCTCCTGGTAGACCATGGTGCCGTAGGTCTCTTCCAGGATGTGCTTGACGCGGTCATCGTAGTACTCGACCTTGGCGCGGCCGTGTTTGCGGTTGACGAAGTCTCGCACCATGCCGGATTGCAGCGGACCGGGGCGGTAGAGCGCCAGGCACGCCACGATCTCGGCGAAGGTCTCGGGCTGGAGGTCCTTGACGAGCTGCCGCATGCCCGCCGACTCACCAAGCTGGAAGACTCCGTCGACGTCGCCCTTGCGGAGCAACTCGAACGTGGCCTTGTCGTCCATCGGCAACGAGTCGATATCGAGCTTGACACCGTGGTTGGCCTCGATCGACCGGACCGCCTTGGCGATGACCGTGAGGGTTCGCAGGCCTAAGAAGTCCATCTTGAGCAGCCCGAGTTCGGCGATGACCGAGCCTTCGTACTGCGTGATGACGGAGCCGCCCTTGGTGTCGAGCTTGACCGGCGTGTACTCCAGCAGCGGGTCGCGGCAGATGACGACGGCCGCCGCATGCACGCCCTCACCGCGCACGACGCCCTCGAGCGCCTTGGCGGCGTCGATGATCGCTTTGGTGTCGCCGCTGGTCTCGTACTCGGCCCGCAGATCGGGGTTGCCGGCAAGCGAGCTCTCGATAGTGGCGTCCGGGCCTTCCTGGATCTGCTTGGCGATCTTGTCCGGCACGCCAAAGGGGTACCCGAGCACGCGCCCCGCGTCGCGTATGGCCGCGCGGGCCTTCATCGTTGAATACGTGACCACCTGCGCTACGCGGTCCTCGCCGTACTTCTCACGCACGTAGTCGATGACCTCGCCGCGACGTTCGTCGTCGAAGTCGATGTCGATATCGGGCATCTCGGTGCGTTCCGGGTTGAGGAAGCGCTCGAAGATGAGCCCGTGCTCGATCGGGTCCAGGTTGGTGATGCGCAGCGCGTAGCTGATGATGGAGCCGGCCGCGCTGCCTCGACCCGGGCCGACGCCGATCCCGTTGTCCTTGGCCCACTTCACGAAGTCCGCGACGATGAGGAAGTACGCCGAGAGGCCCTTGTCGGTGATGACCTTGAGCTCGGTGTCGAGACGCCGGAGCGACTCCTCGGGTATCGGGTCCCCGTAGCGCGCGGTGAGTCCTCGCAGACACTCCTCGCGCAGGTGCTCGTCCTCTGTCTTCCCGCCCGGCACATCGAACACGGGCAGGATGATCCGGTCGAACTCGAGCGACAGATCGCACCGCTCGGCGATGTCCACGGTGTTGGCGATCGCCTCGGGATACTCCGAGAGCGCCGACGCCATCTCGTCACCGGACTTCATGAAGAACTGGTCCGAGGAGAACTTCATCCGGCTTTCGTCGTCCAAGGTCCTGCCGGTCTGGATGCAGACGAGCATGTCCTGGGCCCTGCAGTCCTCAGCGTTGACGTAGTGGATGTCGTTGGTTCCAACAAGCGGGAGGCCCATCTCGCGCCCGAGGTCGGCGATCGCGCGGTTGAGCTGCGTTTGCGTGACGCCGTTGTCGGCGGTGATCCCCTGCTCCTGGACCTCAAGGTAGAAATCACCCTCGCCGAACACGCGAGCGTAGGTCTCGGCCCATTTGCGGGCCTCTTCGGGATCGCCGCGCTCGAACGACTTGCTGATGATGCCGCTCATGCACGCCGACGTTGCGATGAGCCCCTCCGAGTAGCGCTCAAGAAGCTCAAGGTCGACCTGAGGCTTATAGTAGAAGCCCGTGGTCCACGACTCGGAGACCATGGCCATCAGATTGCGGTAGCCGACGTCGTTCTTGGCCAGAAGCAGCAGGTGGTGGAGGCGCGGCTTGCCGTCGCGCTTGGCCCGGGAATCCGGCGTGAAGTAGATCTCACAGCCGATGACGGGCTTGATCGGCGGGCGCCCGGACTTATCGCTGCCGCGAACGGCGGCCTTGTAGAACTCGACTGCGCCGAACATGACGCCATGGTCGGTGAGCGCGAGCGCAGGCTGATCGAGCGCGTGGGCGCGATCCAGCAGTCGGCCGATCTTGGCGTGCCCGTCCAGGACGGAGTATTCGGAGTGCGTGTGCACGTGCACGAACGGACGCGCCATGGACTACTCGCCCGCTTCTGCCGCGTCGCTCGGCCCGATACGCTCGATGACCGCCGTGTAGCCGTCGGCACCGTAGTTGAGGGATCGGCTTACCCGACTGATGGTGGTGGTGGATGCGCCGGTGGCTTCCTGCACCTTGGTGTAGTGCTCCCCCACCGCCAACATGCGCGCAACAGCAAGTCGCTGGGCCATGTCATGGACCTCGCGGATCGTGCACACATCCTGCAGGAAGGCCCAGGCCTCGTCGGGATTCTCAAGACTCAGGAAGGCCCGAAGAAGAGCCTCCACTTCCGCTGTACGAAGTCGATCCGACGACATAGTAGGGCGTTCTCCCTGACGTGGCTGGTACGCAAGATGATGTGTTCATCCTACCACCGGGAGACGACATGATGTGGGCCTCGTTGGCCAACGACCAAGGGTTTCGGATAGGCGGGGGGCTAGATGATGCCCAGCGAACGGATCACGCTACCGACCAGCGCATACGACGGCAGGTACCAGAAGACCCCGCCGACGAGGTACGAGACTTGGTCCTTTCGAAGCATCCCGGTGAGCCATCCGTCGGTTGCCAGCAGCGACCCGCCGATGACGACGAGGCTCACGAGCGCCGCGACGATCAGGAGCGCCTCAAGTGCCGGACCGGCCTTGAGTTTTCGCGCACGTGAGACCGCGGTCAGGATCAGCGGCGCGCTGAACAGCGCGATGATGATGCCGATCGCGATCTGAAGTCCGCCCCACTCGTGCGATTCGAACACCGGGCCGAGGAACGCGAGAAAGAAGCTCGCGGTGAGGAAGAGCGTGGCGCCAAGGATCATGCCCGCGACCGCATAGAGCAGCGCCTTGCCAAGCGTTCGCAGCGGTGTAGTCGCGGGGTCGTGCAGGAACGTGAGCGCGACCATGGCAACAAGCGGCGGCGCGACCATGATGACGAGGTAGCCGAAGTCGTACGAGTACATGGCTCGCGTGCGCAGGAGTGCGATCGCGGGGAGGAACGCCACCATCGTGAACGCGTACAGCAGCGAGTATGAGTCGCGCAGACGAAGGGGTGTGCGGGCCGTGGCGTCCATCGTGCCTCCTGCGATCGTGGTTATCCGCAGCCAGCGTGCACCCGAGCGGACACCTCGCGCATTGACGCAGGTCAAGAGTGGCCGAGAACCGCCGACGGCGTGCGGCCGACTACACCACGTGGTTGATGAGGCTCCCGATGCCCTCGATGCGGACCTCGATCACATCGCCACGGCGCATCGGCCCCACGCCCGATGGCGTGCCGGTGAGCACCAGATCACCGGGCAGCAGCGTCATGATGCCGCTGATGAAGCTTACCAGCGTGAACACATCGAAGATCATGTCGGAGGTTCGTGCCGACTGGCGCAACTCGCCGTTGACGTACGACTCGATCGCCAGATCGTTCGGCTCGATGTCGGTCTCCACCCACGGGCCCACGGGGCAGAAGGTGTCGAATCCCTTGGCACGCGTCCATTGCCCGTCGATGCGCTGTAGTTCGCGGGACGTGACATCGTTTGCGCACGTGAAGCCCAGCACGTGTGACCGCGCCGACTGCGGTGTGATGCGGTGCGTGCGCCGACCGATGACAACCGCGAGCTCGGCCTCGTGATCTACCGAATCGAACTGCTCAGGCACGTGGATCTCGCCCCGGGGGCCGAGCACGGCGGTGGGCGGCTTCATGAAGATGACCGGCTCCGAAGGCAGCGTGTGCCCCATTTCGCGGGCGTGTTCGCGGTAGTTGATGCCCACGCATACGATCTTGGTGGGAATCACCGGAGCGAGGAGCTGCGCCTGGACGAGCGGAACAATGCCCTCGGTCTCCCACGCGGCAAACGGCTCGTCGGAGATGAGCGTGATCGTGCTCTCATCGGCAAGCCCGTAGCGGACGTCCTCGTCCTGGAAGATGCGCACGACCCTCATGACGGCCCCTGTGAGTAGGCGAACGTTCCACCTTCGGTGATTCAGTTCCACTAAGGGTGGGTGTTCTCCTGCCTGGGGTGCGAAAGTCCGTACTCGACGGAGTCCACCAGGGCCTCCCACGAGGCCTCGATGATGTTCTCTGACACGCCGACCGTACCCCAGCTCTTGTCGCCGTCGGTCGACTCGATGAGTACGCGCGTGACCGCGCCGGTGCCCTTCTTCTCATCCAGCACGCGAACCTTGAAGTCCGAAAGCTCGATGGGCTCGATCGCCGGATAGAATCGCCCGATCGCGATACGGAGTGCACGGTCGAGCGCGTTGACGGGACCGTTGCCCTCGGCTGTGGCGATGAAGCGATGACCCTCCACGTGGACCTTGATGGTCGCCTCGGTCATGACTTTGCCGTCCTCGCGCTTCTCCATGATGCAACGGAAGCTCTCGAGGTTGAAGAAGGGCGCGTACGTGCCCAACTCCTTGCGGAGCATGATCTCGAGGGACGCATCGGCGGCCTCGAACGTGTAGCCGGCGTGCTCCTTCTCCTTGATGCCGTCCAGAACCGAGCCGATCGCGGGATCCCCGACCGCAAGCTCGATGCCCATCTCCTGCGCTTTGATCACCAGACTCGCTCGCCCGGCGAGTTCGCTTACAACGACGCGCGCGAGGTTGCCAACGGTCGCGGGATCGATGTGTTCGTATGCCTCGGGCAGCCGCGCCGCAGCGCTCGCGTGCACGCCACCCTTGTGTACGAACGCGCTCGCGCCAACGTATGGCTGGTGTGGGTTAGGCGAGATGTTCGCGGTCTCGGCAACAAAGTGCGAGACCTCCGTGAGCAGTCTCAACTGATCGTCCGAGACGCACTCCAAGCCCATCTTCAGCTTGAGCGCAGGGATGATCGACGTGAGATCGGCGTTGCCTGCGCGCTCGCCGTAGCCGTTTGTCGTGCCCTGAACGTGAACGCAGCCGCCGTCGACCGCCACGAGCGAGTTCGCTACGGCGCACGCGCCATCGTTGTGTGCGTGGATGCCCAGCGGAACCGAGATCTCCTCGGCCATGACAAGGATCGTTCGACGGACGTCGTGTGGGAGCGTGCCGCCGTTGGTGTCGCACAGAACGACCGCGTCGGCGCCCGCGTCGGCCGCGGCGCGACACACCTCGATCGCGTAACCGGCGTTATGCATGTAGCCGTCGAAGAAGTGCTCGGCGTCAAAGAACACCGTGCGACCCGCGGCCTTGAGGAACGCGACCGAGTCGCGGACCATACGGACGTTCTCCTCGAGCGTGGTCTGGAGCGTCTCGGTCACGTGAACATCCCACGTCTTGCCGAAGATGCACAGCGCGGCGCATCCCGTATCGAGAAGTGCCTGCAGCCCGGGGTCATCGGCGGCCGCCGTGTCCTTGCGACACGTCGAGCCGAAGGCGGTGATGGTCGCATTCTCGAGCTTGAGGTCGCGCACGCGTTCGAAGAACTCGATGTCCTTTGGATTCGACCCCGGGAATCCACCTTCGATGAAGTGGATCCCCAGGTCGTCCAGACGCATCGCTATGCGCAGCTTGTCCTCCACCGAGAGGGACATACCCTCTCGCTGGGTTCCGTCGCGCAGCGTTGTGTCGTAGAGCGTGATCATCTAGATGCGGTCCAGCCACTCCTCGTACCCGGGCTCTTCGCCGTGTACGACGCGGAAGAACGTCTTCTGGAGTTCGAGCGTGATGGGACCCGCCGGGCCGATCACGCGTCCGTCAACCGAGCGAACCGGCACGACCTCGGCCGCCGAGCCGGTCATGAACATCTCGTCGGCCGTGTAGAGGTCGGTACGCACGAGGGACTCCTCGAGCACCGGGTAGTCCAGGTTGTCCGCGATGACCATGATCGAGTCGCGGGTGATGCCCTCGAGAAGACCATCGGAGACCGGGGGTGTGGAGAGGACGCCGTCACGCACGATGAAGAGATTCTCGCCCGTGCCCTCGCAGACCTTGCCCGCCTCGTTGAGCAAGACGGCCTCGTTGTACCCGTGGTGGTTGGCCTCGATACGCGCGAGCGAGGAGTTGAGGTAGTTGCCGGTGGCCTTGATCGCGGGCGGCAGGGAGTTGATGCCGCGCTGGCGCCAGGACGACACGCCCACGTCGACGCCGGCCACCAGGGCCTCCTCGCCCATGTAGGTGTCCCACGGCCACACGGCGATGCACACCTGCACCGGCGCCGGGATGGGGTCAACACCCATGATCCCGTAGCCGCGATATGCGAGCGGCCGGATGTAGCACGCCGGCAGCTTGTTCTCGCGGATGGTCTCCTTGACGGCCTCAACCATCTCGTCGACCGACCACGGGAGGTCCATGAAGAGCATCTTCGCCGAACGTTCGAAGCGCTCCATGTGTTCGCGAAGACGGAAGACCGCTGGGCCATCAACGGTGCTGTAGCAGCGGATGCCCTCGAAGACACCGGAGCCGTAGTGGAGGGCGTGGGTGAGTACGTGTACCTGCGCGTCCGCCCACGGAACGAGCTTGCCGTCCATCCAGATATAGTCCACCGTCTCGAGTGCCATCGAGTGCCCCTTCCCCGTCAGATGCTTTGGAGAGCCATTCTACCCCACCCGCGTACGTAGCGGAGCGAGGAATCCAACCAGCCGGGTCTACGCGCTCAGGCGCTCCACGACCAGATCGCCCATCACGTCTGTACCAACCGTACGCTGCGGTAACGTGGTTGCGTCGGCGATATCGCGCGTGCGCCAACCATCGGCGAGTACGCCCTCGATCGCCGCCGCCAGTGCATCGGCGGCCTCGTTCATCGCGAAGCTGTATCGCAGCATCATCTCGACGGACAGCAGCATCGCGAGCGGGTTGGCGACACCTTGCCCGGCGATATCCGGCGCGCTGCCGTGGCTCGGCTCGTAGAGCGCCGTGCCGTCACCGAGCGAAGCGCTCGCAAGCATGCCGAGCGAGCCCGTGAGCATGCTTGCCTCGTCCGACAAAATGTCGCCGAACATGTTCTCCGTCACCACGACGTCGAACTGCGAGGGCTGACGGATGAGCTGCATCGCGGTGTTGTCCACAAGCTGGTCGAGGAGCTCCACGTCCGCATACTCCGCGACGTGCAGCCGATGCACGACCTCGCGCCACAGCCGACTCGACTCCAGCACGTTCGCCTTGTCCACCGAGTGCACCTTGCCGGCGCGTGTGCGGGCGGCGTCGAACGCGACCCTCGCGATCCGCTCGATCTCGAATTCGCGGTACTCCATCGTGTCGTAGGCCCTCATGCCCGGACCGCCGTCACTTGCGGCGCCGGGGACACCGGTCTCCCTGGCGCGCGCGCCGAAGTACAACCCGCCGGTCAGCTCCCGGACGATGAGCATGTCGACGCCCTCAAGCGCCTCGGGCTTGAGCGTGCTCGCGCCTGCGAGTGCGCCGTAGAGCTTGACGGGCCGAAGGTTCGCGTAGAGCCCGAGCGCCTTGCGGATACCGAGGAGGCCCTGCTCCGGTCGCGGCTTGGCGGGATCGGTTGAGTCCCACTTGGGGCCGCCGATCGCAGCGAGCAGCACGGCATCGGCCGCGTGCGCGGCCTCGAGCGTGGCGTCGGGGAGTGCGGTGCCGGTGGCGTCGATGGCCGCTCCGCCGAGGAGCGCCTCGGTGAACTCGAACGTCACGCCGAATCGCTGGCCGATGACGCCGAGCGCCTTGACGGCTTCGGCCGTGATCTCGGGACCGATGCCGTCACCCGGAAGCAGGCAGATACGCTTTGTCTCGCTCACTTGCCCACCTTTTCACGGGCTGCCGCAACGAGGCCGCCCTTCTCGATGATGTCGCGCACGAACGGCGGGAACGGCTCCGCCTGCCAGCTCTGCTCTGTGGTGAGGTTGGTGATGGTGCCCGCATCGGCGTCTACCGCCACGCGATCACCCGCCGAGATGCCGTCAACCGCGTCCGGAGCCTCCATGATCGGCAGCCCCGTGTTGATCGCGTTGCGGTAGAAGATGCGCGCGAAGCTCTTGGCGATGATCACGGTGATGCCCGATGCCTTGATGGAGATCGGCGCATGCTCGCGAGACGATCCGCAGCCGAAGTTCTCCTCGGCGACTAGGATGTCGCCCGGCTCCACCTTGGCGACGAAGCCCGCGTCCAGGTCCTCCATGCAGTGCGCGCCGAGCTCGTCGGGATCGCTCGTGTTGAGGTAGCGAGCCGGGATGATGACGTCGGTATCGATATCGCGACCGTAGCGGTGCGCGGTGCCTTCGAATCTCATCAGTTGCCTCTCTCGTCCAGGTCGTCCGGAAGCGCGATGTGGCCGGCAACGGCCGTTGCCGCGGCAATCGCCGGAGACGCCAGGTAAACCTCGCTCGTGGGATCGCCCATGCGTCCGACGAAGTTGCGGTTGGTCGTTGCGACCGCTCGCTCGCCCGCCGCGAGGATGCCCATGTGGCCGCCGAGGCACGGCCCGCACGTGGGTGTGGAGACCGCGGCACCGGCCTCGACGAAGATGTCGAAGAGACCCTCGTGCATCGCCTCGGTCCAGATCCGCTGTGTCGCCGGGATCACGATGAGGCGAACGTTGTCGTGCACCCTGCGGCCCTTGAGAATGCCGGCCGCTACTCGCAGGTCCTCGAGCCGTCCGTTGGTGCACGAACCGATGACGACCTGGTCCACCCGGACATCGCGCGAGTCCTCGGCCAGCCGCGTATTGCTCGGCAGATGCGGGAACGCGACCGTGGGCTTGATGGACGCGGCATCGATCTCGTACACGTGCGCGTACTCGGCGTCCGTGTCGCTTGCGTACACCGTCCACTCGCGCTGGGCGCGCGGGCCGATGTAGTCGACGGTCACGTCGTCGAACGCGATGATGCCGCTCTTGCCACCGGCCTCGATAGCCATGTTGCAGATCGTCATGCGGGCTGACATGTCCAGACCCTGGATGGTGTCACCGGTGAACTCCATCGCCTGGTAGAGCGCGCCGTCCACGCCGATCATGCCGATGATGTGCAAGATGATGTCCTTGGCGCTCACCCACGGGCCGAGCGTCCCGGTCACGTTGAACCGAAGGCTCGACGGGACTTTGAACCATGCCTCGCCTGTGGCCATACCCACAGCCGCATCCGTCGAGCCCACGCCGGTCGCGAAGGCGCCGAGCGCGCCGTAGGTGCACGTGTGGCTGTCGGCGCCGATGATCACGTCGCCGGGGACGACCACGCCCTGCTCGGGCAGGAGCGCATGCTCCACGCCCATGCAGCCGACTTCGTAGTAGTGGGTGATGCCTTGCCTGCGCGCGAAGTCGCGCATCATCTTGGCCTGCTCGGCGCTCTTGATGTCCTTGTTGGGGGTGTAGTGATCGGGCACGAGCGCGATGCGCTCGGGGTCCCAGACCTTCTCCACCCCGATCTTGGCGAACTCCTTGATGGCGATCGGCGCGGTCACGTCGTTGGCAAGCACCAGGTCGAGCCGGCAGTTCACCAGCTGCCCCGGCACGACGTCGTCCAAGCCCGCGTGCGCGGCCAGTATCTTCTCGGTGATCGTCATGGGTCGGGGCATGCTACAGCTCCTCGGTCACGGTTGGCCTGGTGGCAACGAGCAGTCGGTTGAGCGCATTCGTGTACGCCTTCGCCGACGCGACGATGATGTCCGAGTGCGCGCCGCGGCCCGTGAAGACCCGCCCGTCCTCGGCGGTCACGCGGATGGTGACCTCGCCCAGGGCGTCGATGCCCCGCGTGACGGCCTGCACCGAGAACTCGCTGAGGTCGTTGGGCACATCGACGATGCGGTTGATGGCGCGGTAGACGGCGTCGACGGGTCCGCTGCCGTGGCTCGCGTCGATGAGCACCTGGCCAGCGCCCGTGATGAGCTCCACGGTCGCGGTCGGGATGCCCGGCTCGCCGCAGCTTACGTGCACCTGCTCCAGGTGGTAGACCTCGTCGATCGTGCGCTCGCTCTCGCCCACAAGCGCTTCGAGGTCCTCGTCGTAGACTTCCTTCTTCTTGTCGGCAAGCAGCAGGAACGCGGCGTGGATGCGCTCGAACTCGTCGTCGGGCATCTCGTAGCCGAGCTCCGCCAGGCGGTGGCGCAGCGCGTGCCGTCCGCTCCGTGCGGTGAGCACGATGGACGAACCACCCGCGCCCACGTCCGCCGGGTCGATGATCTCGTACGTGGAACGCTCCTTGAGCACCCCGTCCTGGTGGATGCCAGAGGAGTGCGCGAACGCGTTCGCACCCACGATCGCCTTGTTGGGCTGCACTCGCAGGCCCGTGATCGACGAGACCAGGCGCGACGTCCGCACGATCTCGCGCGTCTTGATGCCGGTCTTCACGCCGAAGACGTCGGGGCGCTGCTCCAGCGCCATGACGACCTCTTCGAGCGCCGTGTTGCCGGCCCGCTCGCCGATGCCGTTGATGGTGCACTCCACCTGGCGCGCGCCCGCCTTCACGCCCGCGAGGGCGTTGGCCGTGGCCATGCCCAGGTCGTTGTGGCAGTGCACCGAGACGATCACGTTCTCGATACCGGCAACGTTGTTCATGATGCCGCCGATGAGGTCGCCGAACACCTCGGGATAGCTGTAGCCGGTGGTGTCCGGGATGTTGACGACGGTCGCTCCCGCCGCGACTGCGGCCTCCACCAGGCGGTAGAGGAACTCCCGCTCGGCGCGCGCTGCGTCCTCGGCGTAGAACTCGACATCCTCCACAAAGGTGCGCGCACGCTTGACCGCAGCGATCGCGCGCTCCACGGCCTCGTCTCCGGTGATGCGCAGCTTGTCTCGCAGGTGGCTCTCCGAGGCGCCGATGCCGGTGTGGATGCGCGGGCGCTTCGCGGTGGCGAGCGCTTCGGCGGCCACCTCGATGTCGCGGGGGATGGCGCGGGTCAGCCCGCACACCACCGCGGCGTCGCCCACCTCGGCGCCGATGCGCGCCACGCTCTCAAAGTCGCCGGGGCTCGAGACCGGGAAGCCGGCCTCGATGACGTCAACGCCGAGTCGCACGAGCTGCCGCGCGATCTCCAGCTTCTCCTCGGTATTCATGCTCGCGCCGGGCGACTGCTCGCCATCGCGCAGTGTGGTATCGAATATCTGGACCCTGTCGATGCTCATGGTGCTCACCTCTTCATCGATCGCTGACTGACGGCGCCCGAGCCGACGGACCCGGAAAGGCCCGCCGGCTGGATAAGTCGCCGCGTCAGCGCTCGCGATGTCGCGGGGTGTCTCACAGATCGATACTCCAGGCGTCGGTCATCTCGGCGGCCGCCCTGATCCGGCCGAGAAGGTCCTCGGCGATCTCGGTGTCCACCACAAGCCCCATGAGCGCCGTGCCGCCGGCCGCGGTACGGCCGACCTGCATCGATGCGATGTTGATGCCCGCCTCGCCAAGGATCGTACCGACCTTGCCGATCATGCCCGGACGGTCGGGGTAGCGGAAGAACAGCATGTGGGCTCCCGGCACCATGTCCAGGTCGTAGCCGAAGAGCGACACGAGCCGGGGCTCGTTGCCCTTGCCGATGAGCGCCGCGGCGATCTCGATCGGCTCGGTCGCCGTGGTCGCGCGCACCACGAGCATGTTGGTGTAGTCATGCGTCTCGGCGCGCTTGGTCTCGGTGACCTTGAGTCCACGCTGCTCGGCGTAGTAGCCGGCGTTGACCAGGTTCACGGGTTCGTCGGACACCTGGCCAAGGAGCCCCTTGAGCACGGCGGTCTTAAGGATGCGGGTGTCGGTATCGGCAAGCTGGCCGATCGTGAGCACGTCGACCTCGACGACACCGCCAGGCGCGAACTGCGCGACTGCGGCACCCATCGACTCGGCGAGCGTGATGTACGGACCCACCTTCTCCATGACCTCGGGGGCCACAGGCGCAACGTTCACGGCTGTCGGGACCATCTCGCCGGCGAGGCCGGCGATGATGAGGTCGGCGATCTGGTCGCCGGCCCTGTCCTGGGCCTCGTCGGTCGATGCGCCAAGGTGCGGCGTGAGGATGACGTTCTCGAGCTCGTGCAGCGGCGACTCCGTGCACGGCTCGACCTCGAAGACGTCGATGGCGGCCGAGGCCACCTTGCCGCTCTTGATGGCGTCCACAAGCGCCTCGGTCTGGTAGATGCCGCCGCGGGCGGTGTTCACCAGGCGCACGCCGTCGCGCATCTTGGCAAACTGCTCGGCACCGAACATGCCGATGGTCTCCCTGGTCTTCGGCAGGTGCACCGTGATGAAGTCGACCTTGGGAAGCATCTCGTCCACGCTGGCCACGAGCTCGACGCCGAGGGATGCCGCGCGCTCCTCGGAGATGTAGGGGTCGTAGCCGACAACCTTCATGCCCAGGCCACGCGCGCGCTCCGCCACGAGCGTGCCGATGCGGCCCAGACCCACCACGCCAAGCGTCTTCTCGTAGACCTCGGTGCCGGTGAACTTGGAGCGCTCCCACTTGCCCGCGTGCATGCTGGCGTTGGCCTGCGGGGTGTTGCGCGCGCTCGCGAGCATGAGCGTGATCGTCTGCTCGGCAGCCGACACGATGTTCGATGTCGGGGCGTTGCACACAACCACCCCTCGCTCGGTGGCCGCGATGACGTCCACGTTGTCCACGCCAACGCCCGCACGGCCGATGATCTTGAGATTCGCGGCGGCTTCGATGATCGGCCGGGTCGCTTTGGTGGCCGAGCGGACCACGAGCGCATCGTAGTCCGCGATGATCGCGACGATAGCGTCCTCGGCGAGACCGGTGTTCACGTCCACCTCAAAGCCGGCATCGCGAAGCTTCTGGATGCCGGTGTCCGAGATCTTGTCAGCGATAAGTACCTTCATGCCCTCTACTCCCCCATGAATACGGACTCGGCGGCCACGATGCCGGCGCCACGCTCAAACTCGTAACCGAGTTCGGCGAGCGTCATCTCAAGACCCGCCAGCGTGGTGATGATGTCGAACTCGCCGAAGTAGCCGAGGTGCCCAACGCGGAAGATCTTGCCCGCGTACTCGTCCTGGCCGCCGGCGATGGTGATGCCGTACTTGTTCTTGAGGATGCTCACGATCTTCTTGCCGTCGATGCCCTCGGGCACCCAGACCGGTGTGACCGCGTTGCCGCGACCCTCTGCAGGCGCGAACAGCTTCATGCCCAACGCCTCGCAACCCTTGCGGGTCGCCTCGGCGAGTCTGCTATGGCGGACGATGGTGTTCTCAAGCCCCTCGTCCATGATCATCTTGAGCGACACGTTGAGTCCGAGCACGAGCGACACGGCCGGGGTGAACGGCGTGGTGTCGTTGGCGATGTTCTTCTTGTACTTCATCCAGTCGAAGTAGAACTTGGGCAGGGTGGAACGCTCGTAGGCCTTCCAGGCCTTCTCGGACACCGTGCATGCCGCAAGGCCCGGCGGCAGCATGAGGCCCTTCTGCGAGCCGGTCATGACCACGTCAAGGCCCCACTCGTCGGTCTTGCACTCCACGGCGCCGATGCCGGTGATGCTGTCGACGATGAGTACCGTGTCGGGATACTCGCGCACGATCCCGCCGATCTCCTTGACGTCGTTGAGCACGCCCGAGGACGTCTCGGACTGCGTGACGATGACACCGCGAACGCCGGGGTTCTCCTCGAGCGCGGTGGCCACATCGGCGGGGTCGACGACCGAGGTCCACTCGTACTTGAGATCGATGACGTTAAGGCCGTACGTCTCGCAGATGCTCTTCTGCCGATCGCCGAACTTGCCGTTGCGGCACACGATCACGCTGTCGCCAGCGCAGAAGCAGTTGGCGATCGCGGCTTCCATAACGCCCGTGCCCGAGGAGGCGAAGAGCAGCACGTCGCCCTCGGTCTGGAACACGTACTTGAGACCCTCGATCGCCTGCTTGAAAGCCGCCGAGAAGTCCGGCGTGCGGTGGTGGATGATCGGCGCGGCCTGCGTGAGCAGGACCTCCGCGGGTACCGGCGTGGGACCCGGCGTCATCAGGTACTTCTTCTGCATCGTGGTTCTCTCTCCCATCACACTCGGTGGTGCCGTCGCCGGCATCGACGGCTGGTTGGAACCGGGTGCTACTTGTCCTTGTCGATCCACGAGAACATGCCGCGCAGGTCAGCGCCCACGTCCTCGATGAGGTGGTCGGCCTGGATGCGGCGCATGGCCTTGAAGTGCGGCTGGCCCGCCTTGTTCTCCAGTATCCAGTTGCGGGCGAAGGTGCCGTTCTGTATCTCCCAGAGGACCTGCGCCATGGCCTCGCGGGTCTCGTCGGTGACGATGCGGGGGCCGGTCTCGTAGTCGCCGTACTCGGCGGTGTTGCTGATGGAGTCGCGCATCTTGGCCATGCCGCCCTCGAACATGAGGTCGACGATCAGCTTGACCTCGTGCATGCACTCGAAGTACGCGATCTCCGGCTGATAGCCGGCCTCCACGAGCGTCTCAAAGCCCGCCTGGATGAGGTGCGTGAGCCCCCCGCAGAGCACCGCCTGCTCACCAAAGAGGTCGGTCTCGGTCTCCTCGGCAAACGTGGTGGCGATGACCGCGGCACGCGCGCCACCGATACCGGCCGCGTATGACAGCGCGATGTCGGTGGCCTTGCCGCTGGCGTCCTGGTGGACGGCGATGAGGCACGGTACGCCCGAACCCTCGAGGAATACGCGGCGGACCATGTGGCCAGGGCCCTTGGGGGCGATCATGATAACGTCGACGTCCTCGGGCGCCACGATCTGGTCGAAGTGCACGTTGAAGCCGTGCGCGAATGCGAGGACCTTGCCCGCGGTCATGGACTCGTGGATCTCGCTGTAATAGATGTGCGACTGCAACTCATCGGGGGCGAGGATCATGACCAGATCCGCCTCGGCCGCGGCCTCGCGCGGCGTGGCCACCTTGAGCCCGGCCTCCTTGGCCTTGTCCCAGCTCTTGGAGTCCGAGCGCAGACCCACGCGCACGTCCACGCCCGAATCGTGCAGGTTGAGCGCGTGGGCATGACCCTGGCTGCCATAGCCGATGACCGCGACCTTGCGGCCCCGGATGATGCTCAGATCGCAGTCCTTCTCATAGTAAACGGTTGCCATGATGGCGGTTCCTCCCTTATCCGTCCGGCGTGAGCCGGCCCTCTACATGTCCCGTGATCCCCGCGAGAGCGCGATGCGCCCCGTGCGGGCCAGTTCCTTGATGCCGTACGCGCGGAGCAGGCCCTCCAGAGCCGAGAGCTTGTCGCCCGCGCCCGTCGCCTCGATCGTGAGCGAGTTCTTGCCCACGTCCACGATCTTGGTCCTGAAGACGTTCGCGATCTCGATGATCTCGTGCCGTCGCTCGGGCGGCGCGTTCACCTTGTAGAGCACAAGCTCGCGATCGACCATCTCGGCCGGATCGAGGTCCTGGATCTTGATGACGTTGATGAGCTTGTGGAGCTGCTTGGTGACCTGCTCCAGAGGGGTCGCCTCGGCATTGACCACGATCGTCATGCGCGACAGCGTGGAGTCCTCCGTCACACCGACCGCGAGCGACTCGATGTTGAAGCCGCGGCGGGCGAACAGGCTTGCCACGCGGGTCAGCACGCCCGGCTTGTTCTCAACAAGCACCGATATCGTGTGTCGCATCACTCCCACACCTCCTCAAGGAGCTCGTCATCAAGCATCTCGGAGATCGGGCCCCCGGGAATGCCTCCAAGCATCTCGTCGATCGAACCGCCCGGCGCGACCATGGGGAACACGTTCTCCTCTTGCACCACGCGCACGTCCACGACCACCGGACCGTCGTGATCGAACGCCTGCTTCAGTGCCGCGTCCAGTTCCTCGGGCTTGGTCACGCGCAGGCCGAGCATGCCGTATGCCTCGGCGAGCTTGACGAAGTCGGGGCAGTCCTGCGGCAGCACGCTCGACGCGTAGCGGTGCTCGTAGAAGAGCTCCTGCCACTGCCGAACCATACCAAGGAAGCCGTTGTTGAGGATGACGACTTTGACCGGCAGCTTGTTGATGCTGATCGTCGCCAACTCCTGGCTGTTCATCTGGATGCTGCCGTCTCCGGCAACGTCGATGACGAGATAGTCGGGGCGACCCACTTGCGCGCCCATGGCGGCGGGCAGCCCGAAGCCCATAGTGCCAAGACCTCCCGAGGAGGCCCAAGTCCTGGGCTCGCGGATCTTGAGGTACTGGCACGCCCACATCTGGTTCTGTCCGACCTCGGTGCAGTACACCGTCTTGCGGTCCTTGGTGAGCTCGCGGATGCGCTCCACCACGAGCTGCGGCATCACGCCGGTCTCGTGCGGGTGATAGTGGAACGGCATCCGGGTTCGCCAGTCGTCGATCACGCGCATCCATGCGTCGGTGCGCGGCTCGGCTGCCATCTTGCGCAGGTCAGCGACGATCGCAGCCAGCACCGACTTGGCGTCGCCTACGATCGGTACGTCCACCTGGCGGTTCTTGCCGATCTCGGCAGGGTCCACGTCGATGTGGATGATCTTGGCCTTGGTCGCGAAGGTCGCGAGTTTGCCCGTCACCCGATCGTCGAACCGCACGCCGACGGCAATGAGCAGATCCGTCTCGGTCACGGCGTAGTTGGTGTACTTGCCGCCGTGCATGCCAGGCATGCCCACGAACAGGTGGTGGTCCTCAGGGAATGCGCCCTTGCCCATAAGCGTGGTGACCACGGGCAGCTGCATGAGCTCGGCAAGCTCCTTGAGTTCCTTCCATGCACCCGAGGCAAGTACGCCGCCACCGGCGTACAACAGCGGCTTGCGCGCTTTGGAGATGAGCGCCGCGGCCTGCTGGATCTGCCTGGCGTGCCCGCGGAACGTCGGCTTGTAGCCGGCCAGGTTCACCGTGTCGGGATGCTTGTACGTCAGCTCCCCCTTGCTCACATCGACCGGCAGGTCGATCAGCACCGGTGCGGGGCGTCCGGTGGTGGCGATGTGGTACGCCTCCTTGACCACTCGCGGGATGTCCGCGGAGTCCTTCACCAGGTAGTTGTGCTTGGTGATCGGAAGCGTGATCCCTGTGATGTCCGACTCCTGGAACGCGTCGGTGCCGATGACGTGCGTGGCAACCTGCGCCGTGATCACGACCATCGGGATGGAGTCCATGTACGCGTTCGCGATGCCGGTGACCGTGTTGGTCGCGCCCGGACCGCTCGTGACGATGACCGCCGCGGGCTTGCCCGTGACACGGGCGTAGCCGTCGGCTGCGTGCACGGCAGCCTGCTCGTGCCGCACCAGGATCGTCCGGATGTCCTCTGTGTCGTAGAGCGCGTCGAAGATGGGTAGCGCAACACCGCCCGGATAGCCGAAGACAACCTCCACGCCCTCCTCGTGCAATGACTTCACCAGCGCTTGCGCGCCGTTGATCCTCATTCCCTCACCTCCCGCTTCTCCGCTTGTCCGCTGTTCATGCGAGCACCGCGCCTTGATCGGCGCTTGTAACAAAGCGAGCATATCGCGCGAGATAACCCGTCGTAACGCGGGGCTTGGGTGCCGTCCACTCGCGGCGGCGCATCGCCAGCCGCTCGTCGGTGACGTCGAGCGTGAGCGTCCCGGCGTCGATGTCGATCTCGATCGTGTCGCCCTCCTCCACAAGCGCGAGCGGGCCGCCTTCCGCGGCCTCGGGCGAGACGTGACCGATCGACGCGCCAGATGTGGCGCCCGAGAAGCGCCCGTCGGTGATAAGCGCGACCGAACCCGCAAGCCCCATGCCCTTCACGGCCGAGGTGGGCGCCAGCATCTCGCGCATCCCGGGTCCACCCTTGGGGCCCTCGTAGCGGATGACGATGATGTCGCCTGCGGCGATCTTGCCGCCGAGAATGGCGTCGCTCGCGGCGTCCTCGGAATCGAACACGCGCGCTGGACCGGTGTGCTTGCGCATCTCCTTGGGCACCGCGGACTGCTTGACGACCGCCCCGCGAGGCGCGAGGTTGCCCTTGAGCACGCGAAGCCCGCCCTCGGGGTAGTACGCGTCGGCGAGCGAGTGGATGACCGTGCCGTCCGCGCCTTTGACGCCCTTGAGGTTGTGCCCCACCTTCTCGCCGGTGACCGTGAGCGCGTCGCCGTCGATGAGGTCCTTCGTGGCAAGCTCGGCCAAGATCGCCTGGATACCACCGGCGAAGTAGAGGTCCTCCATGTGATGACCGCCGGCGGGCGAAACTCGCACCAGGTTGGGCGTGCGGGCGCTCACCTCGGCCCAGTCATCAAGCGTGATGTCGGCGCCGGCCTCGTGCGCGATCGCCGTCAGGTGCAAGACCGTGTTGCTCGAGCCGCCGAACGCCATGTCAAGCGTCATCGCGTTGCGGATGGCTGCGGGCGTGAGGATGTCGCGGGCGGTGATGCCCTTCTTGAGGAGCTCCATGATCTGCATGCCGGCGTGCTTGGCCAGCCGGATGCGCTCCGAGTAGACCGCGGGGATCGTGCCGTTGCCGGGCAGACCCAGGCCGATCGCTTCGGTAAGACAGTTCATCGAGTTGGCGGTGAACAGGCCGGCGCAGCTCCCGCACGTGGGGCACGCGGCGTTCTCGAGCTCGCAGAGCTCGTCTTCGGAGACCGTACCCGCCGAGACGGCGCCGACGGTGGAGAACACGGTGTCGAGGTCGACGTCCTTGCCCTGCCACTTGCCGGCGAGCATCGGTCCGCCCGAGACGACGATGGTGGGGATGTCCAGGCGCGCTGCCGCCATGAGCATGCCCGGGATGATCTTGTCGCAGTTGGGGATCATGACCATCGCGTCAAAGGCGTGGCTCTGCACGACGATCTCCACCGAGTCGGCGATGATCTCGCGCGACGCGAGCGAGTAGCGCATCCCCTCGTGGCCCATGGCGATGCCGTCGCACACCCCGATGGTGGAGAACTCAAGCGGCGTGCCTCCCGCGATGCGGATGCCGGCCTTGACCGCCTCGGCGATGTTGTCGAGCTGCAGGTGCCCGGGGATGATCTCGTTCGCGGAGTTGACGACCGCGATGAGCGGGCGTGAGATCTCCTCGTCGGTAAGACCGTCAGCCTTGAGCAGGCTGCGATGCGGCGCGCGATTGACGCCGCGCTTCATGCGGTCGCTGCGCAACTCCATGCCTCCACCTTCCTCAGGTGGGCCGGGGCGCCGGATGCCGCATGTAAGGCGAGGAGATGGTTTCGGCCGGGATGCAGAAATACCGCGACTGCGCGTGCGTCGTCCCGACCAGGGACGAGAGCTGCGCTCCCGCGGTACCACCCCGTTTGACGCACGCGCAAGGCGTGCGCCCTCTCATGCGGCAGGTAACGGATGCCACCGACCCGGCCTACTTGTCCTGGCGCTCAGCGAAGGTCGTCCGCATGTGTGTTGCGCCAGTTCGTTCTTCCGGGCGGCTCGGGGGCCAGGTTCGAAGCGTCCTGCGCCGGGTTCACACCATCCCCGGCTCTCTGGTGCGAGGATTGGCCTCTACTACTCCCCGTCGTCGCCATTCCCATATGGGATTGAAGCCGCAGTATAGCCGAGGAGAGACGGGCAGGGCAAACGGGTTGTGCGGGTTCGCGACATGCGTCACCGACCCGCTCTGGGTTCGATCGGAACGATCGCGATGGCCGACTCCGACTCCAGTCGAAGCCCGACTACCAGGCTGCGGCCGCTCCCTGGCTGAGCGAACACGCCATCGACCGAGCTGATTCCGCCTCCGTGGTAGTGCACCTTCCAAGGGGAAACGGCTTCTTGCGCCTCCCCGATCTCCCCATCAGCCACCGAGAGGGTCCAGACTCTCACTCGGCCACCTCGCCATCCGTCGAATGCAGGTCGACGAGCGCGATGACCTCGGAGCCGTGATCCGTGCCGGACATCAGCCCGGCCCACCACCCATCAACACCCTCAAGCACGCGAACGTCATCGGTGTCGCGCATCGAGACAATTCGAATACCAGTGTGGACCGTCTGGGTCGGACGAACGAGAACACTGGGTGAGCCTCCTTCCCGCCCGACGACCAGAAGCGGGCGCCCATCTATCTTGATCTCGCGAAGCACGCCGGTCGCTGAGTCTGTAACGAGGAGTCCCTCTTTCCCCTCCGCCTCGCATCGGAATGCGGTCTGCAGCCGCCCATCGTCGAGGTACGTACAGAGGTAGTCGACACTCTTCCACTGCGATCCTGCAAGACCCCTTTGATCCGTGCTGCCGTCCAAACCGACTCGCAGCGACTGCCAGGAGGCCCTGCTCGGTGACGCATCGGCATCGACAACGACCCACAGGCTGGGCCCGCTCTCAGCGTTGCCATCGGCAAAACCCCGGGCCCGAATCGCGAAGGCCGCTTCCTCGCCCTGAACCTGGGACCATACACTCTCCCACTTGCCATCGGCGCTGCGCACGAGCAGGGCATACGCGGCAGGCGCGCCACCTGATGTCCGCCAGAGCACCGCGATGGCTTGCGCGGATGCCTCAGACGACTCGACACACCTGACGTCTTCGACTTTCCCTCTGATCCGACACACGACCTCACGGTCTGACGGATCCCTAGGGTTGATCAAGACGACCTCTTCGTACTCCTTGAGCGTCACGGCCCCCGAGGTTTCCGCAGATTGCTCCTGTGTGCGGCGCAGGAACACCGCCTTCCCGTCGAGAGCCTCGCTGCCGGGAAGCCGGGCGGCGCCAGCCATCCTGACGGACTCTACCAGTGTCGCCTCCCGCGGCCAGAGGCCGTCAGACTCGCATCCCGGCACCCCGCTGAAGGCCAGGACCAACAGCATTGCGGCGACTCCGGCGACACGTGTCGTCCGCGCGCTGCCAACAGTCCTACTCATTCATCGGCCTCCCCGTGACAGCGTTCACGTAGAAGTTGGCCGAAACCGTCCAGGCAGATTCGCCACGCCGGGAACATCGTGCCCTGAGAGCGATCCGGCCCCATGCTGTAGTACACGAGATCGATGTCGGTGATCTCTACCTCCGGCGGAAGGCCCATACGGCGCTCCCCCTCGTCGACGAGTACCTGCAACGCCTCTTCGGCAGTGACGCATGCTGCGAGTCCGGCGCCGTCCTGTCTGCCCGAGATCGCCCGCCACTGCCTCCTGTACCCCGAAACCCCGTTCGAGCTCAACACAACCGTCACGCCGTCCGCACTCGTTCCGTCTTGCGGCCAGGAACACCCACTCGACGTCATCGTTCCACCGAGAGCTCGTCCGGTACGTGCCCGTGTAGTCGCTGCCGATCTCCCAGTTGATCCGCTCCGGCTCGTACCCAGTTCCCTCAATCACGCGGGGCCTCTTGCGGTCCGATGTTGTCGGGCAGATTGTTCTGGTCCTCTTCACGATCTGGATCCCCGATCACAGACGGATCGAAAAACCGGATTCCATTGGGGAAGCCATGCCCAGAATAGTAGAGTAAGTCGGCCTTGTTACCAGGCAGATACGGGTCCACGCCTGCCCAGCCATTCGTGAGATCCCCGTGGTTGACGTCGCGTTGATCCCCCGCGTATGACCATTGGGTTGCACCCGTCCAGGTGTGAGACCCCCCGAGGTTGTACAGCAGAGCTGAGAACGCGTGCGCGTCTGCATCATCCATATTGCCGCCGTAGAGCACCGCATACTCACGAGGGTTGGCATCATCCGCTCGGGCAGATGTAGGTCCCACAACCAGACACAGACTCAGTGCGATTGCGAACGAAGAGCGCCAGCCGCTCACAATTGCCCCCTCCCGCCGCAGACCCCCTGTCCGCACCTGGGAAACGCTCGGCAGCGCGCGCCGCCCGTCTCGCCGATTATCACTATGCCCCCCGGAAGCCGGGGGTCGAACCGCTGCGAGCAATCGAGCCGCCATGTGACATGGCTCACCGCTGGAGCGACCACCGCTCGACGGCCGGTGCGGGCGTGAGGGTCACCAAACCCGACACCCGAACGCCGAGCAGGTGCGCGTCGCCGGTGACGATGGCAGTCGCCCGAAACATTAGCGCGGCCTCGATGACCGGATCGTCATCGGGATCGGGCCCCCACCGAGCCTGCGACCGTTCAATGGGCATCACCTCGCAGAAGCTGGCAATCTCCTCGGCGAGCATGTCGGCCACTTCGGGTTCCACACCAAAGCGAGGCCGGGCGAGCACATCGCGGAATTCACCCAGCACGTGCAGCGAGACAGCCGCGTGGAGGGCTCCCGTTCGGGCGGCGTCGACCACCGCTGCGGGCGGTCCTCCAAAGAGCACCGCAGACACCAGTACGTTGGTGTCGATGAACACGCGGGGCGCGACCATGCTCAGGGCTTGGTCGACGTGCTGTCGTTATCATCCCGCGGACGAAGATCCGCGATTGCCTCAGTGACATCCTTTTCGTTGACGCCACGTGCCGCAGCCTGCGCGCGCACTCCTGCAACCAGCCTGTCCCAGCGCGAGGTCACGGGCTCGATGACGACGCTGCCCTCCTGCACGAACACATTCATGTCCGTGTCCTCGGTGATGCCCATCTCCATCACGACATCACTCGGGATGGTCACAGTGAGGCTGTTGCCCACCCTGCGTACCTTGACTCTCATACCGGCTCCTAAAGACGTGTATACGCAGTGTATACCCCATCGCTGACATCCGACAACGCGCTCGGGATTCCATTCGCGGGTATCTTCTCTGTGAGCTTCGGGGAGGGCACATGCGCGTCTCGCTCGTCTACAGCGATCATCTCGCCGGGTACGACCTGGGGCCCGCGCACCCGCTTCGGCCCGAACGCGTCACACGGTCGATCGCGCTCATGCGGCGTCACGGCCTGATCGGCGAGGGCGGGATGGAGCTGCTGGAACCCCGCGAAGCGTCTGATGAGCAGCTCCTGCTCGTTCACGATGCGGCATACATCACCGATGTGCGTGCCGCGTCGGAGGACCCCGGCGGGTTCGTGCCTCGCCGCGGTCTGGGACCCGGCGACACCCCGGTGTTCGCGGGCATGCACGAGGCGTCCGCGCTGGTAGCGGGGGGCGCCATCGCCGCCATGCGCGCGGTGCTCGACGACCGCACGGACCGCGCGTTCAACATCGCGGGAGGCCTGCATCACGCGCATCGCGACCGTGCTGCCGGTTTCTGCGTGTACAACGACCCCGCTGTCGGCATCGCGTGGGCGCTCAAGCGCGACCCGACGCTCAGGATCGCGTACATCGACATCGATGCGCACCACGGCGACGGCGTGCAAGAAGCGTTCTGGGACGACCCTCGCGTGCTCACGGTGTCGATCCACGAGTCGGGACGCTACCTCTTCCCGGGTACCGGCTTCGACGACGAGCGCGGCGGGCCGGATGCGCCGGGAAGCGCGCTCAACGTCCCTATGAACCCCCAGGCCGGTGACGCGCAGTACCTCTCGGCGTTCGACGGGCTGATCGCTCCGGCCGTCCGCGAGTTTGCGCCGGACCTCCTGGTGACGCAGAACGGCGCCGACGCCCACAGGTATGACCCGCTCACCACGCTCGGGCTGACGCTGACCGGTTACCGCGACCTCGTCGTGCGCCTGGCTGCGCTCTCGACCGAACTCACCGCGGGGCGGATGGTCGCGCACGGTGGCGGCGGGTACGCCTGGGAGCGCATCGTGCCGCGGGCATGGACGATGCTGGCGATGTCGCTCCTGGAGCGCGAGATCCCCGACACGCTGACCGATGAGAGCTAGCGCGTTGCGCCCTCCACAAGGGTGCCCCGGCCGAGTCCGTCGGGCCGCACCGCCATCAGACGTGTCGCCTCGCCCTGCAGCGCGTTACCCTCGATGAAGTACAGACGTCCGTCGCACCCCCAACAGAGCGGGTAGTCATCGCGGCGGATCGAGAGCGAGGTCACCTTGTTCACCGCGCCTGTCGTCATCGAGAACAGGCGCGAGTAGCCGTCGTCCCCCCACTCGGCAAACGACAGGTACGTACCGTCGGCCGAGATACACAGGTCGTGGTACGAGATCGGCCGGGCGGCGCCGGCGCTGTCGCGCAGCACCGTGTTCCCGTGGCCTCCCAGGTCCATACGGCGCAGGGTAGCGGCCGTTGCCTGGCTGCCCATCTGAACGAAGTACAGGTTACCGCCGTCGGTCGCGACGTCTGTCACCTGCTCCGGGATCGCATAGCGTTCAACGCCGGCCTTCGTCCACGCGACGAGCGCACTGCCTGCGCCAAGCGGCGTGCGACCCACGATCACATCACCTTGCGGCGACACTGCGGGGTCCTGCCCGTCAAAGAGCTTGGCAGCCCCGCTGCCGTCGCGGTTGACACGACGTACCTGAGGCGCGCCGCTCACGGTCATCGTGTACACCAGCCATTTGGAGTCGGGCCCCCACGCGGGCGTGTCCTGTGCTGCCCCGCCTACCTCGGTGACCTTGAGGATCTTCAAGTCCACGAGCGAGAGCGTGTCCGTGCCCGCATCGACCACCGCGAGCGTGCCGGCGTCCGGCGAAAGTGAGAACATACCCTCGGGCGACTTGAGCAGCTGGGCCTCGCCCGAACCGTCGGGCTTGGCCACGCACACCCATCCGCTACGCCGGTACGCCACCATGCACACGCCGACGGGTGCGGTCATGGCGGGCGGAGGCGTCACGCCTGGCCCTGCAGGTGCGGTCGCGTGACCCGATGCGCTGGCATCCACGCTCGCCGTCGCTACAGCACCACTCGTCGCCGCTATGCTCCCGCTCGTCTCGGATACACGCTCGGTCGGCGCGGCCCCATCCGAGGCGCCACCCGTACCCAGCAGTAGCGCCGCGGCCACACCGGCGCCAACAAGCAGCAGCGCGACCGCGATGATGGCGCCAACGAGTACCCGTTTGCGGCGTCGCTCGATAGCCGCCCACTCGGCGGTGTCCATCGGTTCGTTCGCGCGGATCTGCTCGTCCACCTCGGTGTACCGCCCGGGTGCCTAGAACGTCGCGATGATCGCGTCGGCGTATGCCTGCGTGCCCACGCAACCTTCGGTGGAGCCGGTGTTGGTGCGCTTGATGTCGTAGGTGACGTTCACGCCCTCGGCCAGCACGCTCCGCACGCCGGCCAGGATCTTTGCGGCCGCGTCGTGCTCTCCCAGGTGCTGCAGCATGAGCACTGCGGTGAGGATCTCGGCCGTGGGGTTGGCCATATCCTTTCCAGCGTACTTGGGCGCGCTGCCGTGAACCGGCTCGAAGACGGCGCAGTCGGCGCCGATGTTCGCGCCCGGCGCCATGCCGAGGCCGCCGATAAGGCCGGCTGCAAGGTCGGAGACGATGTCGCCATAGAGGTTGGGGAGCACGAGCACGTCGAAGGTCTCCGGATAGAGCACGAGACCCATGCACGTCATGTCCACGATGCGGTCCTCGAACTCGATGCGGCCTTCGTACTCGGCCGCAACCTTGCGGGCCACGTCCAAGTACAGCCCGTCGGAGTACTTGAGGATGTTGGCCTTGTGCACCGCCGTGACCTTCTTGCGGCCGTTGGCCAGCGCGTACTCAAAGGCGTAGCGAACGATCCGCTCCGAGCCGGTCACCGAGATGGGCTTGAGCGAGATGCCCGAGTCGGGACGGATCGTCCCGGCGCCCTTATCGGCGCAGAACTTGATGAGCTCGGCCGTCTCGGGAGCACCCATCTCAAACTCGATGCCCGCGTACAGGTCCTCGGTGTTCTCGCGCACGATGACGATATCGATGTCCTCGTAGCGAGCGCCGGTGCCGGGGATGGAGAATGCCGGTCGCAAGTTGACGTACAGGTCCAGTTCCTTGCGAAGCGCAACGTTGACGCTGCGGAAGCCGGTGCCCACGGGTGTCGTCACGGGGCCCTTGATGGCCACCTTGTTCCTGCGGACCGCTTCGATCACGTGCTCCGGGAGCGGGGTGCCGAACTCGGCCATGACGTGCTCGCCGGCGTCGGCGACCTCCCACTCGATAGCAACGTCGGCCCCCTCGACCACTCGCCGCATCGCGGTCGTGATCTCGGGGCCGATGCCATCCCCGGGGATGAGGGTAACGGTGTGCTGAGCCATGTCGGCCTCCTGCTGTGTCGGGGCGGGTCACAGCGCCCGCCGAGCGCACGTGCGATTGTACGCGAGGCCGCGGCCGCGCGTCAGCCCCAGATACCCAGAAGCTGTCGCACTATCACGAGCTGGCCGATCTGGTATGCCATGTGGTCGAGCGCAAGGAGCACCTCGCGCAGCAGCGTCTGTCCCGTGCCCCCCGCGACCGGCCACAGCAGGTCGTCCGCGTGCTCGAGCACGACCGAGCGCAGGACTTCGAGATCGCGCTTCACCATCGCGACGCTCTCGCCCCATGCGTCCGGCCGGTCGGGCCCGGGCACCGACGGCCAGTACTCTGCGGGCCATGCGAGCTCCGTGTAGGCCTCGTTCACGCAGAACTCCAAGATGTCGCGCTGTGTGATCCTGATGTGCTCGAGCAGCTCCCAGGGCGAATGGTGAAGCCCGGGGGGTCGCTCACCCTGCAGGTGGAATGGAACCTCCGCCGTTGCCCTATCGAAGGAGACGTGCGCCTCCTCCCATCCAAGCGCCTGCGCAATGATCTCCGCTACGGTCTGATCGCTCATCCTGTCCTCCTGCTCCGTCATTCGACGGTATCCAGACTTCTCGCTCACGCCCGACGGGCTGCCGTGGTGAGCGTTGCTCCCCACGCCTCCGCGCGCTCGAGTTCGCCATCCTTGAGCGGTCCGTGGTAGCCGGTCACCGAGAACCGCTCCCGCGCGGCGATCTTAAGGTAGCCGACTGCCTGGCGCATCTCGGCGATCTTCTTGGCCGAACTGCCGGGAGACCACCAGATCCGCGTCTCGAACCCCGCGATCGCGGCCGTTCCTTTCGGTACCCGCTCGAGCCACGAGAGTACCGACGGGTGCGACATATCGGGTGGATGGCCCTTGTGCTACCCCGCAGCGACTCGTACACCACGACAGCCTTCACCCGAATCCCCTCTTTCCTAAACGACTCGGCACGGTGCCAGCACACGCCCCACCAGCGGATACACCCGAGGCAACACTACACCTAGTGTGACCGCAGGCGGCACTCCTGGGGGATAGAATGAGAACCAGGAACATCGAGGCACGCGTCCACAGGGGGCACATGAACACCAAATTCGCAGTCCAGGGCGTGGGCGCACACACCCCACTCGGAATCGCGGCGCCCGCGCTGCTGGTCGCCAAGGCCGAGCCGCTCTTCGAGCTCGAGGCAGCGGCTCGCGGCGGTGCGGACGCCGACGCCGTGCACGACATGCGGGTGGCGTCGCGCAGGCTGCGCGAAGCGATGCGATTGCTCTCCCCGCTCTACCCGGGTCGCGAGATGCGCTCCCGCTACCGTCAGGTGCGCAGGATCACCCGGGCGCTCGGCCCGGTTCGAGACGCCGACGTGTTCATCTCCGAGTTCGGCGCGCTTGCCTCGCAGGTCGGCACAGGCGGTAAGCGCGCGGTAGCGTTCTTGGTGGGCTATCGCGCTGGTCAGCGCGAGCGAGAACTCGAGGTGCTCGATAGCAAGCTCGCCCGCCTCAACCTGCGGCAAAGCCGCAAGACGTTCGCCAAGATGGTCTCCTCGATCTCCAGTTCGAGCGAGGCCGTGCGTCCCCTCGCCGACTTCGCGCACGCCGCAGTGGCCGAGCGCGCAGCCGTGGTATTCGGCGCGCAGCCAGCCGCCCTCTACGAGAGCGCCATCCAGCAACAACATGCGCTGCGCATCGCCTATAAGCGACTGCGCTACGCCGTCGAGACGTTCGCGCCGTGCTATGGCGACGACTTCGATGCGCTCCATGCGGTGCTCACCGAGTTCCAGGACACGCTCGGAGAGTTACACGACGCCCACGTGTTCCTCGAGATGCTCCGCTCGCCCGACCTGGTGGCCGCGGCCGAGCCGGCGGGCGTGTCCGCGGCGGACGTCGCCGAGATCGCGACGCTGTTGGAGGCACACGCGCACCAGTCCTACGTGAAGTTCCAAGAACTCACAGCCAGGCACCCCGCCGAGAGCCTGCTACCTGTGCTGCTGCTCCCGCTTACACGTGCGCCCGAGCCCGAGGAGACCGCGCTCCCCGCGGAGCCGCTGGTCATCGAGGACGAGTCCCCGATCAGCGCACCAGTCATCGTCGGTGACGAGCCGTGGGCCGAAGGCTGGCACGACTCGATGCCACGCGTTCTCACGGTCGATCAGGACGACGCCTGAGCCATCGCCGTGCGCGGAGCTAGATGCGCTTGTGTCGCCCGAGGATTCGGTCGAGTACCGAGAGGGCCTTGAGCGCCTCGACCCTGTCGCGCTGTGCAGCGACCTCGGACGACAACCGCTCGGTACGCTGCTGCTCGGCCTCGAGCGCCTTTTGTTGCTCGCGCGAGATCGCTCGCGCCCAGGCGACCTGCGCGAGCAGGTTGGATCGATCGGCCTCGAGTTGCGTGATACGGGCGAGCGTCGTGACCTCTTCGGCGACCGGCTCGGCGCCCGTCTTGAGAGTGCGAAGCGTCTCGAGGTCCGCATCCGTGATGACGAAGGTGCCGTTGCGCTTGTTCCCGGTTCGTTTAGGGGCGATGGCGCCCGCTGCGATCCGCTTGCGCACCCACCGCGGCGTTGCGCCGATCTCCTCGGCGGCTTGTTTCACGCTTCTGGCCTGGTTCGCCACATGCCCACCCCTCGTAGGTCTGCCGGCCCACATCAGCTGCGATCGCCGTGCGTGTCAGTCTCCGGTGATGATGGTCCCGACGTGCTCGCCCGCGAGCGCGCGCGTAAGGTTCCCGTGTTCGAGCCCGTTGATGATCTGCACGTGATCCAGCACCGTGCTGTTGTGCAATATCTCTAGGCACGGCCGCTCGATGATCAGGTCGTCCGGGTGCAGCGCCATCAACTCCGACGCGCTGATCTTTGGGATGAACTCCGCATCCGGGTCCTTCTTGGGATCGTCGGTGAAGAGGCCCTGTTCGTCCTTGACGTAGATGCAGCTCTTCGCACCGATAAGGTCGGCCATGAGGATCGTACCCACGTCCGTGCGATGGATGGGGATGCGGCCCTTCTCTGGCGGAATCGCGAAGAAGTCATACGGCGGCATGCCGCTCGTTACGGGAACGCCGCCCTGTGCGAAGTAGTTGGGCAGCTTCATGATCGCGTCCTGGTCTATCTCGATGCCGCCATTGGGCGCGAGCATGGTGGCGATGAGCAGCGCGTTTTGCCTTGAGACCGAGCTCCCAAAAGCAGCGATGATGCCAGTCGGCATGCCAAGCTCAAGGCCGATCGCGTAGATGTGCCGACTCCGGGTACCGCCGCCGGTCATGATGAGCATCTTGTGCGCGTCTTTGTTAGCAACGATCTCCTCGACGATTCCCGGGAGCGCCCGCTTGCCGCGATCGCAGATCGACTGGCCGCCGATCTTAACGACGTTGACGTCGGGAAACAGCCGTCGCTGCGGGGCCACCTCAAGCGCGCCGAGGAACGCCTCGCTGACCAGACTCTCGCCCATCAGCCTGCTCTTGATGTGCAGGCGTTTGCTGTCACGCTCACGCTCGAGCGCCATCGGCTACCTCCATGCTGTTCGGTGGTACTGGCTCGTGCCCGACGTCAGCCGATCGACCGACGTCGGGTGCATCTTACGGTACCTCGACTTCTGCCTCGGCAGTCTTGTGGCCCTTGTCCTCCACAGAGAGCTCAACGAGCTCTGCTCCCACCGAATCGGCGATCTGCTTCAACTCGTCCTTGCGCAGGTGTTTGGCGTGGATCTTGAGGTTCACGTCGGCCACGGCCACCACCAAGAAGCGAGGCATCTTGTCCCCTTCTTCAATGCTCGTGCGCTCTCTAAAGAACACCTTCCCTGGCATCGCGTCCTCCTTCGGACTTCGCCCGTCGCCTCAAAACAAGTAGATACCCGCGAAGAGGTTCTTGCTCATCGCAACCGACCGTTCCGGGGGCCGACTACCCGCCCATGCGCGCCGAACCGCGGCTTGCCATAACCTCCAGGAAGATGAACAGCCACAGCGCCCAGGGCACGAGGACCTGCCTGGCCAGAGTCGCCTGAACGCGTTCGTTCGATGTGTTGACCGCACGCATGCCGCTGAGTGCCGCGGCAAGCATCCCGGCCATCGCGGCGAACGCCACGAGGGTGTGCAGGAGATCGGAGAGTGGCGACAGGTCAAGACCCCCGGCCGAGATGGCCATCATCGTTGTGGCGATAACGTCGAACGCGAAGCCGATCCACAGGAACGTGACGTGCTTCTTGGCGATCGACTTGGCACGGAATGCACCCCAGGAGCCTATCGAGTAGAAGACGAGAGCCGCAACCAGTGCCGCCAGTCCTACGACGGTATCGACCGGCATCTGCAAACCCCCTCCGTTTGGACGGCGCCCCTGCGCCGCCTGCATGGAGTCTACCGTGTGCGGTTGCTCTCCGCGACCCGGAACTGGACGATCCGGCGGATCAGGTCTCCAGGGAGCGGCGTGCCCAGCGGGAACTGGGCGGTGCCTTTCCCGCTCTTGAACGGCTCGAGTTCGTCCGCGAACGGAAGCGTGCCGCTCGGCTCACAGGGCCTGCGTCGTCAACGTCTGTACCCTGCCAAACCGTCAACAGAACCTAGCGACCTGGGCGGCGTGCTCGTGACGCACCGAAAGACTTGTGCGCCGGTTCCCATGCGTTCTCGGACAGGACCAGGATCGAACCATCGGGCACGCGATACACGGACACGACGATACGCATGGTGCCGAGCGACGTGGAGACGAGATCCGTCTGGAGATGCCGGGCAGTACCGGTCCCGGCCACGAACGCGACGGCCTCAGACAGCCCCAGGGTCGCTCCGATCGGAAACGCCTCGTCCAGCGCAACCTCCGACGCACCCGCGTCCGGCAGACCATCGGAGGCGGACTCGTTCATCCATAGAACGAGCATGGATGCAGGGTCGACCAGGTACGCCTTGGCCTTCGCTGCGGTCATCTGCTCGTCGGCGTCTGGCACGTCTCTCCCCCTCAGCGGCGGCGCGGACCGAGGATCCTCGAGACGGCACACGTCACGCGCGGGTAGCCTGACAGCTGCCCGTCCTCAAGCGTTCCGGCTTGCCAGGCGAGTGCGATCGAGACGGCTGGCGCCGCTGCGCGCGCACCGCGGCGCAACAGGTGGATCGGGACCCCGCCGAGGATGGTCGCGTTCATCACGCCGATCGCGATTCCCATGAGAACCATCGTTCCGGCTGCGAGCACCTCGGCGACAGACCACGGCAGTCCGGCTACAAGCGCCTGGATCGCGATCCACTCGAACCCGATGTCCAGAAGCGGTCCCATCCGGGCCGCTTCCATGGGCACCAGCACCGCAACGGCGGCGACGCACGCAACGGCGGCGATCAGCCCCAGCGTGAATCGGCTCGCCGCAACCTGGGCCTGCCCGTCAGCGTAGGCCAGTCGCGCGTCGTCGACCATGGTGTTCCGATCGACCTTGATGCCGATCAGGGAGGCCATGGATACCCACATGAAGAGCGGGCCACCGAACACAAGCTCGAGCCCGACGCGTTCGAGGCCCTGGATTGGCTCACTGTCATTCGGATGTTCAGGCGTCATGCGCTTGCCTCTATCTGCTGTCGCAGGTCGTGTCACCGGCCGACGGGCACGAGGACTCTCTTGGATAGTCGGCTTCATTTGCGCGCGACACAAGCCCGACATCCCCAACGGCAGCGAGGTTTGACCCACGCGCCGTGTCCGCACACACTGACTGACGACCGTCTCCGAGCGTCACCCGCCCCGAGCACCCCCGAGAGGCCAGCCGATGAATTCCCCACGCTTTCGCCCGCTCCTGTACCTGACCGGTACAGTCCTGTTCTGGGGCACCAGTTTCGCCGCGATCAAGAGTGCAATGGGGAGCTTCTCGCCCATGACCGTCATGTGGCTGCGCATGATCGTCGCCAGCCTCGTGTTCCTCCCGTTCTGGCGCCGGGTTCCCCGGCCGGAGTATCGGCCTGGCGACTGGAAGCTGCTTGGACTCTCCGTACTCTTCATCCCGTGCCTCTACTACCTGCTCGAGGGCTTCGCGGTGCACTTCACCACCTCGAGCCAGGCCGGCGTTGTCTCCGCGATCATGCCGCTGATGGTGGCCGCCGGCGCCTGGCTGCTCCTGCGCGAACGATTGAGTTGGCAGGGCGCCGTGGGAATCGCCGTCTCGATCGTCGGCGTCGGGATACTGTCGCTAGCGGGGGCCAGCCAGGAGTCGGCGCCCGCGCCGGTCTTGGGCAACATCCTGGAACTCGCCGCGATGGTCGCGGCGGCTGGCTCGACGCTCGTGGTCAAGCACCTGTCCTCGCGCTACGACCCGTGGTTCCTCACGGGGCTCCAGGCAGCGGTTGGCGCTGTGTTCTTCGCGCCGCTCGCGCTCGCATCGGGTGCCCTTGGGCTCGCCTCGGCTGACCCGATGGCCTGGGTGGCTGTTGTGTACCTGGGAACCTTCGCAAGCCTCGGTGCATTCGGTCTGTACAACTCCGCGCTCAGACTCATGCCGGCCAACCGGGCCGCGCTCGCCATCAACATGATCCCAGCGGTGGCGATGCTCACCGGTTGGATCATGCTTGGCGAAAGCCTGACACTGCTGCAGGTGGGGGCATGCGGCCTGATCCTGGGCGCGGTCGTGTTCGCCGAGGTGTCCGGGCACGTTGCGCCGGTGGAGGCGCCCGTGCCCTAAGCGCTTCGCTACAGGCCGAGTTGGGCCGCCCGGTCTCTGTTGTGCGACGCGGGATCGTCGCAGGTGCACCACTCGATGGTGACGGTCTGCTTGCGCCCCATCGCGCCGAAGGTGTGGGTCGTGCCCGAGGAGAAGAGCTCGGCTACCTGGTCGTCGTTCTGGATGTCCAGCAGCATTGCGAGCTGACTCCCTCGCATCCCTTGCTCCAACTCCAGGCGCGTGATGTCGGTCAGGATGTACTGGGTGGAACCGCCTGATGAATCGTTCGTCAACAAGACGATCGCATGCTGCGGACTGTCGGCTTCCACCGGTACACCGGTTGGTATCTCCTGGCCTTGCATCGCCCACCTCTTTCGCACGATTGGCATCGGCCGAAGGGTCGGCAAATACTCAGGCGCGGTGACGCCCGTGTACCGCAGTGTACCCCGTGGCGCCGCGTCCCATGTGGCGGCCATGGACATCACCCCAGACATCAGCGAGGACGGTCTTAGAGTGCGAGTCTGGGTGGTGCCAGTGCCGACCGGTGCTCACGGCTCGCGCCAGAACGATCGGCAGGGTTCATCTACAAGCAGATGAAGGCACGCCTCGGGAGCTGAGTACGGGGCGTCCTCAGATATAGGCGAACAGCGGCGGGAAGACCATCACGACCAACGCAGCCCACACCGCGTAGACGGGCACGTAGTTCGTCTGCCACCGCTCAAGATCGGCGAACACGAGGTGTCGCCTCAGGAAGCGCGTGTACAGCACGGCCGACCATGCCAGGTTGACCAGCAGAATCACGTTCTCGCCCAGCGCGGCCACCCGGTTAGGGGTGAACCCGAACTCCGTGATCCGTGCCGCGATGGCCCACAGTGCTACACCGTCGGCCAGAAGTGCGCTTATCACCAAGACCACTTGCAGGACATCGAACACACCGGGAGGCGACTGAGGGTCTCGCGCGGAGAGCGAGTACAGCAGAAGCCCCAGGACGATGGCCAGCAACAGGTCGAAGGCGATAAGCACGTCGCGATCGACGTCGATCCCGTGACCCCCGAAGAGCACGGTCCCCAGGAATGCGAACAACACGGCTGCGAACAGCGGCGTGAAAAGGCGCGTCAACACGGGCGCCATGTTCTCGATCACGCTCTGCTTCGCCTCAACCAACCAGGAGGCGACCACCACGGCACCGACGGCACCGCACGGCAGTAGCCACGACTCGAGGAACACCCCAACATCAACGCCGATGGCCTCGAATATCAGCGCCATGAAGCCCATCAGGACTCCGCCGCCAAGCGCGATCAGCACGTAGTAGATGAACAACTCGCCCGAGAATCGAATGAAGTCCATGCGGCCGGCGACCTGCTTCCAGCGCTCGCCGGCATACGCGACACCCACGACCAACCACAGCGCGATGGGCAGATGGAGCGCGGTGAGCGCCTCGGTGCTGCCACCCGATGCGAACGGATACGCATTTGCGAGTACGCCGGCCGCCACGAACGCCACTGCAAGCCAGCGGACGGTCGTGGTGCTCAGCCGGCGCTTCCACACGAAGTAGCCAGCAACGAGCGGCAACACAAAGAGCGTCAGATTGCGGGAGTAGAAGCTGCCGTCCTGTGCGAACTGCATTCCAAAGAGCTCCGGCACCTTGATGAGCACCGCGGCCGCGGCCGCGAGCGCGAAGGCGATGATCGTGTCGTTCCGCGCCGCCGCACGAGTCTCGCCGGACTCCGAGTCCACCACGACAAGCTGCTTCCACAGCCGGTCCGAATGCTCACGCGCGAACTCCCGGGACAAGGCGTCCAGGTCGCCCATCCGCTTCACGGCCACCAGGAACGCCTCATCGGTGTCCAGCCCGGCTGCGACCAGGCCCGCCACCTCCTCGCGCAGATGGTCCTCCAGCTCGGCTACGTCAACGGAGTGGATCGCCTGCCGACGGAGCAGGTAGCTTCTCCACTGCTCGATCTGCGCCTCGAGCGATAGATTCTTGGCTGGATCGGACATCCCTCACGCTCCTCGGGGTAGCGGCGTGGCCCACGCCGGTCGAGTGTCATCTGCGGTGGATGAGAGCGTCTGCCAGATGCCTCGCAGCGTGGCGTCCACCGTCTGCCACTGCCTGCGCTGCTCATCAAGCTGTGCGCGGCCCTGCGACGTGATCCGGTAGTACTTCCGACGCCGACCGGTCTCGGCCACTTCCCAGCGCGATTCAACGTAGCCCAGTCGCCCCAGCCGATGCAGGACCGGGTAAAGCATTCCGTCCGTCCACTCCAGGTGACCTCCGGACAAGTCCCGAACACGCTGAAGGATGGCGTAGCCATAGCTGTCCTCTTCGGACAGTATCGCCAGGACGATCGGAGTGGAGGAAGCCGCGATCAGGTCCTTGTTGATCTCCATGATTCCACCTGCCATGCGCTATAGACGGCTGTCGAAGCCAGCTTACATAGCAGCACTATACATGGCAGTGCTATGTATGTGAAGTACAACCTGACATCTCGCGAGCTGAAACCTGCACACACAACGCTCGCTGCCTCACGCAGTCTCACGCTGGTGGTGGAAAAGCCGCTAGCCACGCTGCTCCCGGATATTGACCGAGGCAGAAAAGCACTGCTATTCTTGCCTACCAACCGGTCGGTAAGTGCATGGATTCGAGGGATCCCCCCATGATGGAAGAGACGGATCGCCAGCAGCACGGAAGTCTCAAGGGGACGAAGAGGCAGATTATCGACGTGGCACGACGCCTCTTCTCGGACCGAAGCTACCTGGGCGTCTCCATGAGCGACATCGCCAAGCGCCTCGGGGTCACCAAGGCCGCCCTCTACCACCATTTCGCAGGCAAGAGCGACATCTACCACAGCGTTCTCGACGACGTTTTGGCAGACTTGCGCGCGCGTCTTTGCGAAGAACGATATGGAGAGACGTTGGACGAGCAGCTCCACCGGATGGTGAAGGACTACATGGGTTTCGGGATGCGGGAGAAGAACCTCGTGAATGCGCTCGTCGTGAAGTTGCCGCCTGCTGAAACGGAACTGAACCAACAAGTCGCCCCGTTGAAGGAGGAACTTGACGGCTATTTTCTGCCCGTCATCGAGCGTGCTATCGAGCAGGGGCGTCTTCCCGATGGGGTGGACGGGCATCTTGCAACGACTATGCTCACAGCACTGATGGACGGCTTGATCCTGGGGCGCTCCTTCTTGGGGAAGCCACTGGACCCGGACACCGTATCGAACCAGATCCTGGTCTTCTTGGGACTGAGCGGCTGGCCCGAGCAATGCTTCTAGTTCACTCCCCGCTCGCCCTGAGCCCCCGCCGGACTCAGGGCCAGCCACCACTAAGAGACCACCACGCATCGTTCATGCCCGACCTCGTACGGGGGGGAATCGCACGGTGCTGTTGAGAATCGCCACATTCATCGTGAGGAGGAGGCGCCCGATCATGGGGGTCGCAGCCATCCTTCTCATCTTTGGCGTATTCGGCCTCATGAATCAACGCACCAACTACGACATGATGTCGTACCTCTCCAGAGACATGGATTCCGGCAGGGGCCTCCAGATTCTCAATGAGGACTTCGGGCTTGGCAACACGATGCAGGTGTTCATACGCGGCGAAAGCGATGCCTCTGTCGCCTCCCTCACGGAGCAGCTCCGAGACGTCGAGGGTGTGGACGCGGTGCATTGGGTCACGGACCTCGCTCCGATCGAGCAGCCACGGGAGTTCCTCGACGAGACGGTGACCGACAACTACTACGCGGCCGACGGCACACTCGTCCAGATCGGCTTCGCGGGATCGATGAACGACCGGGTTGTGAAGAACGCGATTCAGGAGATCAGGGGCATTCTCGAACCCTATGATGTCGCGTTCTCAGGGGCGCAACTGGCTGAGCTGGAAGAGGCGATGTCGCGGGACCAGCTGCGACTGATCGCAGCGCCGCTCGTTCTGGTCACTGTCGTGCTACTGCTCACCATCCCATCGGTCACAGTGCCGTTCCTGTTCGTCCTCACTATCGGCGCTGCTGTTGTCATGAACCTCGGGCTCGACTACTACCTCGGCCAGGAGGTCTTCTATCTCACAGCGGTCATCGTCTTCGCGCTCCAATTCGCCGTGACGATGGACTACGCGCTGTTCCTCTATCACCGGTTCGAGGAGGAGCGCCAGAACAAGCATGCCGAGGAGGCGATGATCGCCTCCGTGGCGGCGACTTCGAAGGCCGTGGTGACAGCCGCGCTCACCACGATCGCGGGATTTCTGGCCCTCACGGTCATGCAGTTACAGTTCGGGATGGACCTTGGCCTGACTCTCGCCCGCGGTGTACTCATTACGCTTGTGCTGATCATCGGTGTGTTGCCTGGCCTGTTGATCGAGGCGCTGCCGGTCATCGACAGAGTGCGGCATCGTGGGCCCCAGTTCGACTTCTCACGGGTCGGACGCTTTGTTGCCAAACACGCCGGGGCCGTCGCCGTCGCGGCCGTCGTTCTCATCGCGCTGGGGGTCTTCGCAAACTCACGAGTGACCACTGACTATAGCTTGAATTCGGTCATGCCGGAGAACCTGCCATCTGTCAGCGGCGAGAAGCAGATTGCCGAGGCGTTCGGTCGCGAGGACACCCTGTTTCTCGTGCTGGAAGACACCGGTTCGCCAGTCGATCTGGAACGATTGCAGGCGCGAGTGGAGGATATCGCGGGGGTTGATCGCGTCTTCGGTTTCACGTCGCTCGTCGATCCACGGATCCCGAGCGAATTCCTGCCCGCTGAAGCGACCGACACGTTCTTCTCGGACGGCTACACATACCTCATGATCGACGTCGCCTACGGTCCGGAGGACAGTCGGTCGGAGGGCATGCTGAAGCAGATCGATGATACTGCGGGCGCCGAATGGCCGGGACTTTCCTACCTCACAGGTCTCTCAGTGCTCATGGGGGATATCGAGCGGGTCTCGGCGGGAGACACTACCCGCATCAACATCATCTCGATCGTCGCCATCGCTGTTATCCTCGCTGTCGCATACCGCTCGCTCGCCGTCCCAGTGGCGCTCGTGGCGGCCATCGAACTCGCGATCCTCGCCAACATGTCCTTCGAGCTGGCGGGATCGGGCCGCGTCATCTTCTTCGCCTCGCTCGCCATCGGGGCGATCCAGCTTGGCGCCACGGTGGACTATGCCGTGCTTGTCACCAGCCGTTATGAGGAAGAACTCAGGAGGACACGGCATCGCGTCGAGTCGATCAAGATCGCGGTTTCCGAGTCAAGCCAGTCGATTCTCGTGAGCGCTGCAACGATGTTCGCCGCGACCATTCCCCTCGCGACCCTGTCGAGCATCAGCACCATCCGCGAACTCACGCTCCTCATCGCGCGAGGCGCGCTCGTGAGTTTCGTGGCGGTCGTGGTCTTCCTGCCCTCGCTTCTTGTAGTTGGTCAACCGCTGTTCGAGCGTCTGAGCATCGGCTGGCCCAAGCACGTCGAGAAGGGTGAATGATATGCACATCAACGCCAAGCGCGTGCGTCTTGCGACCATCGTTGCCACGCTCACCGCCGTGAGTCTGGTTGCCGGCACCGTCCAGGGCGCGTCACCAGCTTCGGATATCGACAAGATCGAAGACACTGAGACGGTCTACGTGATGATGGACGCGGCGGGGAGCGTCAAGAACACAGTGGTCGTGGACTGGCTGCACATCCAGGGTAGCGGCAGTGCCTCCCTGGTCGATCCGGCGCCCGGAGTGGACAAGGTCGAATCTCTCACCGACGAGTTCGAGCCGACGCTTTCGGATGGCAGTGCCACCGCAGACATCACCGTTGACGGCACGGGTGACTTCTTCTACCGGGCTGAAACAGACGCCGAGCTGCCCCTGGACATAGACGTGGTCTACACGCTGGACGGGGCGAGGATACCTGCCGACCAGCTCGCCGGCAAGAGTGGGCGTCTGCGCATCGACATCTCCATCCACAACAAGCTTGAGCGGACAGAGACGATCACGTTCGAGGACGCGGATGGTGCAGAGCGAAGCGCCGAGGTGACGTACACGGTGCCGATACTGTGCCTTCCTCAGTTCGTCGTCGATGGACGTCAGATGCTCGATGTCGTCGTGCCTGACGAAGCGCAGATCATGGTCACCGGGTCTACGCGTACGTATGTCGTACCCATACTGCCATCGCCCGATGCGACAGCCACTATCGAGATGGACGCCGAGGATATCGAACTCGAGCCTACCGTCATCGTGGCGTTGCCCATGCTGCCCGCATCTCCCGACTTCTCGACGGTTGGCGAGCTCCAGACGCTGCGCGACGGACTCGGCCAGCTCGGTCAACTCTCCCAAGGCCACCTGCAGGTGGTCGAGGGTCTTGTTGCCGGCATGGACTCCTATGACCTCTCGGGCACGTCAGCGGCCGCTGAGGGCTTGACCGAGCTTCAGTCGGCGCTCGGCCAGATGGCTTCAGGGACAACTGACCTGGCGACGCTCTCTGAAGCTCAACTCGCGTACCTTGATGGCGTTATTGCGGGAATCGATACCTCGCAGTTCGACTCACTCGTCGAGCTTCAAGCGGCGATAGGACAGATGGCGCTGGCAGCATCTCAGCTCGAGACAGGGACGCAGAGTCTCGTGACGCTCCTGGACGGCCAGATCGGCCTTGTCGAGCAACTGCGGGCGTCCAACACGGCGCTTGCACAGAAGGCTGTGCAGCTGTCCGAGGCGAATCCGGGTGATGCCGATCTTCAGGGACTCGCGGCCGGTCTGCAAGGCCAGGACGCCCTCATCACAGTACTCCTCGATGGAGGTGACCCAGACGGTCCCGGTCCAGCGCCGGCCGTGCCCGGACTACGGGAGACAAGAGACCAGCTTGCCGGCATCGGCAGTGGTCTGACGGCCCTCGAAGACGGCCTTTCTGAGCTCGAGACCCGATCGGCCGCGCTCTCGGCCGTGCCGCAGGCATTCGAGCAGCTCAAGAGCGCGCTCGTGGTGCTTCGGGACGGTGGCATCGTGCAAGGACAGCAGTTCCCGGGTCTGAGCACGACAACAAGTGGCCTCAAGAGCATAGCGGACGGACTCAGCCAGGCCTCGTCGGGCATGTCCGAATCGGCCACGACTTTGGACACGCTCGGCTCGCTTCCGGCGATGATGGGTGACCTCAGGTCCGCCCTCGAGACACTGGCTCAAGGCGGGACCCTCGAGGGACAGGAACTCCCGGGTATCACGACGACTGTCGAAGCCCTCGGCGAGATGGCTGGAGGGCTTGGTGCCGGCGTCGATGAGATGAGTGAGGGTGAGGCGCTTGTGGGTGCGATGAAAGCCGCCGCCGCCAACTACACGACGTTCCTGGGCCTGCCTGAAGGTGCCGTGGGGCATCTGAGCTTCCTGTTCAAGCTCGATGGCGTATCGAAGGAGGTCCGGTGACCGGGAACGCGGCTGGGCCGGGCACTCGGAAGCGGGAGTGCGCGGAGGCTCGAGCACATCGGCGTGCTTAAGGTGTTGGCAGCAGACAAGGGAGACAAGGAGTGCACGCGATGAATACGGTACACGAGACGGTGCTGATCACAGACTCGGGTTGCGACCTATCGCTCGAGATGCTTCAAGACGTAGGCGTAGAAGTCCTGTTCTTTCCCTACACGCTCGACGGCGAAGAGCACTTCGATGATTTTGGACGGACGCTCTCCTACGACGCTTTCTACGATGCGCTGCAAGCGGGCGCCCGTTCGACGACGGCTCAGGTCCGGCCAGTAGATTGCGAGGCGGCGTTCCAGCGAGCCTATGACCTTGGCAAGACGGCGCTGCTGGTCACCTTATCCTCTGGGCTGAGCGCCTCCTACGACACAGCGCTAACGGTTCGAGAGCGATTCTTGCAGAAGAACCCCGACGCCAAGATATACGTTGTGGACTCCCTCTCCGTCTCCGCGGGACAGGGACTGCTCGTGCTGGAGATCGCGAATCGCCTGGCCGCGGGTGTGCCCGCCGAGGACGTTGTCGCGTGGGCCGAAGACAACCGTCTGCGGGTCAATCACCTCTTCACGGTCGACTCCTTCGAGTACCTGGTCCGTGGTGGCAGGGTATCGCCTGCGGTCGGTGCCGCGGGTTCCATGCTCAACATCAAGCCGGTGATGCACGTGGATGCGGAGGGCCATCTTGCACCGCTGAAGAAGCTCAGGGGGCGACATCGGGCTTTGGCCGCGCTTTCCGAGATGGTCGTTGACCGAATCGAGGATCCCGAAACGCAGACTATCGTCATTGACCACGCACGGTGCCCGGAAGACGCGGTCGCATTGAGGGACATGCTGACCGATCGCATCGCCGTGGGCGGCGTTATTGCTGATCGCATCGGCATCATCATCGGTACACACGTAGGTCCCGGTGGTCTCGTTGTTGCGTTCTGGGGAAGGCCGAGGGGCAGCTGATCCCCCTGGTCAATGCTCGTCCGAGATGAGCATCCAGGCCCACGAGGCGGTTCTGCATGCCCCCCGATCTGCCAGAATGAAGCGACGAAAGGGCCTCCAGCCATGGCGGCCCTTTTGCATCGCGCTGATGAGCGAGCAAGAGGCGGAGCCGCTACTCTCCGGCACTCTGACACCGGGTAGTCGATAGTCGCTGTGCACCGGACGTCGTCGACCTCGATGCCCTTTGTCTCCATGCGCCCAACGATCGACTACCACTCGGCCTATGCTGTGTACGAGGAGTTCACGGCCAAGTCCGCTGCACGAACATCCGTGGCGATCACGGTCGACTCAGTCGATCGGCTTCCAATTCGTCTAAGCGCGGTCCACGACGGAACACGAATGCTTTGCCTCTTTGCTCCATGACCAGGTACCCCTTCTCGTAGAGCCCAAGCAGGTCACGGCGAGCGGTGGTGTAGTGGATGCCATGGTTCTTCTGATGATAACGGATTCTGAACTCAGCAGCGGGTGCTCTAAGCGCCCTGCCGAGAATCGAACGCTGACGTTGGTTCAGCAGTGGCTCATCGTAGAGTAGTCGACGCATCTCCCCGTCTCGCTTCTCCCATTGCGCTACTCGTGCTTGGAGTTGGCCCAAGGTAGCCAAGATCAGCTGCACAGCCAATGTCTGCAGCGCTGTGAGGTCGGACTGATTCCTGTCATTCACTTGAGCGTAGGAGGCTCGATCATATGTGACCATCGGCGGTGCGATGAAGTCACGTTCCCAGTCGACCTTGGCCCTCGAAAGGGGGAGGAGTGCCAACACCGGCAGGCCGTTCTTGAGGGCGAACAACTTAGAAGCCAAACGCCCCACCTGGCTGGATATCGTACCAAGGGGCGAGTAGTAGCGCCAGGCGTCGACTGTGAGCTCTCCCTGCAGGGCCACGAGGTCATCTGGATCACTGGACTCCCGATTCAAGTAGTCAGCGATGACACCCATCTGTCTCACTGCGAATTGCTTGCGCTTGTCTACGCTCGAATCCTCGGCTCGCATGAGGATTCCTCTTGATGCCGGTCGGAGTTGCACTTGGCCGAGATCCACATCCTTGAGAAGGAGTTCACGGATGTGCATGAACATGTCAACCGAGAATGGTTCGTCCACAAGGTCGGGCAGACGAGCGAGTGCCGTGTGTGTGTTTTGGAGGAGGCGGTCTGAATCCGATTGTGCACTGTGGCCGAGCCGCAAGAGCTCCTGTGCATGGTCGGATTGCACGGCGACTCCGTCGAGCGTGGCGGCAGCGACCGTCTCTTCAATCTGCAATCTCGTCAAGAAGTGCTGTCCGGCGCCTGCGCGTATTACTTCGTTGAGGTGAGAATCGGACCGACAGACGCACGAGATGACGCGTACTCCATCTTCGATCTCGTGCGTCCGACGGTACCAGAATGGTTTGAGGTCGAAGTCTGGTATCGGCACTGGCACGGCCACGCATTGGCTGAGTTTGCTGAGGGCATGCCATGACTCCAACGGGCTCATGTTGCTGGGCTGT
>JBASNZ010000047.1:0-9687 GCA_049657775.1 Coriobacteriia bacterium | reverse complement strand
GCGTCGACCCCCGCGTGATCGCCGCCCGCGCGGCCGATGTCCGCGAGCTCGGTGACCGCATGCGGCTCGAGCGCCTGCACTCGCACATCGAAGACACGCTCGAAGTCCTCGTAGAGCGCCCCGGCGAGGGCGTCGCGCGGGACGGCTCGCGCGTTCGGTTCTCGTCGGCGCGGACAGCGTCCGGTTCTCTCATCCGCGTCACTATCGCGGGCGTCGACGCGCAGGGTCTTGCCCTCACGGAGTGGTAGAATCGAGAGTGAGGGTGGCTAGTAGCGAGAGGCGAGTGATCGCGTGAAACCAAGCCAGGTGCGCCTGGTCGTTCCCCCCGACATCAACATGGTCGACCTCCTCGGCGAGGGGGACCATATCCTGAAACTCATAGAGGACCAGTTCGAGAGCGATATCGCGGTCCGCGGCAACGAGATAACCATCACCGGTGACGTGTCAGAGGCGCAGAGCGTCTCGGCGCTGTTCACCGAGTTGATCTCGCTCATCGGCAAGGGCGAGCGCATAACCAACGACAGCCTTGACCGCGCGGTCGACATGCTCAAGCGCGGCGAGTGCAGCCCCACGAGCGTGTTCTCCGACGTCGTGCTGGCGCACCGCGGCAAGCAGATCCGGCCCAAGACCGCGGGGCAGAAGCGCTACGTCGACGAGATCCGCAAGAACACCGTCACGTTCGGTATCGGCCCGGCCGGTACCGGCAAGACGTACCTGGCCATGGCCATGGCGGTCGACTCGCTTCGCAAGAAGGAGGTCGGTCGCATCATCCTCACGCGTCCGGCGGTCGAGGCGGGCGAGAAGCTGGGATTCCTGCCGGGCAACCTGTACGAGAAGGTGGATCCGTATCTTCGACCGCTCTACGACGCGCTCTTCGACATGATGGACATCGAGCAGTCCACCATGCTTACCGAGAAGGGCGTCATCGAGGTGGCGCCGCTCGCGTTCATGCGCGGCCGCACGCTCAACGACTCGTTCGTCATCTTGGACGAGGCACAGAACACCACGCCCGAGCAGATGAAGATGTTCCTTACCCGTCTCGGTTTCGGCTCCAAGATCGTGGTCACGGGCGACATCACGCAGACCGACCTCATCGGCGCGCTCTCGGGCCTCAAGCAGGTGCGGGACATCCTGCAAAACGTCAACGACGTCGCGTTCGTCGAGCTCTCGGCGCGCGACGTGGTCCGGCACCGGCTGGTACAGCGCATCGTTTCCGCCTACAGCGAGTTCGAGGAGGCGAAGGCGGCCTCCGCCGGCGATGCCTAGCCTGCTCGACACGCTTACGGATCTCTGGCCCGAGCAGGGGCCGCTCTCGACCGGTAGCGGACAGCGCATCGCGCTCGGCGTCGCCACGGTCGTGCTGGCCTCGGTCCCGCTCGCTGTCGGCCAGGCGCCGATCACCGCGCTTGCCCGCACGGTGATGCTGGCGCTGCTGGTAGCGGTGGCCGGACTGTACCTGGCCCGCAGCGAAACCGCGGTGTGGGGCAGCTTTCGCGACCTGCTCATCCTCTCGACGCTCGTGGTGGGCGTGGTGTACACCACCTGGGGGTATGCGGCACTGACGCCGGAGGTACCCGGGTTCGTTCTGCCGCTGCCGCTTGCGGCAGTGCTTGGGACCCTTCTTCTCAACCCGCGAGTCGGCGTGCTGTTGGCCGTCGTCTCGCTCGGCGTCGGAGTACTCTTCGGCGTCCTCGACGGGGCGTACACCGTCGGCATGCTGCTCGCCAGTGCGGCCGGAGTCACCGCGATGGCGGCCATCCGCGATCGCTCCAGGCTCATCTCGATGGGCGGCCTGTTCGTTGCGGTCACGGCTGCGGCGGCGATCGGCACCGCCATCGTCGAGGGCGGAACGACCGGGCAGGCGCTTCGCGCAGGCGGCCTGGGCCTTCTCGGAGGAACACTCACGGTGGTGCTCATGCTTGGACTGCTTCCCGTCTTCGAGGCGATCTTCGGCGTGACCACCGACGTCCGTCTGCTCGAGCTCGCAAGCCCCGCCGCGCCGCTGCTTCGCAGGCTCATGGTGGAGGCGCCGGGCACGTACACGCACTCGATCATGACCGGCAACCTGGCCGAGTCCGCCGCCGAGGCCATCGACGCCAACCCGCTGCTGGCCCGCGTTGGCGCGTACTACCACGACATCGGCAAGATCCGCCGCCCGGGATTCTTCGTCGAGAACCAGGCCGGCGTTGGCAATCCGCACGACAACACATCGCCGTCGATGTCAGCGCTCATCATCACCGCACACGTCCGCGAGGGCGTCGAACTTGCCGAGGAGTACCGGCTGCCCCGCGAGATCGTGGACGTCGTGCGACAGCATCACGGCACGTCGATGGTGTCGTACTTCTACAACAAGGCGGCCGCATGCGGCGGTCCGGTATACGAGGCGGACTACCGCTACACGGGCGAGCTACCCACCTCGCGTGAGGCCGCGCTCGTCATGCTGGCCGACAGCGCCGAAGCGGCGGTACGCGCATGCACCAAGCCCACGCCGCCGCGTATCGACGAGGTCGTGCGCAAGGTCGTTTCCGGCAAGCTTGCCGACCACCAACTCGACAACGCCGAGCTCACGCTTGCCGATGTCGAGCGTGTGACGGTGGTGTACAGCACGATGCTCGCAAGCGTGTATCACCCCAGGATCGAGTATCCCGAGGTCATCGCAGGGAGGGATCGCAATGCAAGTCAGCGTTACCAGCCATCGCGAGACTGAGCCGCTCGCATTCGCGGCGTTCGAGCACCTCGCGCTCTACGTCCTGCGTATGGAGGGGGCTCCCGACGAGTCGGAGCTGTCGATCGCCCTGGTAGACGCGGGGGAGATGGCGCGCCTCAACGAACAGTACCGTGGCATCAAGGACCCGACCGACGTGCTCTCGTTCGGCTGCGACGACCCGTGCCCCACGCCGGGGGACGAGCCCATCACGCTCGGGGACGTCATCATCGCGCCGGATGTTGCCGAGGCACAGGCCGCCGATCTGGGCACCACCATCGAGTCCGAGCTCAACTTGCTGCTCGTCCACGGCATCCTGCACCTGCTCGGGTACGACCACGAGGCCGATGAGGACGCCGAGGTCATGCAGCAACGGGAACGCGTGCTGCTCGACGCCTACGAAGCCGAGTAGGTCCTATGAACAGCCGCTCCATCATCTGGAGCTTCAACCACGCGATAGACGGCATCGTCTACGCGCTCCGCACGCAGCGCAACATGCGCATCCATGTGACCGTGGCGATACTCGTCTTGCTCGCATCGCTCTTCTTCCGGGTCGGCCGGGTCGAGTTTCTCGCGGTGCTGCTCACCATCAGCTTCGTGCTGGGTACCGAGCTTGTGAACACGGCCGTCGAAGCCACCGTTGATATCGCCACCGAAGGCTTCGACCCGATCGCGAAGATCGCCAAGGACGTTGCCGCGGGCGCGGTTCTCATCAGTGCCGTCTCGGCGGTCGTCGTCGGGTACGTCATCTTCTTCGGGCGTCTCACGGACGTCACGTATGTGCTGCTCGTAAGGGTCCGCGAGACACCGTCGCACGTCTCGGTGGTGGCCCTGGGAGTCACCGCGCTCGTGGTGCTCGCCGCCAAGGCGATCAGTGGCGAGGAGGGCACGTGGCTCCATGGTGGATGGCCGAGCGGGCACGTCGCGCTCGCCTCGGGTGGCGCGGCGGCGATCGCCTACATCACAGGAAGCGCAAGCGCGGCCGTCATCGGCCTGTTCATCGCGGCGCTCGTGGCGCAAAGTCGAGTCGAGTCGGGTACGCACACCGCATGGCAGGCGCTGTGGGGCGCGGTCACCGGCGTGCTCATCACGACGTTCATCTTTACGCTATTCTGGTTCTAGTCATACAACGGGGAGGTCCCGACACCACCCATGATCGTAGCTGCAGTGCTCATCCAAGGCGCCGTGCTCGTACTTCTCGTAGCGTTGGCGGCCATCCTTTCCGCAGCCGAGGGTTCCGTGCGTCTCATGTCCCGCAGCCGCGTTCGCAGGCTTGTGGAGGCCGAGCGCAAGGGTGCCGTCGACCTGGAGAGCGTGTCCGATAAAGAAGGCCATCTGCTCGCTTCGGCCTCGCTCGGACGTGCACTCATGTACGCGTACGGCGTGGGGCTGGCGGCCACGTGGCTCGCACTCCTCAGGCCCGGGATGTTCGTGGTCCTGGCGCCGCTTGCGGTCACGGTGGTGCTGTTCTCGCTGGCAGAGACGCTGCCGCGAGCGCTCGCGGTGCACAATCCCGAGAGCGTTGCGCTCGCGTCGGCGCCGCTGGTGCGACCGGCGGTGGCCGCTTTCTACCCGGTTGCCCGCATGCTCGCGATCGGGTGGCTCAAGCTCGCCGGCCTCGTGGCCAAGGAGCACGTGGCCGACGTATGGCTCACCGAGGACGAGTTCCGCTCGGCGGCCGGATCTGCCGATGACGAGGAGACGGCGCGCGAAGAGGCCGAGGAGGCCTTCATCGACGCGGTCAGCGATTTCACGACCAAGATCGTGCGCGAGGTCATGGTGCCGCGCACCGACATCGTGAGTATCGAGGACACCGCGAGCGTGTCAGAGGCCCTTGCGATGATCGAGGAGTCGGGTGTCTCGCGCGTGCCCGTCTACCACGACACCGTCGACGACATCCGGGGCGTGCTCTACGCCAAGGACCTGCTCGTATGCCTGGGTAAGGGCCCGTGCGACGAGGGCATCGCCGCGATCGCTCGCGAGCCGTACTTCGTGCCCGAGACCAAGCCGGTCGAAGAGCTGCTCATCGAGATGCGCTCGCGCACACACATCGCGATCGTCGCCGACGAGTACGGCGGCACGGCGGGACTGGTCACCATCGAGGATCTGCTCGAGGAGATCGTCGGCGAGATATTCGACGAGTACGATACCGCCGAGCCGATGATGACGGACCTGGGAGATGGCCGGATGCGCGTTGACGCGCGCATGCCGGTCGACGACCTCAACACCGCGTTCGGGACCGATATCAAGCCCGAGGCCGACTCGGTCGGTGGACTCTTCGTCGAACTCGCGGGGCACATCCCCGCCATCGGCGAGGCGCTTGAAGTCGAAGGATTGCGTATCGTAGTAGAAGACATGGAAGGTAACCGTCTGAGGCAGCTCATCGTGGAGCCTGCCGCAAGCGCCAAGGAGACCCAGAATGCCTGAGTCGATCTCGCAAGCCGATCTAGCGCTCCTCGCGTTCGCGCGTGAGGTGCGCCGCAAGGCGTACGCCCCGTATTCGGAGTTCCGGGTAGGAGCCGCCATCTTCGCCGACGGCGAGATCTTCCAGGGCGTCAACGTTGAGAACGCCGCCTACGGCTCGTGCATCTGTGCCGAGCGTGCCGCGGCCGTTGCCGCGGTCACCGCCGGCTACCACGACTTCGACGCGATCGCCGTGGTGGGCGACTCCGAGGCGCCGACCGTGCCGTGTGGCGCGTGCCGGCAGTTCCTCGCCGAGTTCAACCCCGAGATGCGCGTGATCATGGGTGGCAAGAGCGACGCCGTCCAGGTCACCACGCTGGACGCGCTTCTGCCCGACGCCTTCGTGCGCGGCTATCTCGACCAGGACGACGGAGACGACTCCGAGTGAGACTGCAGCCGCTAGAGATCGTCAAGAGCGGGTTCGTCGCGCTCGTGGGCAGGCCCAACGCCGGCAAGTCCACGCTCGTCAACGCGCTCGTCGGTTCCAAGGTCGCGATCATCTCGGACACGCCACAGACCACCCGTCACCGTCTTCGCGCCATCGTCGATCTCGACGACGCGCAGATCGTGTTCGTCGACACGCCGGGGCTCCACAAGCCACAGGACGCGCTTGGCGAGGAGCTCAACCGCTCCAGCATGCTCGCGCTCGCCGATGTCGACGTGGCATGCCTGGTCATCGATAGCGCCGCGGCGATCGGTCCGGGCGACCGTTGGGTCGCTCACCGCGTGGCCGAGGCCAAGGGTCACAAGGTGCTCATCCTCACAAAGGCCGATATCGTCAAGGCGCGAGAGCTCGAGAAGCAGCTCGCTGTGGCGCGCGGCCTGGGCACGTTCGACGACGTTGTGGTGTGCTCGGCGCGCACCAAGTTCAACGTCGAGGGCGTCATCGAGGCGGTCAAGCGACTGCTGCCCGACGGGCCGCGCTACTTCCCGCGCGACATGCCCACCGACCAGCCGGTCGAGGTCATGCTCGCCGAGTTCATCCGCGAGCGCATCCTGCATCTCACGCATGATGAGGTGCCGCATGCCATCGGAGTCTCGATCGAGGACATGATCCGCGAGAGCGAGGACCTCACCCGCATAGAGGCCATCATCTACGTGGAACGCGACTCCCAGAAGGGCATCATCGTGGGCAAGGGCGGCGAGATGATCCGCCGTATCGGTACCGATGCCCGCGTCGACCTCGAGCGGCTTCTCGGCACCCGCGTGTTCCTGGACCTCAGGGTCAAGGTCAAGCGCGATTGGCGCAGGGACGCGACACAGATCAAGCGCTTCGGGTACGGAGAGGGGCTGTAAGACCATGACGATCGATCGCGCGGCGCTTGCCGCATCCATGGATCAGACGCTGCTCAAGCCGACCGTCGGGTTCAAGGCCGCCTCCGAGTGGTTCGCCAAGAGCGCGAACGCAGGGTTCGCCTCGCTGTGCGTGTCACCGTTCCTCGTGCCCGTCGCCGCACAGAGCCTCGCCGGTACCACCACCAAGGTCTGCTCGGTCGTGGGATTCCCCCTGGGGTATTCGCTCACCGAGACCAAGGCCGAGGAGACGCGACAGCTGCTCAGGCTCGGGTGCCACGAGATCGACATGGTCCTAAACGTCGCGGCGTTCCTTGAGGACGAGCCGATGTTCGTACGAGACGATATCGCGGCGGTGGTAGCTATGGTCGCGCAGCAGACCCGCGGCTCGGGCATCGTGAAGGTCATCTTGGAGACCGGATATCTCACGCCGGAGCAGGTGACCGAAGCAAGCCGCATCGTCCTTGATGCCGGGGCCCACTTTGTAAAGACATCCACCGGTTTTGGGCCGCGCGGGGCATCGCTCGAGGACGTCCGCATCATGCGTGAGACGGTCGGGGAGCGCGCCGGAGTCAAAGCCGCCGGCGGCATCCGTGACCTCGAGACCGCGGTCGCCATGCTCGAGGCGGGCGCGTCCCGCATCGGGACCTCGTCGGGGCTCGAGATCCTGGAAGCGTTCGACGCCCGAAGCGGCATCTGATACCCGGTGACCAACTACCGCGTTCGCGCACTGTCCCTGCGCAAGACCAAGCTCGGCGAGTCCGACCTCATCGTCACGTTCCTCGCCGAGGACGGCTGTCAGATACGCGCCGTCGCAAAGGGGGTGCGCAAGACGCTCTCCAAGTTCGGCGCGCGCCTCGAGCCCTTCTCTGTCGCGGACGTGATGCTTGCGCACGGGCGCACGCTCGAGATCGTCACCGAGGCCGAGACGGTCACCAGTCACGATGCGCTTCGTAGCGATCTGGACGCCGTGCGCGCCGCAGCGGTGGTGGCTGACTTCCTCGAGAAGGTCTCGGTCGAGTGCCAGGTGGAGGACAAGCTCTTCGCGCTCGGCACCACGACGCTCGACGTCATCGAATCGAGTCCGCCTTCGGCCCATCCCGGCATCGTGACGGCGTTCCTCATCAAAGGGATGGCCATGCACGGGTACCGCCCGTCCCTGAGCGGCTGTGTGGAGTGCGCGGGAGAGGCTGGCGAGCGTCCGGGGTTCTCGCTCGCCGCAGGGGGCGTGGTGTGCGGCTCGTGCGGCGGTGGCGACACCAGTGTGATCGCGATATCGCCGGGCGTTCCCGATGTGCTCGCGGCGCTGCTCATGGCAAGACTCGTCGACGTCGAAGCGCTCGAAGTCCCGGATGCGCTGCTGCGCGAGACGTTACTGCTCCTCAAAGCGTTCGTGAGCTACCACGTGCCCGCGCGCATGAAGGCGCTCGACGCCTACGTGCGCGAGGTGTAGGGGAGAGATGAACGCGACCGGACACGGGTGTCCGGTCGCGACGGCGATCCGATGTCGATCACGAGAGGCCGCTAGAACGTCCCCCCGGTCTGGGGAGGCCGCTAGAACGTCCCCTCGGTCACGAGCTTCTTGACCTTCCGCCACTTCGCCTCGGCCGTGCCGGCACGCTCGACGTAGCCGCCGTACGCGGTCTCGGCCGCGTCGAACACGTAGTACTCGGCGTCGTCCAGCTCAACGGCAAGGTCGTTGAGCTTGTCGTTCTGCTTCTCGATCTTGCCGATCTGGGTGTTGTAGCCGTTGATGCTGCCTTTGGAGCCGAGCACCGCGAGGTCGTACTGCATCTCGGCGTACTTGATACCGGCGTCCGCGAACGCGAAACCGTCCTGGATCGTTTGCGCCTCGTACGCCTTGTTGGCGTTGACGAGCTTGGTCTTGAGCGCCTTGTACGACTTCACGCCTGCCTGGGCCTTGGACTTGCCCTCGGACCACTTCTTGTCGTTGCATGCGTCGATCGCCTGGTTGACATAGCCGAACCCGGTCTTGTCGTCGTCACGGGCGGCGATTATCAGGTCGTATGCCTCGCAGATCGGAGCGGCCTTCTCTGCGCCTGCGGCGCACTCGTCGAGCGCGGTGGCGAGTTCGTCGCACACCGCAACGTATGCCGAGGAGATCTCGTCCGACGGGATGTCCATAGCCGAGGTCTTAGCCTCGCCGATAAGCTCCTTGATGCCGGCGATGTCGGTCGTGGTGAGCTCGAGAACGTTGGTCATGCTCGTCCCCGACCCGTCAGCTGCCGCCCTCCACGCCGAGTCGCGGGCGGAGAGACGGTCCCAAACCGCCTCGAGCTTGTCGTCGACTACGCGCGACTGCGCGATGACTTCGGCCCGGCGGTCCTGTTCGTTGCCCTTCTTGGCAACACTGTAGGCACCGTATCCCACTCCGGCCGCTGCAAGCACCAGCACTCCGATAAGCACGCCGACAAGCACTTTCTTGTTCACGGATCCTCCCTCGAATCGTACGTGGCTACTGCTGCGAATCGCCTCTGGTGGGAAGATTCGCCACCCCGCGGCGTCACCCTGCTGGACGATGCACCGGCCAGACGAACCCTCGGAGGCGCTCGCACGTCCACGCTCCCGTTTCATCGGATCACCCCCGGCGCCGTGTGAAGCACCCACACGCCCACCCGGCGGTAGACGACGAGCGCGTCACGCACGCACTCCGGTGACCGTGATCTCAACACCGAGCGCTCGGGCGAGCAGGTCGCTCTTCTTCATCGCGCCGTAGACCTCGATCTTGAGGTCGTCGGTTGCGACCGCCTCGATGTCAAGGACCCCGTCCTCACGCCGTACGCGGACATCGCTTACGCGAGAAGCGCGGCCGCGGTCGAGCCCGTCGGCGATGCGAAGGATGCCGCCAAGCACGTCCACGCGATGGCGGTCCTCATCGGAGAGGTGCCCGTACTCCTCGTGCCGGCCCTTGGGCATCGAGCCGGTGTGGTACCGCGCGATGGTCGCGACCATGTCGCGCTCACGCGGCGTAAGGCCCGGGATCGACGCGTGCACGATGAGGTGCCGGCTGTGGCGGTGATGCTTCTCGTAGCTGATGTAGTAGCCCACGTCGTGAAGCGTGGCGGCGGTCTCCAGAAGCTCGCGATCACGTCCCGGCTCGAGGCCGAGCGCGTCAAAGAGCGCCAACGCCAGGCGTGTGACCTGCTGGGCATGGATGCGGTCGTAGCCGCACCGCTCGCCAAAGTCGCGCACGGCGCGCATCCGGT
>JBASNZ010000046.1:0-35904 GCA_049657775.1 Coriobacteriia bacterium | reverse complement strand
GGCCGGCTCCGCGCTCGAAGCGCACCACCACCTCTTCCCCGGGCGCGGGCGCATCGATGCGCTCGCGGGCGAAAGCGGGCGCGGCCGCGGTGAGAAGCGCGACAAGCGCGAGGACGGCAACGCGGCGGCGAAAGCGAGAAGACATCTGCATTTCCTGACGGATCGACACGGACCGGCCCGAACAGAGTGACACGTACGGGCCGTGTCCGCCAGGTCAGACGTGCGGCTCCGGACCGGCCCGGGGCTCCGCGGGTCCGAGCGTTCCCCCGCTGCAGGGCCGTGCCGAGGTCGATGAGCACGCTCACCGCGATGAACGCGTCTGCTACGCGAGTAGCGGGGTATGTACACAAGCATCACTCCGTCTCCGGAAAGGACAGGCATGCCGGACGCAGGACGGACGCTAGGGCTGATGTTCGCCGTCGCCATTGCGCTCGGCGGCGCTGCCCAGGGATGTGCGTCGAGCGAACAGCCGGCTCCTGTCGCCCCACCCGATAGCACCACCGCGAGTGACCACGCGGTCGTTCTGTCCGTGACGTCTTCCGCGTTCGAGGCCGGTGGCACGATGCCGGCGAAGTACTGCACAACCGCCGTATCCGGCGGGCAGAACGTATCGCCACCCCTGGCGTGGACCGGGGTCGAGGGAGCTCGGTCGTACGCGGTCGTCATGATCGACCGTCACCCCGTGGCGAACGGGTGGGTTCACTGGATCGTTGTGGACCTGCCCGCAGGCACGCTATCGCTGCCGGAGGGCGCTTCGGGCACTCTCCCCTCCCCGGTTCGCGAGCTCAGGAGCACGTTCGGCTCGCGGGGATACGGTGGTCCGCAGCCGCTGGCGGGAACCGGCGATCACCCATACGAGATCTCGGTATATGCACTTGATGTGACAAGCCTGGACGTCCCTGCCGCCCCTTCCGCCGACGAGATCGCTCAGGCGCTGAAGGGCCATGTCGTGGGTGCCGGATCGCTCAGCGCCTATTACGGCCGATGAACGCCAGATGATCCTGCGAGGCGCGGGCAGCGCTGTTGGTCCGGATCGAAATCCGGAGATGAATAAGGGGGTACTAAGAGGTATGAGGTCCGACCGGCGTCGGTCGGGAGGTGTTCACGATGGCAACCGTGTTCGCGTCGGTGCTGATCGGGATGATCGATGTGTTCCTGCTCGCCGCGATCGTGTTCATCCTGGGGTCCATCATCAGCATGTTCGTGGCACTGATCCACGAGTCGGTGATGGTCGTTGAGCACGAGGTCACCGAGCGTCATCCCAACCACGATCTTGCACATCACACGCACCGGCTCGCATTCCCACACTAGTGCCGCGTGTCTTGCGGGTTCCGGCCTGTCGCCAGGACGCATGTCCCGGCGCGCGGAAGTCGCGTTTCTCTGTTTCTTCCGGCGATTCGGCACGATCCCTCGGGTCGATGTCCGGGGTCGCCTTTTTGTCGTCCGAACCCGATCGGTCTTTCCCTGCGCCCGCATGGGCGCAGGTGACCCGCGCTACGAAAGGAGCTTGCGATGGATACCCTCAAACTCGACGACATCAAATCTCTCAGCCGCTCAACGGGCGGCGTGCATATATCCATCTTCATGCCTACCCTCCGATTCGGCCCGGACAGCCAGCTTGAGAACGGTCGCCGCCTGAAGAACCTGCTCCGGTCGGTAGCCGACGATCTCGCTTCTCGCGGCATGCGCACGGCCGACATCGACCACCTGCTGGCCCCTGTACGCCTGGTATCCGAGGACCGACCGTTCTGGCTCCGCGCGGGTGACGGACTTGCGGTGTTCCTCGGCCCCACAACGGCTATGTTCCGGCTGCCGGAGGCTTTCACCGAAACGACCGTGATCTCCGATCGCTACTACCTCAAGCCGCTTCTGGCTCATCTGGGATCCGATCGGCATTTCTACGTGCTGGCACTGTCGCTCAAGCACGTCCGACTGCTACGCGGTTCGCTGGCATCACTCGTGCCGGTCGATCTTGAAGGCGCGCCGGAGAGTCTGTCCGAGGCCCTCAAGTGGGACAACTACGAGAAACAGTCGCTGCAGTACCACACACAGAACTCCGCGGCGCCGGGCGGGCGGCGCCCGGTCGTGTTCCACGGTTCGGACGAGCCCGACCCCAACGAGGAGATCGCACGGTACTTCCGCGATATCGACCGAGCCCTCAAAGAAGTGCTCACCGACAACGCCCCCCTCGTGTTGGCGGGTGTGGAGTATCTACTCCCGCTCTACCGTGAGGTAAGCAACATGCCCACACTTGCACCCAAGGCGGTCCAGGGTAACCCGGACTCGATCGGCCCGGAGGCGTTGCACGATGCTGCGTGGGCGATCGCCCAGTCGGTGTTCTCGGGCGAGCGCAAAGCTGCTGCCGCGCGCATCAAGGAGCTCTGGGCGACGCCACGCGCGACGGCCGACCCGGAGACGGTGCTCCCCGCCGCGCTCAACGGCCGCGTCGAGACGCTCTTCGTGGCCCTCGACCGCGAGGTGTGGGGCACGGTGAACGCCGATGCCGTTCACATTCATGCCCATCCCGAGCCGGGAGACGAGGATCTCCTCGATCGCGCGGCACTTCAGACGCTCCTGTCCGGCGGAGACATCTTCGCCGTTCCCGCCGATGAGATGCCTCACGAGGGAGCGGCCGTGGCGCTGCTGCGGTACTAGGTCACCCCGCAAGTAGACGACTCAAGGCCAGGCCGCCATCCTTGAGGCCGAGAAGCACTTCCATCGCTGCGCCAAGTGCTCCAACTACTTCTGCGACAAGTGCTGGAACGCCGACGCGGGGCTGTGCCTGGAGTGCGCTCCATCGGCCGAGGTCGAGATCGAATCGGCCTTTGCGTCCGGCAAGGCTCAGGCGGCAGGCGAGAAAGCAGCGCTCGAGGACATCCACGAAGGCAAGCATATGGACGTGAAAGAGCGGAAACAACTCGTGTGTCCCGACTGCGGTGCCGAGACTAAGGGTGCGAAGTTCTGTCCGGAGTGCGGCGGCGAGAAGGAGTGACCCGGAGACCCTCACCCTGCGTGGGGACCTCAGAGTCGACCGCCATGCCAGGGAGTGAGCCGTGACCCCACGACGACTGCTCGACCTACTCATCACGGTTGCGATCGCCGCGGCCATCGTGCTCGGCATCCTGGGGCTTCTCAAGCTTGCCGTTGGCCAGACGGGAGTCGACCTCCCCATCGTCGACATCCTGTTCGTCCCGCAGGAGTGGTTCGCGCCGACCCGCGTGACGCTCAAAGACGAGGCGACCGTGTACATCGAGGGCAACACCATCGCCCTGGACTGGATCGGCTACGGGGACGATAGAGAGTGGGTCACCTCGGGCTCCACGCTCATCCTTCCCGAGGCGAACGCGCGGTCGTTCACGGTTCCCGAGGACGGTAGGGTGATCGTGGAGTGCACGTTCGGGGGCGAGACATCCCTTGGCCGGGCAGCTGGCTGGCGCGTGGTCAAGATCGAGCAGGTGGACCTTAGCGAACCCAAGCGGGCCGCCTACGTGATAGTCGATCTCACGCGCAAGGTCTGGCTGAGAAGGACCGGGCCTGTCCAGTGGGACGAGTTTCCGATGGAGTGACGCAGGGGCCGGGTCGTTGCGCACGGGAGCGCGCCCCAACATCCATCACCCTGGGCTCCCCGTGCAAAGAAAAAGCCAGGCGGTCTCCCGCCTGACTTGGTCACGCTGTGGTGGGCCCGGATCGATTCGAACCATCGACCTCACGGTTATCAGCCGTGCGCTCTAACCAACTTTCCTTCGCTATCGCAGAAGTTGAAGTGCAGTTAGAGCGCGTGAATCGAATCGGGGCCATTGCCCTTGTTGCAGCAGTTGGCTAGGCACGCTTCCATTCAGACAACCATTGACCGCTACGGCCACCTCGTACCCGAGGCAAAGGATGACGCGGTGAGGCGAGTGGAAGATTCGGTCTGGGCTCGCTCATGAATCAGTACGCGTTCGCTATTGTTGTTCCTCTTGTAGTGGTTCTATCTATCAATTTCGTGATGCGTTGATAATAAATCAATAGTTGCACTGTTATCGCAGGTCAAAGCACTAATCGAACTATCACCGAACGCATGTCCCTTTTCGGGGTGATTGTGTTATCAATTCCATCGCTGCTGATAGTGCGCTGATAGTAAAGACATTTGCGCTGGTCAGAACACTAGGTGAACCATCAATGGGCGAACTCCGCTATGGGATTCAGGAAATCTCGGTGGTGCTCGCCTCTATCATGCTTCTCAGGTCGGGTGAGGGCACAAATACGTACTTTCTGCCCACCCGTTTCTGAACCATATAGCCGTTCTCAACCAGCGATAGTAGGTCAGCACGGGCAGTCGCATATGCAACATCATGCGAGGCTTCATGGGATTCCATCGTGACTTGGACACTGGCGTCTTTCAGCGCACGAATCAGAACTGCTCGCTGGCGGTGATTCAGGCTGAGATCGTTCTTGAGGCTGCGCTGGAGCCTGTCATCTTCCTTCGCCTTCCTGCTCATGTACTCATGCAGTTCGTTTAACGACTGCTCAATCGCATGAAGGTTGAAGGTGACAAAGTACGTCATATCGCAGTCATCTTGCTCTGAATAGATGTACGCCTTGTCGTATTGCCCACGCTTTCCAAGAATGACCCTGGAAATCGCCAGATACTCAAACAGCCAATAGTCGCGCTTCAACATATAGAGATAAAACAACGCCCTCGCCGTTCGCCCATTCCCGTCAACGAACGGGTGGAGATAGGCAAGCCAGAAGTGCAGGACGATTGCCCTCAGGACAGGATACTCAAAATCACCGTCGTCGTTATTGGCGTAGTCGCACAGTGCTTGGAGTTGGGACTCTATCTCACTCGCATGTGGCGGCGTGTGAAGAATCTCATTCTGCCCATCGTCTACCACAATGACATCGTCGTCTGGGGTTCTGAATCGTCCTGAGTCCGCCTCATCGTCCATGGTTCCCTCTGTCATGGATTCCTGCAACGCAAGGATCATCTCAGGGGTGATGGGTTTGGCGACGTAATCCTTGATTCGCTGGATGGTCTTGTAGTTATTGAGAATCATGCGTTCGGCGCGGTCGGCAGGTTCTCGACCCGTCCGCAGCATCTCTTTCGCAACCCTTGTCGTAGTGGCTGCGCCCTCTATCTGGCTTGAAGCAATCGCTTCTTCCATGAGTGAGTTGACGAGAAACCGCTTTCGGTTCTCTTCTGGGATTCCACCGCTGTCCATGGTAACGCTGCCACCAGCACGCTTATCAATCTCGTGCAGACACCTCAGCGCCTCTGGCGTGAGAGAGTAGGAGAAGGTGTGACCGTGCACATCGGTGACAAGCGTATCGCGTCTATCGAGCGCCCTTGTCAGTTTGAGTAGAACCCAAGAAACCTTCGGGTCAAGCCCCTCGGGCAGCGCAATATGCTTGAACTTATCCCAGTACAGGTAGTCCTTGTTCGCTCGCCTCAGGATTTCTCGCATCAGCGGATTCTGCGCGAGAGCCATGGCCTCGTTCAGGCTGAGCGTCGAACTGCTCAAGTCAACGCTTGGCGCAGGTTCGAGAATTCGTCGCTTCAACGATGCCTCCAAACTATCAATATCGTCTTTGATTGATAGTAGCATGGGATAGCCGCGAACAGTCCAGTTCGCGGTGCACTTGGTCATATGTGGGTGCCACCCGTGTTGATCAATACGAATCTAATCAGTGGGTCGCATTCGCCGCATTTCGCTCTCAAGTGCGAGAAAGCCCCACTCGCGTGAGCAGGGCTTTAGTGAAACATTGGTGGGCCCGGATGGATTCGAACCATCGACCTCACGGTTATCAGCCGTGCGCTCTAACCAACTGAGCTACGGGCCCCTGGAACAGCCACGATACCATAGCCCAGCGCTCCTCGAAGCGTCAAGCGCTCGCGGCCTTCGGCCCAACGCCGATGGCGTCGCCTCCCCGGGCCGGGATTAGACCTCCCGCCAACGTGGTACGGTTACTACGTGACCCGAACGGAGGGTGCCATGATCGAAGTGCGCATCGTCAGCCTCAACGCCGACGCCACCACCGGACAGCCGATCGTGCTGCTGCAACCGGTGCATATCGAGCCGGCGGATCCGGCAGGGCGCATGCTCCCCATCTGGATCGGCCATCCCGAGGCGACGGCGATCATCCTCGCCTTGCACGGCGAGGAGCTGCCCCGGCCGATGACGCACGACTTGCTCAAGAACGTCATCGAGTTGCTCGGCTTCTACGTCTCGCGGGTCGAGGTGACCCGCGTGGAGGACGGTACCTACTATGCGGGAATCGTGCTGCGGGGCGAGGAGCGCGAACTCGTCATCGACGCCAGACCCTCGGACAGCATGGCACTGGCGCTCCGCGTCGGATGCCCCGTCTACGTGGACGATGATGTGTTCGAGCAGGCCGCGGTGACCGTGCGGGCGGTCGACGAGACCGAGCAGGAGGTCGAGCGGTTCCGCGACTTCCTCGATCACGTCGATCCGAGCGACTTCACCAGCTAGACGCGCACTTGATGCCCGCGTCTCGACCGCCACGCTCATATGCCGGACGGGCCGCGCGAACGGCGCCCTACTCGTATCTGAGCGCGTCGATCGCGTCGAGCTGGCTTGCCTTCCAGGCAGGATAGACGCCAAAGAACACACCCACCCCGGCCGCAAAGAAGAACGCCGTCGCCACTGCCCAGGGAGTCACCACGGTGGGCACCGGAGAGTACGCGTCAATGGCTGCCGCTCCGCCCCATCCGATCAGAATGCCGATGATGCCGCCAAGCACAGACAGTCCGACCGCTTCGATGACGAACTGAGACAGGATGTCGTAGGTGCGCGCACCCACCGCTTTTCGGATGCCGATCTCACGCGTCCGCTCGCTCACGCTCACGAGCATGATGTTCATGATGCCGATGCCGCCCACCAGCAGTGAGATCCCCGCGATTCCCGCAAGCATGTACGTGAGCGTGCTGAGAAGGTCCGAGAGAAGCCCGAGCGTCTGCTCCTGCGAGAACACGGTGAACTCCTCGCCGTAGCGCGGGGTGAGCACGCGGCGGATATCCAGTTTCACGCGCTCGATCTTCTCGGGATCGACGGCCTTCACCACGATGGTGCTGATGTAGTTGATGTTGAAGACCCGCTGGGTCGTGGTTACCGGTATCTGGACCTGGCTGTCCTGGTCACCCGCCAGGCCGCCGCCGAGGGCCTCATAGTAGCCCACGACCGTGAACCGCTGGCCATTGAGGGTGACCTGCTTGCCCACCGGGTCGGTGTTGGGGAAGAGCGTGGCAGCCACATTCGACCCGATCGCAACAACCCGTGAGGCCGCCTGCACCTCACTTCGCCGGTAGTCCCTGCCGCCGGCAAGCTTATTGGCGAAGATCTTGGCACCCTTCTCGTTCCCGCCGGCAACCACCACTCGTAAGGAGCGGTTGCCGGCCTTAGCCACGGTGCTCGTCTGCACCAGCGGCACAACGGCTTCGAGACCATCGACGCGTTTCTCGATGAGTTCAGCGTCCTCCAGGGTGAAGTTGCGCGACGGAGGCCCGGCGTCGCTCATGCCGCCGCCGTACTGACCGGGAACGATGAAGAGCAGGTTGGAGCCAAGGCCTTCGATCTGACCCGTGATCTCGTCCTGCACGCCCGTACCGATGCCGACGAGTAAGATGACCGCGGCGACACCGATGATGACGCCAAGCATCGTCAGCAGGCTTCTCGCCTTGTTCGCGGCAAGTGCCCTAAGCGCGATGCGGAAGCTCTCGGCAAAGTTCACCCCGCCACCTCCTCGAGTGGCAAGGCGCGCAGTTCGTCTCCGGCAAGCACCCGGTCGCGCACGATTTCGACCGACTGCACCAGGCCATCCAACACGCGGATGACCCGCCCGGCATGACGCGCGATCCGGTCATCGTGCGTGACCAGAACCACGGTGATGCCCTGTGCGTTCAGGTCCTGCAGGATCGACATGACCTCGATGCCAGAGCGTGAGTCCAGGTTGCCGGTGGGTTCGTCGGCCAACACGATGCTCGGGCTGTTCACGAGGGCCCGCGCGATCGCGACCCGCTGCTGCTGGCCACCCGAGAGTTGGTTGCTCAGGTGTCCCAGCCGGTTGCCCAGGCCCACCCGATCCAGCGCCTCTGTCGCCCGCCGCTCGCGCTCGGAGCCGCTGACGCCCGCATAAACAAGCGGCAGTTCCACGTTCGCGAGCGCGGTCGTGCGGGCGAGCAGGTTGAACGACTGGAAGACGAACCCGATGTACTTGTTGCGGAGTTCGGCGAGCGCGTTTGGCGCCAGGTTGGAGATATCTCCGCCCTCAAGGATGACCTGGCCGGTCGTTGGACGATCGAGCAGCCCGACGATGTGCATGAGCGTGGACTTACCCGAGCCAGACGGCCCCATGATGGAGACCATCTCGCCTTTGTGTATGGCGATGCTCACGCCTCGCAGCGCGTTGACCTCTATGCCCTCAAGCCGGTACCGCTTGGTAACGTCCCGCGTCTCAAGCACAGCGCGTCGCGCCTCAGCGCCTGTCTCCGACACCCGCTACTTCACCTTCACGGTGTCGCCATCTTGGAGGTCGGTGAGCCCGGTCACCACGACCTGGTCACCCTCCTTGATGCCGCTGAGGATCTCGGCTCTGGTATCGGTAAGCCTGCCCGTCTTGACCTGCACGCGGGCGGCCCTGCCATCGCGGACAACATACACGTAGTCCGCACCACCCTCATCGAGCACAGCCTCCACGGGGACGGTCACTGCTTCGCCGATGGACTCGATCTCAAAGTCGACGCTGCCGTTCATGCCGAGGAGCGCCTTATCCCCTGCGCCCTTGAGCCGCATGATCACAGAGAACGCGGTGCCGCCGGTGGGAGTGACGACAGAGGTCTTGTCCACCCGCTCGATCGTGGTCTCGAAGGTCTCGCCGCTGAGCGCGTCGAGCGACACGGTCGCCTTCATCCCGGGCGTCAGTCGGGCGATGTCCGCCTCGTCAACCTGCGCGTTGAACACGAGCTGGTCGAAGTAGACGACCGAGAACGGCGCGGACGCCGGAGACACACTTGAGCCCACGGTCGCCTTTGCGGAGCTGCCGCCAAGACCGGCGGCCGCAAGCGACGCGCCGGCGTCGTTGAACACCACGACACCATCCATCGGGGCACGAAGCGTGGCCTTCTCGAGCACGTCGATGGCGTAGTCGAGCGCCTGGCGCGCGGCGTCAGCTCCCGCGTTAGCGGATGACTTAGCCGAACCCAGGTCCGTCGCCGCTAGCTTGGTCTGCTGCGCCACTGCGCCCTGGTAGGCCGCCCACGCCTGGTCCTTGGCAGCTTTGGCTCCCGCAGTCGCGGCGTCGCTGCCGCCAGCGCTCATCACGAGAGCCAGGTTCTGCTGCGCCGTCGCTACGGTCGAGGCCGCCTGGTCGCGCGCGATCGCCAGCGTAGCGAGCGCGGTCTCCAGCGCCGGGTCGCGCGGTAGCGGGGCGAGATCGTAGACGGTCGCCCTGTAGGTCTCATATGCCGTGATCGCCGAGGTGTATGCCGCCTGCGCGGCGGTCAACGCGGCTTGCGCCTGCGCCAGCGCCGTCGGGTCCACGCTTGCATCCTTCGCAAGCTCGTAGCTCTGGGACGCGGCGTCATATGCCGACCATGCCGCGGCCACGGCTGCGGCGGCGGCTTTCTTGTCGGCCGACGAAGGCGCCGACTGGGAGATGCTGTCGGCTTGCGCGAGCGCCGCCTCGTACGCGGCCGTCGCCTGCGCAACCTGCACCTCGAGAGGAGTGATGTCCATGACCGCGATGACATCGCCGGCCTTGACCTCCTGGCCCTCGGTCACCTCGATGCTCGCGAGCGTGCCCGCCGTCGGGGGGAAGACGTCGCCCGTCTCGTCGGCCTGTGCCTCACCCGAGGCGCTCACGGTGACAGCCAGCGCCCCGCGCTGGGCTGTTTCCACCGTCACCTCGGTGCCGGTCGCGCCGCCGCCGAGGGCGAACGCCGCGGCGACACCACCTATCACAAGAAGCGCGACGACCGCCGCAATGATCTTGCCCTTGGACACAGGATCCTCCTCATGAACGGGTGAAGCTCATCTCATCGACTTTACCCTAGTGGGGGTGGGTTCGATGCGCCGATCGAGCCGAACAGCAGTACCGGTAGCTCCCTGATGTCATCGATGATGAAATCCGGATGCGCGTCCTCCAGGCGTTCGCGGCTCGCAACGCCCCACGTGGCGGCGATGGCGACCGCTCCGGCGCCCAGTGCGGACGCAACATCGGCGGGGCTGTCGCCCACATACGCCACCCGTTTCGGGTCCAGCTCCAGCATCGAGGCGGCGTGCAGCACCGGGAATGGATCCGGTTTGTGCAACGCAACATCATCCGCGGTAACGACCACCGACAGGAACCGGCCCAGGTCGAACAGGCCGATGCCCTTCATCGCCATGGGGGTGCCCTTGGAGGTCACCACGCCCATGGGGATCGCGTGCGCATGGATCTCACTCAGCACCTCGAGCGTTCCCGGATACAGATGCACCATCTCGTCGTGGGTCCTGTGATTGAACTCGCGATACGTTGTCAGGAGCTTCTGGGCCGTGGCCTCGTCATCGGTCATCAGTCGCATCTGCTGCGCCAAGGGTATGCCAACGTGATAGAGGAGCTCCTCGTCTGGCAGCGCCTCACCCAAGACCACCTGCGTGGCGTGCCGAAACGACATCAGGATGTGGTGGATGGTGTCTGCGAGCGTGCCGTCGAAATCGAATAGCACGGCGTCGATGTGGTTCGTGAGTGGGGGCTGGATGCGAGGCGTCATGCGCGCGATTCTATCACGGCCTCGGCGCGGACATGCCGGAGCAAGAAGAACGACGCGATCGCCCCTGTCGCATACAACGCCGCCGTGAGGTACCACGGCAACAGGTACGAGCGTTCCATGAGCCGCCCGCCGAGCACGCTGCCACCGAGCCACGCCACGCTCCACCCAAAGCGGACCCACCCGACAACGAGCGGTCGGTCGGCAGGCGGGACACCCTCGGTGGCCAGCTGGTTATACACCGGCCACGACATGTTCATGAGAATGCCGCGGGCCCACAGGAGCATGGCGGCGACCGGCAGACTGGTTGCGAGCGGGACAGCGAGTAGGAACGGGAGCGACAACAACTCCGTCATGACAACCGTGCCCACCAGCCCGAACCGTCGCGCGAGCATGGGCGAGCCGAACGCTGCGGCCGCCATTCCGAGCGCACTCACCGCCTGGATGACGCCAACGTCCTGCACGCTCGCGCCCACCTGATGCTTGAGGAACAGCGCCACGAACGGCATCGAGAGGGCTGCGCCAAAGCCGATGATCGCTTCGGGGACGAGAAGGCGGACCAGCCGATCCCACGACGTGAACGCGCGGATGGCCGCCCGGTACGATGTCGTGGAGTTGGCGGGACGTTGCCGCTGGATCGTGCGAGCCGGCAGTGCCGATACGATCATCAACAGGCCACCGACGACGATCGTGACCTGGAGGCCCGCAAGCTCCGGCGCCCCCGCCGTGACCAGCAGGCGCGGCAGGAATCCGCCCACGAGTGAGCCCACGAACATGGCCCCGACGCGCGTGGTGTAGTCCACTGTGAACAGGTGCGTGCGGGCCCGCGCAGGCGCCGCCTCGGAGAGGAAGGCCGTGCCGAGGATCTGCATCGAGCCCTCGCCCAGACCGTACAGGAGTCCGAGCGCTACCACCACGAACGCCGTCGGGGCAAATGCCTGGGCCACTCGCGACAGCCCCAGGGCGAACGCGCCGATGATCATGAGCGGACGGTAGCCGATGCGCGCCACAAGCGGAGGCAGCGCCAGGCAGGTGATGGCGCTCGCAAGCGCCAACGCGCCCTCCACGTCGCCCACGACCGCCTCGGTCATGCCGGCGTCTTTGATGTAGATCGCGAAGACCGTGCCGAGCACGCCGAAGCCCGCATTCTGCAGGCCTACGGTCTGCAGATAGCGCCAGGCGTCGGCCGAGAAGGAGCGAGCCGCTGTCTTGTACTCGCGGGGCAGCAGGGGCGCGATGAGTCGTTTGAGTAAGGCGATCGGCACGACAGTCCTCCGGCAGGCGGAGTAACCGCCGATTCGGAATCGGATTCATCACTCATGATACGGCACCGTGACATGCATATGGTGCGCATGTCACAGTGCCGCCATCTGTATATCGCTTCGGCGTACGAGAGGGCGCTACTCGTCCTCGTCGAACTCCTCGCTCACAAGCTCCTCGGCCTCGGCGTCGCGCTCGCTCATGCCCGGCATGCGGGTAGCGGCGAGCGTCTCGTCCTCAACGAGAACCTGCTGGCCTTCGGGGACCGTGCGCTTCTTCTTCTTCGCGGCCACGCGGGCGATAGCGGAGACCCGGTCGGTCTCGGCCACGTTCATGACCTTCACGCCCTGGGTGGAGCGTCCGAGCCGGCTGATGTCCTCGGCCTGCACGCGGATGACGACGCCCTCCTCGGAGATGAGCATCAGCTCGTGTCCGGGCATGACCACCTTCATCCCGGCGAGGCGGCCCTTCTTGGGCGTGACCTGGATCGTCTTCACGCCCATACCGCCGCGCTTCTGGACCGGGTAGTCACCGATCGGCGTACGCTTGCCGTAGCCGCGCTCGGTCACCACGAACAGCTCCGAGTTGTCGGGTGCGATCTCCATGCCGAGGATGCGATCGTCACCCTTGACCATCATGCCGCGGACGCCGGTGGTGTCACGCCCCATGGGCCTGGCGTCGCCTTCATCGAACACGATCGCCTTGCCGTCGGCCGAGACCATCGCGACTTTCTCGCCCGCGTGCACGCGGCGGACCGCGATGAGCTCGTCGTTGTCGCGCAGATTGATGGCGATGATGCCGTCGCGACGCGAACGGTCGTAGGCGCCGATCGCCGTCTTCTTGACCAGGCCGTTGCGCGTGGCGAACAGCAAGTACTCGTCCTGGCTGAACTCACGCGTGGTGATGGCTGCGGCGATCCTCTCGTCCTGCTCGAAGGGCAGCAGGTTGACCACGGCCGTCCCGCGGGCGTGCCTGGACCCGACCGGGAGCTCGTGCACCTTGAGGCGGTACACCTTGCCTTTAGTGCTGAAGAAGAGCACGTAGTCGTGCGTCGAGCTGATGAACAGCTGCTCCACGAAGTCGCTCTCTTTGAGGTTGACTCCGGAGACGCCCTTGCCGCCGCGCTTCTGCTGACGATACGTCGCCACCGGCAGACGCTTCACGTAACCCGCCTTGGTGATCGTGACGACCATGTCCTCCTCGGCGATGAGGTCCTCGACGTCGAGGTCGTGGGCGACACCGCTGATCTCGGTCCGGCGCGGGTTGGCGAACTTGTCCCGGATCTCGGCCATCTCCTCTTTGATGATCTGCAGCACAAGAGAGACGTCGCCGAGAACCTGCTGATACCAGGCGATCTTCTCGCGAAGCTCCAGCAACTCCTCCTCGATCTTGTGGCGCTCAAGGCCGGTGAGGCGCCGCAGGCGCATCTCGAGGATGGCCTCGGTCTGGACGACCGACAGGCCGAATCGCTCACCGAGGCGTGTCTTGGCTTCCTCATCGTCGTCACTCGACTTGATGATCGCGATGACCTCGTCGATGTTGTCGAGCGCGATCATGTAGCCCTCGAGGAGGTGGGCTCTCTCCTGCGCCTTGCGCAGGTCGTACTGGGTGCGCCGGGTGATGACCTGCTTCTGATGCTCGAGGTAGTGGTAGAGCATCTCTCTTAGGTTGAGCGTCCTCGGCACGCCGTCCACGAGCGCGATCGTGATAACACCAAAGCCCGTCTCGAGTGTGGTGTGCTTGTACAGCTTGTTGAGAACCACTTGTGGGATCGCGACTTGTTTGAGCTCGACGACGACCCGCATCCCCTTGCGGTCCGACTCGTCTCGCAAGTCGGATATCTCGGTGAGCTTCTTCTCGCGAACGAGTTCCGCGATCTTGCTCACGAGCTTGGACTTGTTCACCCCGTAGGGGATCTCGGTGATGATGATGCGCATCCGGCCCGTGGATGTCTGCTCCACGTGCGCCTTGCCCCGTACCTTGATCGAACCGCGGCCGGTAGCATAGGCATCGTGGATGCCTTCTCTGCCCATGATCATGCCGCCCGTTGGGAAGTCGGGGCCGGGAAGCACCGTCATAAGCTCTTCGATCGTGACGTCGGGGTTGTCGATCATCATGGTGGCGGCGTCGATGACCTCGCCCAGGTTGTGCGGCGGGATGTTGGTGGCCATACCAACGGCGATGCCCGCGCTGCCGTTGACGAGCAGGTTGGGGTAACGACTCGGCAGTACGAGGGGCTCCTGGAGTGACTCGTCGTAGTTGGGTCCGTAGTCGACGGTCTCCTTGTCGATGTCTCGCAGCAGCTCCATCGCCGCCCGGTGCAGGCGCGACTCCGTGTATCGCATGGCAGCCGCGCTGTCGCCGTCGATGGACCCGAAGTTGCCGTGGCCGTCAACGAGCGGCAGCCGCATGGCGAAGTCCTGCGCCATTCGAACCATGGTGTCGTACACGGCGGTGTCGCCATGGGGGTGGTACTTACCGATGACTTCGCCGACGGTCCACGCGGACTTCTTGTACGCGCGGTTCGGGGTGAGTCCCGACTCGCTCATGGCGTACAGGATCCTGCGGTGGACCGGCTTAAGCCCGTCGCGCACGTCCGGCAAGGCACGCGCGACGATAACGCTCATCGCGTACTCAAGGAACGAACTCCTCAGCTCTTCCTCGATGTCGATCGGGAGCACGTTGCCGGATGTGGCCATCGCGTCAGTCACGTTGTATCTCCTCGCACGTCGTTACCGCACGTTGTACTTGCGCCAAAGCAGTACCGCGCCGCCGATGAGCATCAGTCCCCAGAGCGTCATCAGCGCCGAGGCTGTCGCCGAGGCGAACGGTGTCGCCAGGGCGATCGTCGTCCCATCGTTCGCTTGCGTGCGGGCGAACAGGAACGCCGACCAGATCACAAAACCCAACCCGCTGGCGAGCAGCAGGCCTACCACCACGTTGCCGAACACCTTGTACTGTGTGACGGCGCGCGGCTCCTCGAGCCTGAGGTCTATCAACATGCGTTCGATCTCGGACTCCGGGATACCCGGAGTAGGAGACTCCGCTCCTTCGGCTTGCGTCGAGGCTGCCTGGCCTACCTGCTCCCCACTCTCTGGAGCCCGGACGGCCTCGCCGACCGGCTGCTTTGGCCCCACCGCGGCGACCACGGCGGGTTCTTGCGCCAGTCGGGCTGCCGCAAGAACCGCCTCCAGCTGGGCTTCCTTTTCCCGCTCGGCGCGCTCCTTCTGGAAGCGCTCGAATTCCTCGCGCTCCCAGGGAGGGGGTTCGAATCCCCGTCGTTCGCGTCGCTCGTTCACCGTGTCGCCTCACCGACTCCGCTCGCCGCACGCTAGATATCCAGGAAGCGAACGTTCTTGGCGTGCCTCTGGATGAACTCTCGCCGGGGTTCCACCTGGTCGCCCATGAGGTCGACGATAGCCTCTTCGGCAGCGAGTGCGTCATCGAGAGAGACCTGGAGCAGCGTGCGCTTCTCGGGGTCCATCGTGGTTTCCCACAGCTGCTCGGGGTTCATCTCGCCCAGACCCTTGTACCGCTGAAGTGTGAACTTGGCGTTCTCCGGCAACTTGGCAAGCGCGTCTTGCAGCTGCTTGTCGTTGTAGGCGTACTCGTGCTTCTTGCCCACGCTGATCTTGTAGAGCGGCGGCTGCGCGATGTAGATGTAACCGGCGTCGATCATCTCTCTCATGTACCGGTAGAAGAACGTGAGGATGAGGCAGCGGATGTGGCTGCCGTCGACGTCCGCGTCGGTCATGATGATGATCTTGTGATAGCGGGCCTGCTGGATGTCGAACTCCTCGGCGATACTCGTGCCGATGGCGGTGATCATCGCCTGGATCTCGAGCGAGGAGAGCGCGCGGGTCATGCCCGCCTTCTCCACGTTGAGGATCTTCCCGCGGAGCGGGAGGATAGCCTGGAAGCTGCGGTCGCGAGCCTGCTTGGCCGAACCGCCGGCGCTGTCACCCTCAACGAGGTACATCTCGGTAAGTGCTGCCTCACGGATCGAGCAGTCGGACAGCTTACCCGGCAGCGTCGAACTCTCGAGAAGTCCCTTGCGGCGAGTGAGTTCCCGCGCCTTGCGTGCCGCCATGCGCGCCTTGGCTGCCTGGGTCGACTTGAGAATGATGGCGCGGGCGGGCTTGGGGTGCTCCTCCAAGAACTCGGCGAGGCCGGCCGTAACGACTGACTGCACGAATGAGCGCATCTCGGTGTTGCCGAGCTTGGTCTTGGTCTGACCCTCGAACTGCGGATCGGTGAGCTTGACCGAGATGACCGCGGTGAGGCCTTCGCGGATGTCCTCGCCCGAAAGATTGTCGTCCTTCTCTTTGAGGATGCCTTGACGCCGCGCGTAATCGTTTATGGTGCGGGTGAGCGCGTTTTTGAACCCATCGAGGTGCGTGCCACCCTCGTGTGTGTTGATGTTGTTGGCAAAGGCGAGCACGGTCTCCGAGTACCCGGTGTTCCACCCCAGCGCCACCTCGACCATACCCTCTGGGCCCTCGGCCTCAAAGTAGATCGGCTTGGCGTGAACCGTCTCCCGCTTGTCGTTGAGGTACTTCACAAAGTCGATGATGCCGCCGGCGTAGCGGAACTCCTCGTGGCGCGGCTCGAGCTCTCGCTCGTCGGTAAGTGTGATCTTGAGGTTCTTGTTGAGAAACGCGGTCTCGCGCATGTGCGACGCAAGCGTGTCCCAGGAGATCTCGGTGGTTTCGAAGATCTCGGGGTCCGCCCAGAAGGTGATCTTGGTCCCCGTGGTCTTGGACTTGCCGATCGCCTTGATCGGGCCGAGCGGTTTGCCGCGCTCGAACGACATGGCCCAGATCTGGCCGTCGCGCTTGACCTCGACCTCGAGTCTGCTGGAAAGGGCGTTCACAACGCTCACGCCCACGCCGTGTAGCCCGCCCGATACCTTGTAACCGCTGCCGCCGAACTTGCCGCCCGCATGGAGGATGGTGAGCGCCACCTCCACGCCCGACTTCTTGTACTTGGGGACGTTGTCAACCGGTATACCTCGACCGTTGTCGATGACCGTGACCGCGTTGTCTTGGTGGATGATGATCTCGATCGCGCCGCAGTAACCCGCGAGCGCTTCGTCGACCGAGTTGTCCACGAGCTCGTACACCAGATGGTGCAAGCCCTTGGGACCGGTCGATCCGATGTACATTCCCGGACGCTTGCGAACCGCTTCTAGTCCCTCAAGGACTTGGATGTCTTTTCCAGAGTATGAACTGTTGTTTGTCGCCACCAGGGCTCCTTCTCGGTCTTGCGTTACAGGTGGTCGCGCGGAGACACCACGACATCTTGTCCCGGCGGGCTTATTTTACCACAACGCCTAGTGTTAGAGGCCCGAATCGCCCCTTGTCGGGCCATCAGATGGCATCTGCGCCGTTTTGCGGGTGCGGACAGCCTTTTTCCACTCCAGATCCTTGATCATGACCCTGAGGGCGACCTGTCGGAGTCTGTCGTTCGGCACCGCCTCGGCCATGTACGCCGCCTGGTCCCGCTCGCTTTGCGTGAGCGGCGCCGGGTGTGTGGCGTCGGGCTCGTAGTACTCCTCTGTCTGTTCTTTGCGCGCCGCCTCTTGTCGCTCAAGCGAGACGCGCCTGGAGACAGTGAAGCGGATGGACCTGACCAGATCCTGTCCTATTTGATCGTTGATAGCTTTCCGGAGCCTGTCCGACATGAGTGAGAGCTCGTTCGCCCAGGCGGGACCATCAACGCTGACGACAAGCTCGCCGTCGCGAAACGCAACCCCGCTCGTGTGTCGGGAGATCTCGTCTCCGGCCGCCGGCCGCCATGCATTCACCACCGTGCCGTCGTGTCGCTTCCCCTGCGGGTCGATCCGCTTGAGGAAGGTGCCGGTGACGTCGCCGATGCGCTCGGTCTTACGGTGTCGCACCATCGGCCTCACCCCCGATGTCCACGATGAGCGCCTCGGACAGCAACACTGGGTCGAAGTAGCCCGTGTTCGTTGTGGTGATGAACGTCTGCACCCGCTCTTGCACCAAACCCGTCAGCGCGCGACGCCTGTCCTCGTCGAGCTCGGACATCACGTCGTCGAGAAGGAGCACGGGTTCGGTACCCGAGACATCCTCAACAACGCCGACCTCGGCAAGCTTCCACGCTAAGGCTATGGTTCGCTGTTGTCCCTGTGACGCGTAGGTTCGCGCTTCGCGTTCGTTCACAAGGAAGGCGATATCGTCGCGATGTGGACCTACGAGTGTGGTCTGCCGGGCCCGCTCGTCGCTGGCGCGCAGTGCGAACGTGGCCGCCAGCGCCTCGGTCGCCTCGGTCGTGGAGACCTCGGTATGTACCTCGGTCAGCCCAAGCCCGCACCGATCGCGATACTCAAGGCTAAGCGTCTCGCCTCCGGAGAGGTGAGCATACGCCGGAGTGGCGTGATCGATGACCCTCCGTAGCAAGCGGCGCCTGTGGACCACTAACTTCGCTCCTAAGGTGATGGCTTGTGCCGTCCAGGGCGCAAGATCGTCGTCTGACGCGCGCCACTCCCGAAGGAGGGCGTTCCTGTGCTTGATGACCTTGGCGTAGTCGCGGAGAACGGCGCCGTAGGTCTTGGAGAGTTGTTCGCCCAGGTCATCTGCTGCGCTTCGTCTCTGCTCGGCCGGTCCCTTGACCAGATTCAAGTCATCAGGCGTGAAAGAGACGATGGGTACTATTCCCGCCACATCAAGCGCTCGCCTCTTCGCAACACCGTTGACCCTGTAGTGCCGGGTCCCTGTTCGGTCGATGGTGAGTTCGATCTTCACCGAGGAGCGACTGCTCGAGGCCTCTACGGAGATCTTCGCTTCGTCTCTCCCCCACCCCACGACCTCGTCCCAATGCGGGTTTCGGAACGATCTACCGCTCGACACGAGCGCGATCGCTTCCAGGGCGTTCGTCTTACCGGCCGCGTTAGGGCCAACCAGGATAGTCAGTCCCGGCGAGGGTTCGAGTGTCCGATCGGAGTAGCTCCTGAACCCCCGCAGGTGAAGCGAGGAAATGCGCACCCTGGTCCGGAACCTATCCGAGCCTGACGGGCATGAGCAGGTAGATGAAGTCCTCGCCTTCGGCCGGCTTGATGACGCCAGGTTTAAGGGGGCTCACGATTTCGAGGGCTACCTTCTCGGAGTCGGCCACCGAGATACCGTCCATCAGGTATGCGTGGTTGAACGCCATTTCGACCGTCGGGCCGGTCACATCCACTTCCAGGTCTTCCTTGGCTTCGCCGACGTCTTGCGTCTGCGCGGTCAGAGTGAGGACTCGTTCCTCGGACGTCACACCAACCCGGAGTGGCGCGCTGTGCTGGGCCATGAGGGAGACGCGCTTGACCGCCTCCATAAGCTCTTGACGGTCGACGATTATCCGGGTCTGATACTCAGCCGGCAGCAGCTGGCGGTAGTTGGGGAAGTTCCCCTCTATCCTCCGAGACACGAACGTTGTCTGGCCGAACGAGAAGACGACTTGATTCTCCGAAACGCCAAGACCGACCGTCTCGGTCGACGACGACAGTCTCGAGACATCTTCTATCGCACGTCCCGGGACCACTGCTTCGAGTGATCCTCCGGCTCCTTGCACCGGAACCTCTCGGACACACAGCCGATACGAGTCAGTTGCGACCATCTTGAGCGTGGTCTCTTCAACGACGACCAAGACACCGGTCAAGACCGGCCTGGTCTCATCCCTGCTGACGGCGCGAGACACCTGGTGGACCACCTTTGAGAAGACGTCGGTGGGAAGGCTCACCATCTGGGACGGCTTCACGTCGGGAAACTTGGGAAAATCATCCGCGGCGAGCGTTCGTACCACGAACGATGACTGACCACAGGAGATAGACACCCCTGATGAATTCAGCTCGAGAGTGACCGCGGCCTCCGGAAGGTTCCTCACTATGTCTGTGGTGAGTCGTCCCGGCACAACGACACTACCAGGCTGCTCGACCCGTGCTTTAGAGGTCGTCTTGATCGATATCTCAAGGTCCGTCGCTTGAAGGGTTATCTCATCAGAGACGGCCGAGATCAGGATTCCTGAAAGGATAGGTAGCGTCGTTCTCGACGACAAACCCTTGGATGCGATCGACAGGGCGTCCAAGAGTTCGGTGCGGGCGATCGTGAATTTCATTACTTATCCTTTCGATATATCAATAACCCAGCAGTCATAGTAATAAGGCTTGTGGATACTGTGGGAAAACCCCTTCCTAGCACGTCGTCGATGGTGTATCCATTGTGCATCTTCCTGTTGATATCCCCCGCGTGTTCTCCACAGATCACACAGGGCCTTGCGTCTGTCCACAGTTCTCAACGTTCGTCCAGAATCCGTCCGCAGGATATCCACAGAGTTGTCAACTGCGCTGCTTGATCAGATTCGTTAGAGCCTGTATCTGGTTGTACACCTCACGCTGTTCATTAAGGAGCTTTTGTATCTTCGCGGTCGCGTGCATGACGGTTGTGTGGTCTCTACCACCAAACTCCGCGCCGATCCGGGGCAGGGACATATCGGTTAGTTCGCGCGCGAGATACATAGCTATCTGCCGCGGATACACGATCTGCTGTGATCGCTTGTTGCCGATAAGGTCGCTCTTGGCTATCCCGTAGAACTTGCAGACCTCTTGCTGGATCGCCGTGACAGAGATCGGCCGGATGGTTCGCTCGGGGAAGATGTCCTTCAACACACTGTGCGCCAGGTCTATGTCGATGACATGACGCGTGAGCGAGCTGAACGCCACGATACGGATGAGGGCACCCTCGAGCTCACGGATGTTCGACGAGATCCGCTCGGCGATGAACGACAGCACCTCCGCGGGGACAACAAAGCCTTCAGCTTCGACCTTGCGCCGGAGGATAGCGATGCGGGTCTCCAACTCGGGGGGTTGGATGTCGGTGATAAGGCCCATCTCAAACCGGCTGCGCAGCCGGTCCTCGATGTTGCCGATGTCCTTCGGGGGTTTATCCGAGGAGAGAACGATCTGCTTACCGGCCTGCTGTAAGGTGTTGAAGGTGTGGAAGAACTCCTCCTGTGTTCCCTCTTTGCCGGCGAGGAACTGGATGTCGTCAACCAGGAGCACGTCGATCGTACGGTATTGGCGCCGGAAGCCGTCGATGCGACGGTTCTTCTCCTTATCACCGATCGAGTTGATGAAGTCGTTGGTGAACTGCTCACTTGAGACGTACTTCACTTTCATATGAGGGAAGCTCGTCTTTACGTAGTGGCCGATGGCCTGCAGGAGGTGCGTCTTGCCCAGACCGACACCACCATATATGTACAAAGGGTTATAGGCGCCGCCGGGGGTCTCGGCCACAGCAAGTGCCGCGTGATATGCGAACTCATTAGACGAGCCCATAACGAACGACTCAAAGGTGTACTTGGGGTTGAACTCGCCCTCTGTGGCCTCCCTAACACGCTTCTGCTCGGCGGCCTCCAGGTCGACCAGAACAGGTGCGTCCATCGCCTGGGCCGGCGGCTCGATCTGAGCCACGGGCGTGTCTGAGACCTGGAAGCTTACCGACAACGCGTCGCCCGTCACCTGCGACAGGGCCGAGGCGAGAAGCCCCGAGTAGCGGGACTCCAACCAGTCGCGCGCGAAGTCGTTCTGTACCGAGACCAGGAACGTGGTATCGACACAACCGAGTGGGTACGTGTGCTCGAACCACGTTTTGAATGTGGGCGTGTTCAGTTCTGACTTGACGACGTCGAGCGCTTGTTCCCAAACCTGCTGGATGTCCTGCATGCGATGCACCGGGCCTATTCGTGGAGAAGTCGATCAAGGATACGAATCCCGGAAGGCGTAAGCGTGCGCTTGCCGGTCTCGTCTGCGTCAATCAGGCCGTACTGTTCGAGCGTCGCCAGATCGCGATAGGCGGTAGACAAACCCACCCCAAGCTCCCGGGAGACCACGGAAGGTCCCGCCGAGCCAAGCTCCATCACAAGGGATATGACCTGCTTCTGGCGGAGCGACAGGCGCGGGATAGGTGCTGCGGGCACGTCCTCGGCGGGCTCTACGCGCGCGGATACGGGAGGATCCATATGAAGGGTCACGACCGTACCCGACCCCAGGTTGTCTTCGATCGTGACGGTGCCCCCAGAGAACGTGAGACACTCCTTCACCACAGGCAGACCTGAGCCCACCCCCTTGATAACGTGCTTCATCTCGTCCGTGGCGGTCGAGAATCCAGGGACGAATGCACGCTCCTTGTCCAAGATACCGGGCCCCTGGTCCGAGAAGCGGACGGTCCTCCCCTCATCAAGGATGGTCACCACTACTTCACGAAAACGGGCATGGATCAGGTTCTCCACAACCTCCCGTATGACGGTGTACGGCACCGCACCGCCAGCTTCGTGGGACAGCTGGTACGCCCTGGTTGAGAGGGATTCGATGAACATCCTCGGATCATTAGCGGCGAGGTCCTCAACGCGAGGCGCCGCGGTTAGTGAGTCATAGATCGCTATGCGGGCGACGGTGGTGCGCGGCTCAACCTCCGCTGGCTGTGGCATGATCACGGGAGCCACCGGGGCGCTCGCGGACGACGGCCCCGAGTAGAACGACTTCAATGCCCCCCCTCTCCTGATCAAGACGCGTTGCGCGTCCACAGACTTGTTCACAACCTCCAACAGAAGCCTCTGCGGCAAAAGCGCAGTTTGGACCCGTAGCCACCCTTTCCGACCTTAGACACTCGAAAGGATGTGATAGTGCGTGAACTGCAGTTTCGTGATTCTGTCCACAGACCTTTCCACATTTGTGGATAGCTTTCCGGAACCACTGGGCCGGTCGGGCCAGAACCCGCAGGTGACACGCTTTTCGGGTGGATATCGGCTTTCCTGGACCCCTTCACGGTGGGCAAACCGCGCCGCTCTTGTGGACAGGCGCACAAGACACCGCGATCTGCGCGGAAGGGACTGTGGATAACCGAACATATGTCCGGTGGCAACCAGCGTTCCGATGTAGTATTAGGCCTCTGAACAGGGCTTTCTCAAGGTCAACAGGGTCACGGACAGCCCCCTCACAACAGCGCCGATTCTAGCAGAGGCCCCGTGCCGCAACAACGAGCGGACCGGTGTTATCCACAGCATCCACACGTTTGTATCCTGGGTTTTCCACAGTATCCACAATTTCACGACTTTCTTACGCCAGGGTGTTTGGAAAGAGTCCTCGGGGTGCGGAAAGAGCTCATGGGGTCCCTCGGCGCCGCTCCGATCCCGGAACGGCTCCCCGCCGAGCAGGAAGGTTCGGGTTGTGAGGCAACGCGCCTCAGGGCAACGCGCCTCGCCCTGGAGCGCGTTGACACTATCCACAGGGCGCCGGTATAATCACCGGGCTTGGCGTCCGGGCGATACCCCACGGGCGCACCCGAACGGAGGAAGATCAAGTGAAGCGTACTTACCAGCCCAACAACCGCAAGCGTGCCAAGACGCACGGGTTCCGTTCGCGCATGGCCACCCAGGGTGGCCGCGCGGTTATCGCAGCGCGTCGCCGTAAGGGCCGCAAGGTCCTCACCCCGAGCGCAGCGTAGCAGCGTCTGCGGTCCGAGAGGACCCGGGACCATGCGGACGATCACCGCAAATGCGGAGATAGACAGTATCTTCGCGAGCGCCACAAGGGGAACCAGCCCACTACTTGTGGTACTAAGCGCAAAGACACCTGCATCACGCGACCCCGAGGGTCGCGTGATGTTCGTTGCTGGGAAGAAGATCGGGGGGGCCGTGCTCCGCAACCGCGCAAAGAGGGTCCTCAGGGAGACCTGCCGTCGTGCTGGAGGACCGTGGCCCGGGCTGGATGTAGTATTCATCGCGCGCGCGGGAGTGATCACCGCGCGTCCTGAAGCCCTGGACGCATCGGCTGCCGCCGCGCTGCGAAAGGCCGGTGTGCTGTCGTGAAGGCGGTCAGCGCAGTGCTCGTTGCCCTGATCAAGGCCTACAAGCGCTTCATATCCCCGCTGTTCCCCCCGTCGTGCCGCTTCACCCCCACGTGCTCCTCGTACGCCATCACCGCGATCGAGCGCCATGGTCCGTTCCGCGGGGGCTGGATGGCCATGAAGCGGATCGGGCGATGTCATCCCTGGAACCCCGGAGGGTACGATCCTGTCCCGTAAGACCACGTTCTGCTTCCGTAGAGGCACGGAGGTGTGGTAGATAGGTTACAGACAGAACCACGACGACCCCCGGGCCTGCCGGTGTGGTGACCGCTCCACGACCCTGAGGCGCATGAGCGCTCTCTCCTAAGGAGGTTCTCCCACGTGTTTGAATTCATCGAAGGGATCCTGTTCGACGTACTCAAGTATTTCTACGGGTGGGTGAACGACTACGGTGTGGCGATCATCATGCTCACGATCCTCATCAGGATCGCGCTTCTGCCGCTGACACTGAAGCAGTCGAAGTCGATGTATGAGTTACAGCGCATTCAGCCCAAGATCAAGGAACTGCAGGTCAAGTACAAGAACGACAAAGAGAAACTCCAGGCGGAGACTCTCAAATTCTACCAGGAGAACAAGGTCAATCCGTTCGGCGGGTGCCTTCCTTTGATCATCCAGATGCCTGTCTTCATCGCGCTGTACAGGATGCTGGGCGGAACGGCCGCCAAGCCGGGTATGTTCCTGCAGTACATCGCGGCGATGAGTCCGGAGCAGGCGGAAATCGCCAGAAGATTCTGGATAATTCTGCCAGACCTTACCAAGACACCGCAGGGGATCTTCAGCGCCTCCGGCGTCTGGGCCGCTCTTCCCTACGCCATCCTTGTGGTGCTGTTCGGGCTGAGCATCTACATCCCGCAGCTGATGCAGCCTGGTGAGAAGCAGCAGAAGCAGATCGCTCTGTACATGTCGGTGGTGATGCTCGTGTTCGGCTGGAGCGCCCCCGCGGGTGTTCTGGTCTACTGGGTCACATCGAGCGTGCTCCAAATCGGGCAGCAGTTCGTGACCAACAAGGTCTATGCGCGCAACGAGGGAGACAAGTAGATGCTCAAGGAGACAACCAAAGAGGGACCCTCTGTAGCAGAGGCGCTCGACGCCGCGCTTGAGGAAATGGGTGTCCAGCAGGATGCAGTCGAGTACGAGGTCGTGGAAGAAGCGGGGAAGCGACTCTTCGGTGGCTCCCGGTCAGCGACGGTTCGCGTATGGCTCAAGCCAGCCACCATCGCGGCGCTCAAGGCCTCGGACGAGAATGACGGCGGCGAGGACACTGAGGACGAGGACGCGCTTGTGCTGGAAGAGGACGAGGACGAGGAGCCCGAGTTCTCCGAGGAAGAGATCGACAAGGTGGCCGATGAGGCGGTTGCGGTCATCAATGAGATAGTCGGCAAGTTCGGCATCAAGCCTAACGTCGAAGAGTACGAGGGTGACGAAGGCGAGATCATCCTGGATGTGGTCGGAGAGGACCTGGGGATTCTGATCGGCCGACACGGCCGGACGCTGGACTCCCTGCAGATCCTCGTGTCCGCTATCACCAACCGGCGAGTAGAGCGCAGGTATCCGGTCGTCGTCGACATCTCCGGCTACCGATATCGCCGTCGGCTTAAGTTGGAGGACATTGCAAAGCGTGCGGCCGAGCGAGTCGCGCGTCAGGGAAAGTCGATGCCACTCCGTCCAATGACGAGCTTTGAGCGTAAGGTCATTCACATGGCGCTTCGCAACGATCGCCGCGTAACCACGGAGAGCGAAGGCGACGAGCCGTTCCGCCAGGTGGTTGTTCATCCCAAGTAGTCCGATAGCACAGCGGTTTCAGTGAGAAGCGGGCGGGGCCCTCCCTCGCCTGTTTCTATTTGCGGGACGATTGCCTCAACCCAACGAGTCGTGGGATTGCGGCGGGGTCTCACGGTGCCCGCACGTGTTTCACGTGAAACATACTCTGCCACCGAGGATTCCCTGGACTGGCGTCGACCCGAGGGATAGGGGAAGATGTTTCACGTGAAACCAGCAGCCGACAGCGTCGCCGATCAGATCACCACTGAGATGGTCCAAGAGGCGTTGACCGAGATTCAGCACACCTCCAGCATGGAGCAGGCGAGTCTGATCGCTGAGCACGCGAACCTTGTGGCGAAAGCGAACCGCAAGTTCAATCTGACGCGGATCACGTCCCGGGAGGATGTACTCAGGCTGCACATCCAAGACTCCGTCCTCGCTCTGCCGGCGGTTCTCGCGTCGCCAATGGGCGTGATGATGGACATAGGCTCCGGTGCGGGTTACCCGGGTGTCCCGCTCGCGATTCTGACTGGACGCCGAACGATACTGGTCGATTCCGTTCGCAAGAAAGCAGACTTCCTACAAGAAGTAGTGGAGCGCCTGCACCTGGACGGACAGGGCTACTGGGGGAGGGCAGAAGAGTTCGGGCTGGAGTGGCGGGGGACGCTTGCGGTCGTGACCGCGCGGGGACTTGCGAGGCTTGGGGCCGTCGTAGAGCTCTCGGCTCCCCTGCTCGCCATCGGGGGCCGAGCGATTGCGCTCAAGGCGCGTATCGACGACGATGAACTCCGAAAGGGGGCCACTGTTGCCACGCTCTGCGGATTCGGTCCGCCAGAACGTGATAGGATGACCTTGCCTGGCGGAGAAGTCCGCGAAATCATCACATTCACCAAGCTCACCACTCCCAAGATCGCGCTTCCGAGGCGAACGGGTCTAGCTCAGAGACAACCCCTCGGCTAAGGCATCCACTTAGAGTAAGCGCGTGCACATACCGCGAGCTGTAATGATCCAGGAGGAGAGGCCAGTGGGCGGGAACCCGCAGGAAGCACCGAAGCCCCATGTGCGCTCGGCGCACGCCGCTCGGGTGCTTGCGGTGGTGAACCAGAAGGGCGGAGTGGGGAAGAGCACAACGGCGGTGAATCTAGCCGCGTGCCTTGGTGAGCTTGGCGAGAAGGTCCTACTCGTTGATCTTGACCCACAGGGAAACGCCACCTCAGGGTTTGGGCTGGACAAGAACCAGCGCGAGGCGTGCATCTACAACGCGCTCCTCACCGACACTCCGATCGAGCAGCTTATCGAGCCTGTCGAAGTGGAGAACGTCTTCGCGGTAGCCGCGACCATACAGTTGGCCGGGGCAGAGATAGAACTTGTGTCGGCATTCAGCCGAGAAACCAAGCTTCGTGGAGTCTTGGCGCCGATTAGATCTGACTTCGACTTCATCCTGGTCGACTGCCCCCCATCTCTGGGGCTGCTTACGATCAACGCGCTCACGGCAGCGGACGGCGTCGTGATTCCCGTCCAATGCGAATACTATGCGCTCGAGGGTCTCACGAAGCTGCTCGAGAGCTTCAAGCTCGTGAAGACGCACCTCAACCCTGAGCTTGAGATCTTCGGCGTTGTCATGACGATGTTCGATGCACGGACGAAGCTGTCCCAGGCGGTCGTTGAAGAGGTGAAGGACTTCTTCGAGGACAGGGTGTTCCAGACGGTGATTCCGCGGAGTGTCAGACTGTCGGAAGCCCCCAGCTTTGGCCAGCCCGTGACGCTTTTCGACCCGACCGGCCGCGGGGCAGCGGCATACCGGAGCCTTGCGAAGGAAGTGGTGAGCCGTGTCTAAGAGGGGACTTGGCCGGGGCCTGTCAGCACTGATTCCGGGGGCCGGGCAGGAGTTTACCGGGGGCGAACCGCAGGAACTCGCGACAGACCTCATCTCCCCCAATCCGAATCAGCCACGCACCGTCATCGACGAGGAACAGATCAACGAGTTGGCCGATTCGCTTCGCAAGGTCGGCATGATGCAGCCGATCGTCGTGCGACCGCACTCCGACGGCTACCAGATCATCGCAGGTGAACGTCGTTGGCGGGCAGCGAAGGCCGCCGGGCTTGAGAAGGTCCCCGTCAAGATCATAGCTTGCAGCGAGACGGAAGCGCTTGCTCTCGCATTGATCGAGAACCTGCAGCGCGAGGACCTGAATGCAATCGAAGAGGCGCGAGGCTACCGGCGCCTTCTCACCGACTACGAGATGACACAGGCCGAGCTGGCCGATCAGGTATCGAAGTCGCGCTCGGCCGTGACCAACACGCTGCGCCTTCTCGATCTACCGGAGGAAGTGCAGCAGATGATGTTCGACGGGAAGCTCAGCGCAGGCCACGCAAGGGCCGTCCTGTCGCTCCCCAATGAGGATCTGCGCGTAAAGCTTGCGGAGAAGATCGCGACTGACGGGCTGTCCGTTCGCGAGGCCGAGAGTCTCGCGAAATTGATCGCGGCCGGCCAGGGTGAGCGGGCACCGCGGCCTCTCACGCCGAAGTCGTTCAAGCTGGTCGCCCGGAGGCTGCGGCGACTCCTAGGTACCGCGGTTCGGGTTCGCCAGACGAGCAAGAAGGGCAAGATCGAGATCGACTTCCAGGATGAAGAAGACTTGGAGAGGATCACTCGCCTGCTCATGGGCGAGGCGAGTGAGGGAGAACGCTCATGAGATCGCGCAACATGGAATATTTTGCCATAGGACTATTCGCCGGCGTGGTCGGCGGAATCGTTCTCGGACTGCTCTTTGCCCCGGACAGTGGCAACCGCACTCGCCGGATGATCGCGAACGAGGCACTCCGGGTCGCCGATCTTGCGCGCGGGGTGGCCGAGCGTGCGGAGATGACCGCGGAGATGGTCGGGGCGCGCATGGACCATTACCTGGGCCGTGACGAGGAAGTCGCCTGGCGCAAGGTCGCGCAGCTGCGCGACGGTGTCCAGAAGTACTCACGGACCGTGGTCACGCCCTGATGTCGTAGCCACGTGATACGCTCTCCGGCGGTAGAAAGGGGAGCGCACGTGGCACTGAGACTCGTAACGGGCGGCGCGAACGCCGGTAAGACCGGCGCGCTGCACGCACTCCTTCTCCAGGCCGCGGCCCGCGGCCTTCCCGCCGTGCTGTTGGTGCCAAGCAAGCCCGAGGCAGACCGCGCGGCCAGGGAGCTCGCGCGTGCTCGAGCCGCGGGAATCGCAGTCTCCACGTTCGACTCGTACCTGGACGGTCTCTGGGGCCTCCTCGGCGATGGTCGTCAGATCGTCGGAGAGGCTCAACGCACCGTACTCCTCAGCCGCGCTACTTCAGAGACGCGCACAGACGCGCTCGGCGCGTCCGCCCTTCGGCCCGGATTCGCCAGCGTAGCCGACCTGCTGGTTCGCAGAGCGGGAGAGAGCGGGGGGCTTGCCGGGGATCGCGCGTCCCGGATCCCCCGGCCGGGGGTGGCGCACGATCTTGCCGCCATCGTGGACTCCTATGGCCTTCACCTGCGCAAACGTGGACTCATAGAGAGGACCGAGGCGCATCGGGCGCTCGGCGATCTGATTGTTCGCGGGGACCTTCCGGGGACGATGGCGATCAACCGCTTCTCCAGCTTTACCGAGCCACAGGAGCGCTTCGTGTACGCCGCCGCAGCCTCAGGCGTTGACGTCGCAGTCGCCCTTACCTACGAGACCGATCACCCCGCCACACGGTCAGCCGAGGGACTCGTGCGGCGCCTGGAAGCAATTGCTAGTAGCGAGACCCAGCAGGTTGCGGGTGAGCACACGCCTTCGGAGGAGATCGCCCATCTGGAGCGAAACCTCTTCAGGACATGCCCGGTGCCCAAACGGGGGTCGGACGGCGACGTTGTCATCTCAACGGCCGAAGGGCTTGTCGGCGAGGCACAACGCATCATCCGTGAGATACAAGAACTGGCAGAATCTGGTACTAGAGCCGATGAGATCGCCGTTGTCTTCCGCAACCCACGCCCTCACGAACGAGCCCTGCGGCGTGCCTTCGCGGAGGCCGGTATCGCGGCGTATTTCGATGTGCCGCGACCGGTGTCTCAGACGGGGCTGGGGCGTGCACTGTCACTGCTCCTGGCCTTTTCGGCGCAAGGTATGCAGCGTAAGCACCTTGTCGGATTCCTGCGCAGCGGTTACAGCTGGGCGTCACCGGACTCGGCGGACGAACTGGATCGCCTCCTGCGCGCCAATAGAGTCGAGAGGGGCCCAGGAGTCCTCGATGTCGCGAGGCGCCTCGAGGACAAGGCCCGGAAGCTCTTGGAGCTGGGACGGCGTCTGAGCTCACAAGAGATCACTCCGTCCCGAGTGGACGACTGGAAGCGGCTGTTGGACACCATGCTCGTCTCCGCGTATCCGGGGGCGCGCGCGCTTGACGACGCGGGTCTGCTTGACGCCGCCGCCCGCCGGGCGATCGTGGAGATGATCGAGGAGTTGTCGGTCGAAGCCGGCGCCGCCCGTGCGAGCGAGATCACGCGCCTTCTCGACGACCTGAGTGTCACCGCTAGCGGCAGCGCGGACGACGTCGTGCAGGTGATGAGCGCGGAGCGGGCGCGCTCCAGGCGTTTTTCGGCGGTCATACTCGGCGGGCTGACCGCGGGGGAGTTCCCGCTGTCTTCGCCCGAGGACGCTCTCAACTCCGGTGGCGTGGCCGAGGAGCTCGGGCAGGCGGGTATCGACGTTGCGCCAAGAACCGATCTGGATGCCGAGCGACTACTGTTCTACCAGGTCGTGACCGGTGCGCGCCGCCGTCTTATCGTCAGTTACACGGTGTGCGACGACGACGGACGGCCGGTGCGGGAGTCGCAGTTCATCCACGAGCTCAAGGACGTCTACCGGGATCCGGTCACCGGTGAGGGGTACGGTCCGCAGCCGCCGGAACGAAGGCTCACGCTCGCTGATCTCACCGAAGCGCCGGACGCTCCATCCACAGCGAGGCGACAGCTGCGGATGATGGCCGAGCAAGGCGCTGAACTGCCCGCTGTGGCTCGCGCCCTGCGCCGGCGCGCCGGTCGTCGTCCGTGCCTCTCACAAGAGGTGCTGGGGGCCCTGGCGAGCCGCGCGGTGTTCTCGGTGAGTGAGATCGAGGGGTACCTCGCCTGCCCGTACAAGTGGTTCTACCAGAACCATCTCAGGCCAGAGCCGTTGGACGATCCCATCGACGCCCGGACCCGGGGCAGCCTCGCCCACGACATCCTCTCGCGCTTCTACGCGGAGTGGACAGCCACACAGCACGAGCGGGTCACACAAGAAACACTCAAAGACGCGCTTCAGCTACACGATCGGGTGGCCGACGAGGTGCTCACGGAGGCGTCGGCTCCGGCCGGCCTTGAAGAGGAGCAACAACACCACGCCGCACGCCGCGGGTCCAGGCGCATCATCGTCCGCGACGCGGTCTTCCTTCCGGGGTTTGCCCCGATCGCGCACGAGTATGCGTTCGGCGTCGGCGAGGACCCGGCGGAGGATATGGGCGAGTTCAGCCTGCGCGGCCGGATAGACAGGATCGACGCTTCGGCCACCGGGCTCGTGGTGAGCGACTACAAAACGTCGGGCGTGTACAAGCGAGCGGATTTCGAGAGAGACGGCATCGTGCAGATCCCGCTGTACGCCGAGGTTGTCCATCGCAGGTTCGGTCGTGAGATCGTCGCCGGGTTCTACCGCAGCATGGGAAATCAGGGGGACAGGGGCTTCCTTCTCGATACGCTCGCCGGCACGCAGTTCACCAAGACCGACAGGTGCACCGCCGGAGAAATCGAAGATATCGTCGATAGTGCCATCGCCCGGGCCACCGTGGCAGTCGACGGTATCCGGAACGGGCGCATCCCGGCTGAGCCGCTGAAGTCCAAGACCTGCGATCACTGTTCAGCGCGGTCGTTGTGCGAGCGGAGCGGCAGATGAACGCCAGACCGCAGCCAACGCCGGAGCAGCAGGCGATCATCTCGGCGCCGCACGGCTCGCTGTTCGTCGCGGCGGCGGCCGGGGTGGGCAAGACCACGGTGCTTACGGCGCGGTTCGTCGCGATGGTTCTTGGCGACGCACCGCACCCCGGAGCCGGCATAGACCAGATCGCCACGATCACGTTCACCGACAAGGCGGCCGGCGAGATCGCAGAGCGCATCCGCCAGGCGCTCATCGAACGGGGCAGGGTCGAGGAGTCAAGGCGACTCGACCGGGCGTGGATCTCCACGATCCACGGTATGTGCTCACGGATACTCCGTCGCCATGCGTTCGATGCCGGACTCGACCCACGATTCAGTGTGATCACCGGAGCACAGGAGAGCGCGCTTTCGTCCTCGGCGCTCGAGGATTCCCTTCGGGCGTGCGTGCACGACGACGAGATCTGCGAACGTGTGCTCATCGGCATGGGAGCTTCCAGGCTGATGGCCACCGTCACCCACCTCTCTGGTCGCCTCCGGTCGATGGGTCTTTCTCCGGCCGACCTCATCGAGGCGCCGCGCGTGGACGATGCCCAACTCCGCAGGATCGCGGCGGATCTACGCGAGATAGCTGACGAGATGGGCGCACTCAAAGAGACCAAGACCATTGCGACCAACAGGGAGACACTGTACGGAAAGAGCTCGATCGTTGACGGTCTGAACGCATCGGCCGAGTGGGACACCGCTGACGCCGCCCTCGGCGCGCTGCTTGAGAACAAGACCGTTTCAGCACAGGGCTCCCCGGAGCTTAAGGAGCTCGCCGCACGGGGCAAGGCCACCATCGAGGAGGCGATCGCAGCAACTACTGGAATCATTTGCCAGTACCTTGAGCGCGCGTTGATCAAGATGACCGCGACCTACGACACGACGTACTCGACCGCGAAGGAGGCCCTCGGCGCGCTCGACTTCGAGGACCTGCAACTCAAGACGGTCGACCTGTTGACCCGGCATCCGGAGATCGCGCGGCGCTACCAGACAACGTTCCAGGAGTTGATGATCGACGAGTTCCAGGACACCAACCCGCTCCAGGTAAGCGTGGCCACGCTCGTGGGCACCGGGGACCTCGTCACTGTCGGCGACGACAAGCAGTCGATCTACCGGTTCCGCCATGCTGACGTGGACGTCTTCAGGAGGCGCGCCGCCGAGGCGCCCGAGCGCATGGAGCTGCGATCCAACTGGCGCACGCACCCCGATGTCCTTGCTGCCATCAACGGCCTCTTCTCCTCCGCGGAGTTCTTTGCCGATGACTTCATGCGAATCGAGCCCGCCCGCACCAAAGAAGCGTTCTGGCCCGAAGGTGAGGATCGCGTGCGCCTCCTCGTGGTTGACTCCGGCGAGCTCAGAGATGACGACGTGCGCCGCGCCGAGGCGGCCGAACTTGCCCGTGAGCTGCGGCGACTCGTCGATCGCGGTGTGGAGCAGGGCGAGGTCGCCGTGCTGCTGCGGGCCGCCAGCGGTGGCCGCGCCGAGATCGTCGAGGAGGCCCTGCGTTCGCAAGGGCTTCGAGTCTACGTGGCGCGCGGTGGGACCTACTACGACCGCCCGGAGGTCACAGACGCGGTCATGCTTTTGCGTGCGATCGACAATCCGCTCGATGACGAGGCTCTTGCACACGTACTCGCATGCCCCCTTACCGGGCTCTCTGACGACGCTCTTCACGTGCTTCGTCAACGCGCCGAGCGCGGCGAGCACGTGCCGCTGTGGACCGAGATCTCCAACCCCAAGACACCACTCGCCCCCGACGACGCGGCGCTGCTCGGGCGCACACGCGAGGTCATCGAGCGGCTGCGGGCCGACCGCGGACGCCTCAGTATCGCCGAGGTACTGCACACCGGCTGCGAGCTTCTAGAGTACGACATCACCCTGTTCGCGTCGGGTCCCTCGGGGCCGCGTGCCTGGGCCAACGTGCTCAAACTCGCGAGAGTCGCGGAGGAATTCAACGAGCTCGAGCCCGGCGACCTTGGCGGTTTCCTGGACTTCGTCGCGCTGCGGAGCGAGTCCGACGAGGACCGTCAGGCAACGCTCGTCGCCGAGGACGTCGACGCGGTGCGGGTGATGACGATCCACGCCGCAAAGGGACTGGAGTTCGGCGTCGTCGCGGTACCGATGCTCGATTCGGGCATGGCCCGTAGCGAGGCGGACGTTCTCATCGACACGCTCGGCGGTCCGTCTCTGGCGCTGCGGCTTCCGTCTTCGATGTCGCCCGACTCCGAATACCACGCTACCGCGCGCAACCGGATCCTCTCGGAGTACGACCAACAGATGGAAGAAGAAGAGGCCAAGCGCGTCTTCTACGTCGCGTGCACACGGGCCAAGGAGGCGCTCATTCTATGCGGCGTCGCCTCACCGGAGAAGGAGGCCAAGAACGCGTCCATGCTCTCCCGCGTTCGGCGAGCACTCGGTATCGCGATGCCCGGCGAGACTGTCTCGGACACCCTCGCGCTTGAGAACGCATCGATCGTCGTGGACGTTCGGGACGTCGCGGCGCCCGAGCGTGTCGCATGCCCTCCGGTCGAGCGGCCGCCCGTGGGCGAACTGCCCCCATTGCACGTGCCCGGGACGACATGCGGCGGTTTCGTGCCGACGCACGTCTCGTACTCGGCGCTCAGTACGTACGACGCGTGCCCGTACAGGTACTACGCCACCAGCGTGGCACGGCTTGGGGCAGGCATCGAGAGCGAGCGCGGGGGAGCGAGCGCGCGTGAGTTCGGTAACGCCGCGCATGCCGCACTACAGCTTGCGGTCACCGACCGGCTGACGCCCGCGAGACTGGCCGGCATCGCGACCGCGCATGGCCTTGACGAGGATGCCGCGACCCGGTTGGGCGCCGCGGTCGATGCCTTCCTCGGCAGCCCGGTGGCTAGCGAGGTCAGAGCGGCCGACGCCGTCCTGGCGGAGTGCCCGATCTCGGTGCCGGTGCGCGAGACACTGCTTACGGGCAGTATCGACCTGCTCGCTCGTTCCGGCGATCGGGTGCTCGTTGTGGACTACAAGACGGGTCACGGCGAGAAGCGGCCAGACGCTTACGATCGCTACCGGGACCAGGGTGGTTGCTACGCGCTTGCCGCGCTTCGTGACGGTGCGACCAGCGTGGACGTCGTTTTCGTCGAGATCGAGCGAGACTGTGCCGTTACGCCTTTCACGTTCACGCCGGACGACGTGAAGGCTATCGAGCGCTCGATCGAGGCGCGTCTTGACCGCATGAGGGCGGGTGAGTTCGGGCACCTGGAGGCGTACTCCGCGGAGGTGTGCCCCGGATGCCCCGCACTCGGTGGCCTGTGCCCCGTCACCTACCCGAGCTGACCCGCTGACGCAGCTGGCCGCATGCGGCGCTGATGTCCACGCCGCGTTCGACGCGTACGGAGGCCTCGATGCCCGCGGCCTTGAGCGCCGCCGCCACGCGCGACACCGAGCGGTCGTCCGGGCGGTCCATGCCTGTCCCGTCCACGGGGTTCACGGGGATGAGGTTCACGTGCACCATCAGGCCCCGGCAGAACGCCACGAGCGCGTCGATCTCCTTGCGGGTGTCGTTCACGCCGGCGACGAGCGCGAACTCAAGCGTCGGGCGCCTGTCCGTGCGTTCGACATAGCGCTCCAGAGCCTCGCGCAGCTTGTCGAGCGGGTACTTCTTGAGCCCGGGCATGATCCGGTCGCGCGTGGCCTGTACCGCCGAGTGGAGCGAGACCGCGAGCGTGAACTGCTCGGGCTCGGTGGCGAACCTGCGGATGCCCGTCAGGATGCCCGAGGTGGACACCGTGAGGTGTCTCGCCCCCACGCCGAGCGCGTCCGGGTCGTTGAGTATCCGGAGCGCCTTGATGGTCTCGTCGTAGTTGACGAACGGCTCGCCCTGACCCATTGCGACCGCGTTACTTGCGCGCATCTGCATGTCCGCGGCCACGAGGGCGACCTGGGCGGCCATTTCGCCGCAGTCGAGGTTGCGCACCAGGCCAGAACGGCCGGTGGCGCAGAACGTGCAACCCATCGCGCAGCCCGCCTGTGTCGAGAAGCAGACCGTGAGCCGGCTGCCAGCGGGGAGGCCCACGCTCTCCACGGTCACGCCGTCCGAGAGCCGCCAGAGATACTTGCGCGTTCCGTCCGATGAGACCTCCCGCGCGACCAGCGCTGGCCACGCAAGGGTGAATCCGTCGGCGAGTGCGGCGCGCAAGGCCGCAGGCAGGTCGGTCATCTCATCGAACGACGTGACGTGGCGCTGCCACAACCAGCGCAGCACCTGTCTGGCCCGGAACCCCGGCTGCCCGAGGTCCGACATCA
>JBASNZ010000045.1:0-7789 GCA_049657775.1 Coriobacteriia bacterium | reverse complement strand
TTCCCGGCTCGCTCGGCAGCTTCGGCTACGACGACGAAGGCGTCCCCGCGCAGCGGGACTACATCGTGCGCGAGGGCGTGCTCCGCGGCTTCCAGAGTTCGCGCGAGTCGGCCGCCGCGATCGGCCGCGCGTCCAACGGCTGCGCGCGCGCCGACGGCTGGAACCGCATCCCGCTCGTGCGCATGACGACGCTTTCGCTCGAACCCGGCGCGTGGTCGCTCCCCGACCTCATCGCGGATACCGAGGATGGTATCTACTTCGAGACCAACAACTCATGGTCGATCGACGACAAGCGCCTTAACTTCCAGTTCGCGTGCGAGATCGGGTGGGAGATCAAGAACGGAGAGCTGGGCCGCATGATCAAGAATCCCAACTACACCGGCATCACCCCGCAGTTCTGGGGCTCGTGCGACGCCGTCTGCTCGCGCGACCACTGGCAAGTGTGGGGACTTCCCAACTGTGGCAAGGGCGAGCCGATGCAAATCGCTCACGTCGCGCACGGAGCCGCTCCCGCGCGATTCCGCGGTGTCCAGGTGGGGGTAGGCCGATGAGAGTCTCGCCCGCAGAGGCCGCGTCGCTCGCGCGCCTGACCGTGTCGCTCGTGTCGGCTGACGAGGCCGAGGCCGTCGTCAGCGTCAACGATTCGGCGCTCACCCGCTTTGCGAACAACCACATCCACCAGAACGTGGCCGAGCTCGACGCATCGGTCTCGGTCCGCGCCGTCGTGGGGACCCGTCAGGGAGTCGCCAGCACCAACCGCACCGACGACGAAGGACTGCGCGCGTGCGCTGACGCAGCCGTCCGCGCGGCGCGAGTCGCTCCCGAGGACCCCGACTTCCCCGGCCTCCCCTCACCTGCGCCGATCGAGACGCATGACCGGGTACGCGAGTCCACTCAGGCCTTCGACGCAGAGGCTCGCGCGCGCGCCGCATCAGCGATCATCGAGCAGTCCGCCGAGCGCGATCTCACAGCCGCGGGAACCGTCGCGCGCTCCGAATACGCGGTCGCGGTCGCCAACTCGCACGGTGTGGACGCGAGCGCCGCGGTCACCAGCCTCAAGGCCACCGTGCTCTCGATGGGTGCCGATGGCGGTAGCGGATGGGGCTCATGGCTGGGCGGCAACGCCAGTGACTTCTCGCCCGAGGCACTTGGCGATGAGGCCGCGACGCTGGCGCAGCGCTCCGAGAATCCCGGCTCGCTCGACCCGGGCGTGTACCCGGTGGTGCTGGCGCCCGACGCGGTCTCCGACGTCATGGACTTCCTGGGCTACCTCGCGTTCGGCGCCAAGGACGTCTTCGAGAAGTCGTCGTTCATCGCGGGACACGAGGGTGAGCAGCTGCTCTCGGAGCGCTTCACGCTTTCCGATGACGCGCTATCCGAGGAGACACTGGGCCTCACGTTCGACTTCGAGGGCGCACCCAAGCGCAGGGTCCCGCTCGTTGAGAACGGCATCGTGCGGGGTCCCGTCACCGACTCGTACTGGGCGGCCCGCATGGGGCTCGCCAACACGGGCCACGCGCTGCCGGCTCCCAATCCATACGGCCCGCTGCCGCTCAACCTGGAGATCGCCGCGGGTGACATGCGCGTGGATGAGATGATCGCAAGCGTGAAGTACGGCCTGTACGTGACGCGATTCCACTACGTCAACGTCGAGGACCCGCTGCGGGCCGTGCTCACGGGCATGACACGCGACGGCACGTTCCTCATCGAGAACGGACGACTGACCCGCCCCATCAAGAACGTCCGCTTCACCCAAAGCGTGCTCGACGCCCTTGGGAGGGTCCAGGCCATCGGCAGCAGCCGCCTGCTCGTCGGACCCGAAGAAGGCGGCGCCACGCTCGTGCCGTCGCTGCTTCTTGAGGGCTGGGAGTTCACTGGACAGACCCGGTAGGCGCACGTACTCCATGCAAAGCGTAAGGCCCCGGCAAGCGTCAGATCGCCGGGGCCTCATCACGCCATGTGACCCATCTATCGCTCGCCTGCCGCTTCCTGGGCGGCGATCATCTCCTTGACCTTCATGAGACGCGTCAGGTTACTCCGCTCGGCTTCGTCCAGCTTCATCTGGATATCCTTGACCGTCTCGACGATCGAGGGGATCAGCACATACTCGAGCGCGTTCACCCGACGGCGAGTCCGCTCGATCTCGGCAGCCAGCAGTTCGATCGCCTTTTCGCGCTCGGCGAGCTCGACCATCATGGGCACCGCGGCCGCCAGCGCCTCCAGCGCTTCGTCGAGCACGGCGGGCATTGTCGCAAGCGAGTAGCCCCCCGGCTCACCGATCTCCCCAAGCGTGAACTCGGGCACGCGCACGCTCATGACCCGGCGCTCGGCCGCCTCGATCAGCTCTCCGGGTGCGCTCGCCAGCAACGCCTGAGCGAGATTGGTCTTGCCGGCCTCGGCCCGTGCGATCGCGAGCAGCCCGTACGCGCCGATCAGCCGTGCCTCCACTTGAGCGCGCAGCCTCCGATTCTCCGAGATGCGCGCGATGAACTCCTTGAGCAGCTCGTCGAACTTGTCCTTGAGTAACTTGTGACCGCGCCGGGCGACGTCGCCGCGCCGCTTGAGCTTGAGCAGCTCCATCCGGTTGGGGTTCACACGCATGGTGGTCATGGGATCACCTCGCCACGATCCCGTAGATGACGATGCCGAGAGCCGCCAGCGTGAGCGACAGGTTCACCCAGCGCAGGATCCGCGCAGGCAGCGGCTGCTGGGTCTGCACGCGCGATGCCGTCCTCAGCGTCCAGATCTGGAAGCCGAGAACGACCGCGAAGAAGACGGCGACCAGACCGTAGATGAGGACTTGCTTCATCTAGGCCTCCCTGGCCACCATGTAGCGCTCGACATACTCGTCCTTGATGCGCTTGAGTTCGGTGCGCGGCAGCAGCGCGGCAAGTTCCCAGCCAAGGGCGAGCGTATCGGCAACGCTGCGTTCTTCATGCTTCCCCTGACGGATGAACCGGTCCTCAAATGCGTCCGCGAAGGCCACGAAGGCCTTGTCGCTGTCCGACAGCGCGGCCTCGCCGAGGATGACGGCAAGCTCCTTGGCCTGCAGCCCGCGAGCGTACGCGCCGAACAGCTGGTTGGACAAGTCAGCGTGGTCCTCGCGCGTCTTACCCGGGCCGATGCCCTTCTGCTTGAGCCGCGAGAGGCTCGGCAGCACGGCAACCGGCGGGTAGATCCCGCGGCGGTGAAGGTTGCGGTCCAAGATGATCTGGCCTTCGGTGATGTACCCGGTAAGGTCGGGGATCGGGTGCGTCTTGTCGTCGTCCGGCATCGAGAGGATCGGCACCTGCGTGATGGAGCCGGCGCGGCCCTTCACGCGGCCGGCGCGCTCGTAGATGGTCGCCAGGTCGGTGTAGAGGTAGCCCGGGTAGCCACGGCGTCCCGGCACCTCCTTGCGAGCCGCGGAGACCTCGCGCAGCGCTTCGCAGTAGTACGTCATGTCGGTAAGGATCACGAGCACGTGCATGTCGCACTCGTACGCGAGGTACTCGGCCGCCGTCAACGCCATGCGGGGCGTCGCGATCCGCTCCACGGCCGGGTCGTCGGCCAGGTTGAGGAAGAGCACGGTCCGCTCGATGGCCGACGTGGTCCGGAATTCCTGCGTGAAGAAGTCGGCGTCCTCGAAGGTGATGCCCATAGCCGCGAATACCACGGCGAACTCGCCTTCGAGCTTGTCGCCGACGACATCAGCGGCAGCGCTGCGCGCGAGCACCGCGCTCTGGCGGGCGATCTGCGCCGCCAGTTCGTTGTGGGGCAGACCGGATCCCGAGAAGATCGGTAGCTTCTGCCCGCGCACCAGGGGGTTGAGTCCGTCGATAGCCGACACACCCGTCTGTATGAAGTCGTCGGGAAAGTCACGTGCCGTCGGGTTGATGGGCGACCCGTAGATGGACAGGCGCTTGTCGGGGATGATCTCGGGCCCGTCATCAGCGGGCCGCCCGAGGCCGTCGAACACGCGCCCGAGCATGTCACGGCTGACCCCGAGTTCGAGCGAACGGCCAAGGAACTTGGCCTTGGTGCCGCTCGGGTTGGACCCGCGGGTGCCCTCGAACGCCTGCACGAGCGCCAGGTCGCCGTTGACCTCAAGGACGTTGCCGAGCGACCGGGTGCCGTCGGGGAACTCGAGCTCTACCAGCTCGCCGTACGTGACATCGACGACCTTCTCGATGAGCAGCAGCGGCCCGACGATATCGCGGGTGGTCATATACTCGCGCATCTACCGCTCACCTCCCGTGTACACCGATGTAGCGCCCGCGGCCTCGGCACCCACGAGTTGGGTCTCGATATCGCCGGCGATCGAGTCGTACTCGCCCATCTGTTCCAGGGTGAGGTACTTCGCCCGCGTGATGCGTTCGCGCACCGGTGCCGCGAAGATGTCCTTGAGAGCCGCACCGCTCGCGTGCGCCTCGATGGCCTTCTCGTGGAACAGCAAGATGGTCTGCAGCAACCGGTCCTGTTCCTTGAGCGACGAGAACTGATCGTCCTCGCGGAAGGCGTTCTGCTGCAAGAAGTCCTCGCGGATCGACTTGGCGGTCTCCATAAGGATCTGCTCCTCGGCAGACAGGGCCTCGAGGCCGACGAGCCGCACGATCTCGGCAAGCTCGTTCTCGCGCTGCAGGATGCTCATCGCCTGATCGCGACGGAGACGGTACTCCTCGGAGACCTCGACGTTCCACTGCGGCGTGACCTTGTCGATATACAACGAGTAGCTCGTGAGCCAGTCGATGGCCGGGAAATGCCTCTGGTAGGCGAGTTGGTCCTGAAGCGCCCAGAACACCTTCACCACGCGGAGCGTGTTCTGGACGACCGGCTCCGAGAGGTCGCCACCGGGAGGCGAGACGGACCCGACGACCGAGACCGAGCCGAGACGGTCTCCTTCGCCGCCGAGCGTCTGGACCTTGCCGGCGCGCTCGTAGAACGCCGCGAGCTTGGTGCCCAGGTACGCCGGGAAGCCTTCGTCTCCGGGCATCTCTTCGAGACGACCGGAGATCTCGCGCATCGCCTCGGCCCAGCGGGACGTGGAGTCGGCCTGCAGTACCACGTTGTAGCCCATGTCGCGGAAATACTCGGCCATGGTGATGCCGGTGTAGACGCTCGCCTCGCGGGCCGCGACCGGCATGTTGGATGTGTTGGCCACAAGCACGGTGCGCTTCATGAGCGGCTCGCCCGAGTACGGGTCGACAAGCTCGGGGAACTCCATGAGAACGTCGGTCATCTCGTTGCCGCGTTCGCCACAGCCGATGAAGATGACGACTTCTGCGTTACTCCACTTGGCTATCTGGTGCTGCGTGACGGTCTTGCCGGCGCCGAACGGGCCCGGGATGCACGCGACACCGCCCATGACGATCGGGAAGAAGGTGTCGATGACGCGCGTTCCGGTCGTGAGCGGTTCGGTTGCGGAGACCTTCTTGCGGTACGGCCTCGCCACACGCACCGGCCAGACCTGCATCATCGTCAGGTCGTGGAGCGCGCCGGCATCATCGCGGAGCTTCGCGATGGGGTCGGTCACGGTGTAGTCGCCCGCGGCGATCGACTCGATGGTGCCCGAGAGCGTCGGGGGCACCATAATGCGGTGCTCGATGACGACGTTCTCCTGCACCGTGCCGATGATGTCGCCGCCGACGACCTTCGTGCCCGCCTCCACGGTCGGCACGAACGCCCAGCGCTTGTCGCGATCCAGGCCGGGTGCCGTGATGCCGCGGGACAGCCACGCACCTGCCATGCGCTCGAGCACGTCGAGCGGCCGCTGGACGCCGTCGTACACGGCCTCGAGCATGCCGGGGCCCAGTTCGACCGAGAGCGGGGCACCGGTCGCCTCGACCGGGTCGCCCGGGCCGAGGCCGTCGGTCTCCTCGTACACCTGGATCGACGCGCGGTCGCCGCGCATCTCGATGATCTCGCCCATGAGGCCGTCGGCGCCCACGCGCACCAGGTCGTACATCTTGGACTGCACGAGTCCTTCGGCCACAACGAGCGGACCAGCGACTTTGACGATCTGGCCTTGCTCCATCTACTGTTCCTCTTCCCGGATAAGCATGCTGGTACCGAGCGCGCGCTCGATGGCGCGGTTAAGCTTGGCTTCACCCACGCCGCCGGCGCTTCCCGCGCCGGGGATGACGGTGATCGCCGGGACCGGTGCGTCCGAAGTCTCGGCGATGAGATCCGAAAGCGCCTCGTAGACCGGTTCGGTCACGAAGACCACGCCGTATTCCCCGCCCGAGACATCGCGCCACAGCTCGCGCGCGTCGTCGGGTTGAGACACGGCGAACACGGCAAGGCCGAGTGGGCGGAATCCCGCCACGCTCGTGCTGTCGCCGATGATCGCTATCTTCGACACGCTAGACGTACACCTCTCTCAGTCTCGCGCGCAGCGCGTCCGGGCCGAGTCCGGCCAGTTTGCCGATGAGGACCGTGCGGACCGCACGGACCTCGTCTTCGCGGGCGATGACGTACGCGATGACGGGCTCGGGACCAACCGGCACCGCGCGCCCCGAGCGCAAGAACCGCACGCCCAGATTGTCGGTGACTACGTCCAGACGTGCCGGATCGGCCAGGTCCTCGGCCGCGATGCCCTTGAGCCGCGGCACGCGCGCCACGGCCTCGACGAACTCCTCGAACGGCAGTGCGTACGCTTCTTCGATCGCCTTGACCTTGAGGGTGCCGCCCTTGAGCAGCAGCCCGGTCAGGTCACCAAGTGGTACCGATCGCCGCCGGGCGCGGATCGCGGTCTTGGCGTTGGCGACGTCGATCTCGAGCGCCGCGAGGTCGCGAAGGAACGTACTGCCCGAGGTCTTCGCGGTGGCACGGATGTCTGCGAACAGCGCCCGCTCCACCGCCATATCGATGTCCTCGAGTGTCACGGGCGTCGCGTTCTCGTCATCGCTCGTATCGCGCGAGAACTCCTCGGCAAGGCCACGAAGGTGCTCGGGCAGACCCGACAACGGTCCCGTGATCGTCTCCAGGTCCACCGTCCCCAGGTTCACGAGGAGGTCCTCGGTGGTGGCGCCCAAGAGCCGCGCCTTGAGAACCGCCCGCAGGTTGGCGTAGTCGTACCGTACGCGGAAGAAGCGCACGACGGGCACGGGCAGACTGGAGGTCACCAAAAAGCGGTAGATCTCGTCGAGCGCACCTTCCAGCGCGGTCTCGACGTCATCGGCCGTGGTGACGCCCTCCAAGAAGCTGCCATACGGCGTGTCCGAGAGGATACGCCGCTGCTCGTCGAAGGTGGGCGCGTCAACGAGCCGCTCGTAGGTGGCGGAGCCAAAGACCCGCGTTTCAAGGACGCGGACTTTGCCCACCGCAAACCCGTAGCGGATGGACTCGCTCACCGTCTTGAGGAGCGGCACGCGCACTTAGGCGTCCTCCCCTGATGCGAACAGGGCCGAGGCGAGCTGCATCGTGAGCTCCTCGCGACGGCCATCGATGATGCCCGCGACCGAGAGGTCGACAGAGTCGCGCTCCCCGGCCAGCTCCACGCCGTGCTCGACAGGCGCGGGATCGCCGGGATACGTGAGCGCGAGGTCCCGACCGCTCCCGGATGCGAGCGCGGTGACGGCCCGCTCCAGTCCGGCGAGCTTCTCGCGGTCGGCAGAGGCGACCAGCACTTTCTCATCGCCGCGAGCCGACTCGACGATGGCTCGCGCAAGGAACACCGTGTACTGGTCCGCCGGGAGCGCCGCAACCGAGGCCTCCAGCTTCTCGAGCGCACGATCGATGAGCTCACCTTTCGCGCCGAGCGCTTTGTCCCTCGCCGACAGCCGGGCGGCCGCAGCGATCGTCTCAGCAT
>JBASNZ010000044.1:0-2547 GCA_049657775.1 Coriobacteriia bacterium | reverse complement strand
ACGAACTCAAGGCGCGCATACTGAAGGGCATAGATGAGTTCAACGCCTCACCCGTTGTGTTCCGTTGGAACAAGTTCGATCTGGGGCTGGTGTAATGTGTAATGGTTGTTCTGGAACGAAGTGCTAGGAGGTTCGGATGAGGCAGCCGATGCGGTCACCTAGTCCACTCGCAAAGGAAGACCCGTTCCAGACGCTATACCGCATGGGCGCTATCGCCGCATTCGCAACGGTGGCCATCACCGTCCTACAGATAGCGGCGGGAATCCTTTGGCCGCCACCCGACTTCGCCCCCACGGTCACAGCCGCCGCGGACATCCTTGAGATCGCCCGAGCAGAACCGGCGCTGACCTTCGTCAAGCTCGACGGATTGATGGTTTTCGACTACCTGCTGCTCATCGTGGTCTATCTCGCCTTGTTCGCGGCTTTGAAGCGCAGCGGTCGGTCATTGATGATCTTGGGGACGGTTCTCGCACTGGTCGCGATCACCATGTACATCACCGTCAATCCGGCAGCGACGGTGCTCGTACTGGCTGGACACTACGCACCGTCGGCGGGAGACGCTACGGCGGCCGGCATCATTCCGGCGACACAGGCAGTGCTCGCGGAGTTCCAGGGCACGGCCTTTCTGGTGCACTACATCATCATGGGGATCGCAGGAATGCTCGTCTCCTACGTCATGTTTCGAGGAGACGTCTTCTCTCGCGCGACGGCCATCGCCGGGATGATGCAGGGAGCGATGATGCTGGTGCCGGTCACGTTCGGGATGATCGGGCTGCTGTTCGCCTTGGGGTCACTTATACCGTTCATGGTCTGGTTCGTCTTGGTGGGCCTCAGGCTTCTGCGGATGGCAAGCAATGGCGATGAGCCAGCACCGTCCTCCATCTAGCCCGCGCTTCCTTAGCAGAAGGCGCCGCCAGGGCGCGGTATGCCCGGGTGACAAGTCGCGGGAGGACGGCGCGGCCGGCTGATGCGCAAACACGTAGGAACGGCTGCGGAGAATCGAGGGGGACATTGGGAGACTCGACGACCTTCTTCATAGTCCGCGGGGCGTACCTTCCGGCCCTCATCACGAATGCCATCCTCGTGGTGGCGCTTGTTGTCTCAGTCGTCTGGGTGGTCCGCCTCGCGGACCACCTGCGCTCCGCCTGGTGGGCTGGGCTGCTCGGTGCGATGTCGATCCTAGGCGGGTGGATGCTGGCGATTGCAACCACGCCGGACTGGGCGCCCTTAGCGATCGTCGCCTTCGTACTTCTCCGAAAGTACGGTCGATTTGCATTTGCAGTGCCGGCGAACCAGCGGCGTTCCTAACAAGTGCTCCCATCTGACGCGCCAGAGTTGTAGGCTGGGTATCAGACACAGGCGCGCAGCTGAAGCGCCAAGACGTTCGGTTGACGGGAGGAGCGAGTCAGCATGAGCGACGGAACCGGTACCCTCGAGATCACGACGAGTCACATGCCGGGTTCGGTGGCGCAAGAGGCCGTCAACCCGACGATCGAGATCGACGGTCAGCCGCAGCAGGGCAGGTGGGGCGTCAACACCATCGTCGTGACGCCCGGGCAGCATACCGTCAAGGCCTACCACCGATGGCTTGTCTTCAAGGAAGCGTATGCGAGCAGCACCACAGTAGATGTTGAGGAAGGTCAGACCGTGCGCCTCATGTGGCACACGGGCACGGCAGCCTTCAAGCCTGCGGTGTGGTCGGTCCTGTAGAGGGGCATCGCAACCGAACAAGCGCTTCCTTGCGGACGGCGGAAGCGATAACGCTGACATTGCGCTTGGAGGTCCCAGCATGGAAGGCCTCGGCAGTCCTGCTGAGCGCGGGTGCCTGCGAGCGGACGCAGCGTGCGCTCGGCGCGCAGCTGAAGCACCAAGACGGTGGGCATACGGACGAAGGGCCGACGGCTTCAACCCAGGCCGAAGTGCCCCCATTCGATCATCCGGCGGCATGGGGAGTCTCGGACCATGGACGACTACACGGGGGAAGAGGTCCGCGAGGCACGTGCGCCCGTCGCCTCACTGCTCAGCAAGTCGGAGAAGGCCCGGCAGAAGGTCGCGCCCGGTACGTGGCAGCACACAATGCTTGAGGGCAACATCCGGGCGCTCCAGATAGCCTTGCCGCTCATTGGTGACTCGAATGACGATTCTGACGGCCTGGCTCCCGACGATCTGGATTCGGCCCTTCGCGCACTGGATTCGATGATCGAACGGGTCGCGAACACTGAGGCGAAGTTCGCCCCGGGGACCTCTCAGCACTCCCTTCAGCGCAACCGGCTCAAAGCATTGCGTATCGCGCGCACAGCCGTGATGGCGAAGCTCAGTGAAGACTAGCGCCGTGAGTCGCGCTGGCATCGGGCGGACGGCGACCCCTCTCGATGGCCAACAAGCGCTCCCAGCTGACGCGCCACGGTTTGGCGTATTCTGCAGGCGATAGGCACGCAGATGAAGCGCCGAGACGTTAGGCAGGCGGTCGCCATACCTATCAGCACCGCTACTGCGACGTCAGTCCCATCGCGGCGCGGTTCTCGCGATGCCCATCGGCCATGAGCG
>JBASNZ010000043.1:0-3456 GCA_049657775.1 Coriobacteriia bacterium | reverse complement strand
TGCCGAGACGGGACTCTTCTACTTGCCTGCGAGATACTACGATCCGGCTACGTACAGGTTCCTCTCGCAAGACCCCGCAGCGCCGAGCGCAGGAGACCCGCTTTCTCTCAACGCGTACGCGTACTGCTTAGGGGACCCGGTGGACTACACGGATCCATCGGGGGCGACTGTCGATGTCGACGGCGACGGCAAGCATGATGCCGAGGACAGCATCACCGAGAACTACATCCAGACGCCCGATGGTCCCCTGAAGGACGCCCGGAGGGCGGGGATGTGGGCCGCGACATCGGTGGCGCTCGATCCGCATGCGGATGCCAAGGCGGTTGCGATGGCAGCGAGGCGGAACTTCGAAGCCGCAAGGGCAAACCCTCACTTTGCGCAGATGTCCGTTGACTGGTACGGTGATTTCAACGTGTCGGTATGCGGAGTGACGGTCGGGCTGATCTCCAACTACAGTTCGGGCTGGTATCGTCTCGGCGAGTCGAGCCTGCAAAGCCGATACTTCTACTTCGGGAGCGCCCAAGGTTCGCCGCCGCTGAGCGTGTCCAAGATGACTGGTCGCGGTCGCACCCTGCCGGGCGTGTATGTTGAAGATGTGGGCGGTGCGGTGTTTGGCGCCGCTAGTGGTCTTGGACTAACGAATCACGGCTTGACGGCGTACGTACAAGATGGAATGAGTTCACCACAGGCAGGCCTCTCGGCCTTCTACGTGACTCCCTGGAACCTCAAGTAGCGTTCGAACAACGGGAGGATGGTGTTTGTCACCGATGGGTGAGTACTTCACGCCAGGGCTGGGAGCCATCGTACTCGGCATTCTGATGTGCCTGTTAGCGCGGCCTCTTGCCCGCAGCCGCGTGAACGCGTGGGGATGGGAGCCGGAAGGCGGCGGCGAGCGCTGGCTAGCAGATCTGCAGCGCGGAGTTGGCGTTCTGATGATCCTGTTGGGAATCGCTGCGATTCTCGGTATAGGGCTGTGATGGAATCACATACGCGTTGCCCGCCGCCGGGGTGGCACAAGAAAGCGCTTCCGGCGCGCTCGCTCCCGCGCAAGGACAAGAGTCCACCCGCACGATCTCGAGCGTTGTCTACGATGGGCTCTCGCGTCCCAAGACGACGAGGACCTATGCCGAGAACGGAGCGGTCTTCTCGACCCGCACGCTCACCTATGACCTCGGCTCGCGTGTGGGTACCGAGGTGCTCACCGGAGCCGTGCAGGCAAGCGCGAGCACGGTCTACGACGATCTCGATCGCGTGAGCAACCTCACGACCGTGACGGTCGCGGGGGTGGCGACCACCTTGACCTCAGACGCCGAGAACCGCCTCACGCGCTCTGTCGCAGGCTCGATCGTAACAACCTTCACGAACGACCTCTACGGACGGCGCACGTCTCACATAGCTGGCCGGGAGAATTCGGACAGCGTCTTAGGTGATGATAGTGCTCCGAGGCGAACAACCAAGGAGGAGTATCGACGATGTCGAGAAGACCCAGACGCAACCACTCACCCGCATTCAAAGCCAAGGTGGCCCTGGAAGCCATCAAGGGCGAAGAGACCATCATCACGATAGCTGAGAGATTCGACGTCCACCCCAATCAGATAACGCGGTGGAAGCGCCAGCTCCTACAAGCCGCGCCGGAGATCTTCGGGGAGCGTGACAATACCAAGGATCACGGCCCGAGCGTCGAGGAGCTGCACGCATCGGCGAGCTGACGATGGAGAACGGTTTTTTAGAGGGGGCGCTCGGTCGTATGAACGGCCGCAGCGCAAAGAGATGATCGACAGGACCCACCCCCCTGCCGATCGCACGGCAGGCCAGCATCCTCGGGCTTTCTCGTTCGAGCGCCTACTACGAGCCGGTGCCGACAAGCGCTGTCGATCTGGCGATGATGGCAGCGATGGACGACATCCACATGAAGCTGCCCTTCTACGGGATCAGAAGGATCACAGACGAGCTTCTTGAGCTGGGTTTCACGGTCGGAAGGCAGCACGTGGCCACTCTCATGCGCAAGATGGGGATCGAGGCGCTGCACCCCAAGCGCCGGCTGTCTGCTCCCCATCCCGGTCACAGGATCTATCCCTATCTGCTGCGAGGGGTCCACATCAAGACCGCTGGTCATGTCTGGTGCTCGGATATCACGTATCTGCCGATGGCGAGGGGGTTTTGCTATCTCGTGGCGATCATGGACTGGGCGAGCAGACGGGTGCTCTCCTGGAGGCTGTCCAACACGCTGGATGCCTCCTTTTGCATCGAAGCGCTGGAAGAGGCGCTTCACCGGTATGGGGCACCGATCATCTTCAACACCGATCAGGGCTCGCAGTTCACGTCGGAGGGCTTCACGGGCACGCTGCACTCCCACGGGGTGGCGATCAGCATGGACGGCCGCGGCCGTTGGATGGACAACGTCTTCATCGAACGTCTCTGGCGCAGCGTCAAGTACGAGGAGGTGTATCTGAAGGGATACGAGAGCATCACCGAGGCCCGCCGGGAACTGGCAGCCTACTTCGACTTCTACAATCACCGGCGCAAGCACCAGGGGCTCGAAGGCAAGACCCCGGACCAGGTCTACTGGTCTACACTACAGACAGGACAGTCAGCTGCCTGAAGAGCGATTCATCACCTAAGAACCAGACCATGCTGTCCAGGCAAACCCGGCCACCTCTGGCAGCTATGGGCTACGCTGTCTCCGAGATGGTGGTGTGCGCCGGAGGTCTGCTTGCCCTTGGTGGGTCACTGATCATGGGCGCAGGGGCGGCCGCCGCAGGTCTCGCAGGAGCGGCAGCCGTTGCGGCGTTTGCGGTACCAGTGTTGCTGGGTTCGGTCTTTGTGGTGGGTGCATGTTTCGTCGGGTACGGGGCGTATCGAATTGTCGAATCGCAGTTCCCGCATGCCGTGGGGCATCGTACTGGCTGCCAATGAGAGGGAGAGCGGGATGAGAATCATCCTGGTGCTGTTGATCGTGTCCGCCGGGATTGCCATGTTCGCTGGCAGCGTGGCCCGAGCGAGTGGCGGGGGTCATAGCATTGTCAGCGACATCTGCCTAGGGGTGGTGGTGTCCACCGAGGTTGTCTACGTGCTCATGCTGTTTGCGAGGCCAATGTCCGCCCTCATATCGCAGTGGCTGTGGCTGTCACTGGTGGTGCTGGTGCCGGCCTTAGCATCCGTACTTGCCTTCGCGTACATCAGGAGGAATCCACCCGAACAGGAGACCGCCGCACGTCGAGAGTGACGCCATCAGCCACCACCACGTACACCTGGGACCCCTCCGGGCACCTGTCTTCCGTGACGTCGGCGGATACGACCGTCACCTACGCCTACGGCATCACAGGGATGCGGGAGTCAAAGACCATCGAGACGCCTTCAGGCGCCACGCAGACCAAGTCCGTGTGGGACGGCTCGGCGCTCGCGGCCGAGCAGGACTCGGATGGGACGGTGTACCGCTACCTGTGGGGCCCTGAC
>JBASNZ010000042.1:0-2956 GCA_049657775.1 Coriobacteriia bacterium | reverse complement strand
CGAGGTTGGAGGAATCGAGAGAGTAGTCCTTCGTCCACGCGCGCAGGAGATTGGGCCAATCTGCGCTGGTGACCGGGCCGCGAGGTTCACGTCCGATGAGGTCGTCTCGCTCAAGCATCGCGAGCAGCCGCGATACGTACCCCGGATCGATCTCCGCGATCTTCGCGATCTCTCGTGTTCCGAGCGGCGGAGTGAAGTCAACGAGAGTCCTTACGAGCCGACCGGCCTTGGCCCCTTTGAGGGAGCGCGCAGGACGCTGCGTCGGCTCGGGATCCTTGCCGGCGCCGACCCGCTCGATGGCCACGGCCGGAGCGTTGAGCCGCAAGTACATGTTGCCAGTCAAGTCGATGTAGCCGGCTCCCCTCGCGCGCAGGCTCTCGCGCGTCCGTTCGCTGAGGTAGCGAGCCACAACGACCGGGGTCGCTTCACTGTTCTGCCAGAGTCGCATCTCGAACCGAGATACGAGCGGCTCGACATCTTTCGGATCGAGCCGGCTCTTCACCTCTATCGTCAGGATCGACGCCCGCTCATCCGGTCCGACGACACGCACGACCGCATCCGGCCCGGGGACCTGGGCCTTCTCTTCGATCACGTCCACACGCCAGGTCTGGGGCAGGCACGAGCGAAGTCCGTCGAGTGCCCGGGTGAATGTTGTGTTGTCTGATGTGGTGGTGTTGCGCATCATGCACAACATACTACTTCCCGACAACACTTACCGCAAGCCACGGGCTTCTTCCACCAGAGCGGGGGCGTCACTCATCGTTCTGAGCTGCGGCTAGGCGGTGGCGCCTGGTCGCGTTGAGTGGCAAGCGCTTTCAGCGAGGCAGGGATCCGATTCAGGACCTCAGCCCGGGGATGACTCCGAGCACCTCCAGCAGCGAGTCTGCCTCGAGCGCAACCTGTGCGCTTTCTGCGGCTTCGCGACTTGCATTCAAGGCGACGGAATACCCGACCGCTCCGAAGAGCGGGATATCCGACCTTGAATCGCCGACATGGAAGACGTCAGACATGAGGGCGTGCCATGCCCTCGTAGCCAGTCGACGGTTTCCGCGATGTCCTCGATCACCGGGATGTCGTCCAGCATCCCTGAGACGTCCGACGGTGTCAGACCGCGATAGTGCCGACCGTCCATCGCCGCAACATCCGCGTTGGTGGCTGTCCCTGCGGCATATGCCGCCTCGATCTCGGACATCGCGTCAGCATGCCCCAACTTCGCGGCTATGTGCTGCCCCGTGCTGACACGTCTCACCAAGGTGCCATCGAGGTCGAAGCATGCGAGCTTCCATCTTGGAGCATCCACACATGGTCCCAACGTGTGAGTGACGGTTTGTCCGGCTGCGTCTTTGGGCGTAACCTGCGCGCCCTGCGCTTACAGAGTACGACAAGCTTGGCGCGTCACGTTGGCGCCCGGGTTAGCCAGAAGGTCGCAATCCACTGCCCCCGACTGCGCGCTGATCCCCAACGTCACGCGCCGCTCAGAGCCAGACCCACCCGGAGCGACGACATCGAGGAGTGAATCGTTCCGGCCTCTTTACGCAGGTCAGCCCTCCTATTTCGCAACAGACGGGCTGCCCGTGAAATCGGACAACAAATCGGGCAACAAGCGGCGTCGAAGGCCGATTCTCCGCAACAGGGATTCTTGGGCACCAAGATGAAGATCCGGCGCCGCAGCGATGTGGTCCGCATCTTCCCGGACCGTGACAATTCCCGGACCGTGACAGCATCGTCCGCCTGGTCGGTTCGGTACTCTCCGAGCAGCACGACGAGTGGCAGGTGGGCCGGCGCTACATGTCGGTCGAGTCAATCGAGAAGGCGATGCAGCCGGTCCCCCTGATCGGGGACGGGCTCGACCAGGAGGTGGTGCCCGCGCTCATGGCTGGCTGAGTGAGACACTCGAGGCCGGAGCAGAGGGCTTCATACACCACTTGACGGGACGTGGCCGATGCGGACCTTCTCGAGGCCGTGACAGGCGCGTGTGCAGGCGGCGACCCGCACACGGCGCTGCGCCTGCTTGCCGGACACACGCCTGTGATGTGCAGGCGGAGACCTACCGCAAGCTCATCCACTACATCGCGAGCAACGTTGAAGGGATCGCCAACTACGCCAGAAAGGAATTGTTCGGTTCCGGCAGTGTCGAGAAAGGTGTCGACCTCATCGTCTCGAGGCGGTTCGAGGGGCTCGGCCGCACCTGGTTCAGACCAGGCGCACTCGGCATGCTGAAGCTCCGGATGCTGCGGTTCAACGGTCAGTGGGACGACTACTGGGCTGATCGCCTCGCGCCTGACCCCTAGCCTTGAGATGCTTCCTTGAGTCGTCGGCGCACGGCGCACCGCCTTCCCGGTCGGTTACCCGATCCTCTCGATACGTTCCTTCCAGCGCTCGATGACCTCCGGGTTCTTGGTGTATAGCGGCGGCTCGCCCTCCAGCACCCGCCGGACGTTTTCGACCGCCGCGGCAGGGAGCGAGTCCATGACGTCTTTGGTGTGCCCGATCATGTGCGGCGTGAGGATCACGTTGCCGGCCCCGACGAACTCGCGCAGCGGGCTGTCCGCCGGAAGCGGCTCCTCCACGAACGCGTCGATGGCCGCGCCAGCGATCGCGTGCTCCTTGAGCACCCGGTACAGGGCCGCCTCGTCCACGGCTGCGCCCCGGGCGGTGTTGATGAGATACGCGCTGGGCTTCATGAGCCGCAGCTCGCGCTCGCCGAGCAGGTCGCGGCTTTCGCCGGTGATCGTCACGTGCACACTGACGAAATCGGAGCGCCGCAGCAGCTCGTCGAGCTCCACCTTCTTCACTCCGGCCGGCGCCTTGTCCTGCGGCACGTACGGGTCGAAGTAGCATATCTCGGTCTCCCAGCCCTGCAACCGTTCGACAACGCCGCGGGCGATGCGCCCCATACCGATGAGACCTACGGTGCGTCCGCGCACAGCGCGAGCGGTAAGCTCCGCGGGCCGCG
>JBASNZ010000041.1:0-34587 GCA_049657775.1 Coriobacteriia bacterium | reverse complement strand
GTGCTGGTCGCGCTGCCGCTCGCAGTGCTCGGCTTGCTCGCCTCCGGCGCGCTCGCCGAGCTTGCGGTGCTGCGCGAGTACGCCAACGCTCGTGAGGCGTTCTGGCAGGCGTTCTCACAACACCTTGCGTTCACCGCGGGTGCGACCGGGATCGCCGTCGTCCTCGGCATCGCGCTCGGAGTGTGGTCTGCCAGGCGCTCGCTTGCCGAGACTGCGATCTTCGGGGTGCTCAACGTGGCGCAGGTCATGCCCACGCTGGCATTCATCGGCCTGCTCATCCCGCCGATGAGCTGGATCGGGGACAACGTGCAAGCCGCACACGCGATCGGCATCGCCGGCATCGGATGGGCGCCCGTTTTTCTCGTGCTCGTCTCGTATGCGCTCTACCCGATCACGCGCAACACGCATACGGCGATGCGCACGCTCGACGCAGGCATCGTGGATGCCGCGCGCGGCATGGGCATGAGCGCCCGGCAGCGACTGCTGCAGGTGGAGTTGCCGCTCGCGTTTCCTGTTGTGCTGGCGGGCGTGCGGATCGCGCTCGTCCAAACCACAGCCGGGGCGATCATCGCGGCGCTGGTGGGTGGTGGCGGACTGGGGCGGATCGTGTTCTACGGGCTCGAGCAGACTGCCCAGGATCTTGTGCTGCTCGGCGTCGCGCCCATCGTGATGCTCGCGCTTACCTTTGATTCCACGCTCAGAGCGGTAGGAAGTATGTTCGCCGCGGACATCACGTCCGCCACCGATGCGGGAGAGGGGACCATCGCGTGATCGAACTGTCTCACGTGACCAAACGCTACGGAGATGCTGTGGCCGTCGACGACGTGTCGCTCACGATCGCAGAAGGGGAGCTCGCCGTCCTCCTCGGCCCGAGCGGCTGTGGCAAGACCACGACGTTGCGCTCCATCAACCGCATGGTCGAGATCGATGGCGGCGTCATCAAGATCGCGGGCACCGACATCCGGGAGCAGCATCCCGACGAGCTGCGGCGGCACATCGGCTACGGCATCCAGAGCGTCGGGCTGTTCCCGCACATGACGGTGGCGCGCAACATCTCGGTCGTGCCGCGCCTTCTCGGCTGGGACGCCGAGCGGGTCGCCGCTCGCGTGACCAAGCTGCTCGAGATGGTCGGGCTCGACCCGGCCATGTACGCCCAGAAGCGGCCGCGCCAGCTCTCCGGTGGCGAGGCCCAACGCGTCGGCGTTGCCCGTGCACTCGCGGCCGACCCGCCGGTCCTGCTCATGGACGAGCCCTTTGGCGCGCTCGACCCGCTCACCCGCGAACGCCTGCAGGTCGAGTTCCGGCGACTGCAGCGTACCCTTGGCAAGACCGTCGTCTTCGTCACTCACGATGTGGCCGAGGCAGCGCTCCTGGGTGACCGCATCGCCCTTATGCGCGCGGGGAAGATCGTGCAGTTCGCAACACCGCGAGAGCTTTGGGACGAGCCCGCCGACCCGTTCGTAGGCGAATTCTTCGGCCACGTCGGCGGTCTCGCGTTCGGTGCGCTCGTGCAGTCCATGCGCGAGCAGGTCGAGAGTGTCGATGGAGCGCACGCGTGAATGATGGTATTGGCATCCGGCGGAATTGGAAGTCCGTGGCGGTGTTCACCGCCGCCCTCGCCTGGATGCTCTTCGACCAGGCGGGCCTGGGCCGCGTCCTGGCGGCGGTGTTCCCTCGCGAGTCGGTCGTCATCTACGAGCGGCAAACGCTACTGCAGATGTTCGTGGACCACATCGGTATCACCGCGCTTGCAAGTATCGTTGCGCTCGTTGTGGGCGGGGTTCTCGGACTCGGGTTGCTCACGCCTGCGGGGCGTCGGTTCAAAGACGTGGTGGTCAACGTCGCCAACTTCGGACAGACGTTCCCGTCGGTAGCCGTGATCGCGCTCGTAGTGCCGGCGATCGGCTATGGATGGGAGCCTGTGGTCCTGGCGCTTGTGATCTACAGCATTCTGCCGGTCATGCTCAACATCGTCGCGGGTGTCTCCAGCGTCCCACCCGATGTGGTGGATGCGGCGCGGGGGATGGGCCTCAGCCGTCGGCAGCGCTTTGCGCAGGTAGAGCTTCCGCTCGCGATGCCCGTGATCGCAGGCGGCGTCAAGAACATGCTCATCATCAACGTGAGCGCGGCCACCCTGGGAGCGATCGTTGGAGCGGGAGGTCTAGGGGTCCCGATCATCGCGGGGATCGGGTCGTTCAACAACGCGCTCGTGCTTGAGGGCGCGCTGCCTGCTGCGCTGCTGGCTCTCATCATCGATCGCTCGCTCTAGGCCGCGCCATGGTGTGCCCGCGCCGCATCCGGCTGCTCGCACTGAGTCCGCCTTCGCGGCGCTTCCAGCCCGTGTCACCGACCACTCGCAGCGAGCCGGTGGTACCCGGAAACGGGCGTCCAGGCGGTCTTCGAACTCCGCGAACACCCGGCACCGTGGTATGTCGCCGTTTCGATATCGAAACCTACCGTTCAACTGTCTCTAGCAACCGAACAACCGGAAATACAGTCCGGTGGTCGCATAATCGGACAATTCTCAAGAACCCTCTTGCGCTCGACTTCCGGCACCTGTATCGTCGTTCTTGTCCCGAGAGGTCGGACCGGGCGAACCGCGAAAGGCAGTGTACCAGTAGCTGTCGGCGGGGTGTGAAAGCGGAAGGCTTCGCGTAAGCTGGCTGGATGTGATCAGGCCCCAAAGGCGTGAAATGGGAAGCTGCGGAGTACCGGGTCTCGCCAGGCGAGGTTTCTCGGGACACCTCTTTGTCCAGACTCAGGTGAGCCGATCCGTCGGGGTCGGCTTCCTTCGTTTCGGTGGCGGCGGATAGTACACTGCGCACAACCACCCCGAGCCGATAGGAACGCATGACGACGAACGCGGCCAGCTGGCGACCCACGCGCGCAAGCGTGACCTCATGGGTGCTGTACGATCTCGCGAACACGACCTTCGCGCTCGGCGTCGGCAGCCGGTACTTCGGCCCCTGGGTCATCGAGGCGAACCACGGCTCCGACTGGTGGATCGGTGCCACCACGGCTGTCGCGATGCTGATCGTGATCGTGACCGGCCCGTGGATCGGCGCGCTCACGGACCACATCGGGACCCGCCGACCGTATCTCATCGGCGCAACGCTCACCTGCGTCGCCGCAACGGCCCTACTGGCGACCGGCGGTATCTGGCCGTCGCTTGTGCTCTACGCGATCGGCACGGTGGGCTTCAATGTCGGCGCTGTCGTGTACGACGCCATGCTCCCCGATGTCAGCACCGAGGAGAACCGCGGCCGCATCTCGGGAATCGGCGTCGCCACGGGCTACGCTGGTTCGGCGATCGCGCTCGGTCTGGGCGCGTACCTGCTGCCTCGCTTCGGCTACGCGTGGGTGTTCCGTTCGCTCGCTGTCGCATTCCTTGTCTTCGCGTTCCCCGCGTTCATCTGGGTGCGCGAGCGGCCGCGCGTGCGGCGGCCCGGACGCCCGCCCGGTATCCTCCAGTCGCCGCGCCTCGTCGTCGAGGCATGGCGTGAGGCCGCCAAGTACCCCGGTGTGGTCAGGTTCCTCATCGGGCGTTTTCTTTACACCGACGCGATCAACACGGTGTTTCTGTTCAACGCGATCTTCGCCAAGTTCGAGCTGGGGTTCACCGATGGTGAGACCAACGCCCTTGCGCTCGTGGGAATCGTAGCGGCGGGGCTTGGCGCACTCCTGGCCGGTCGTCTCGTCGACTCGCTCGGGCCGCGCAAGGTCCTGCATGTCGCGGTCTACGCGCTGCTCCTGGCTGTGACTTCCGCCATCTGCGCCAAGGTGCTCGACGTGCATCAGCTGGGGTGGTTGGTCGGCGTCGCGGGTGGCGGGGGTCTCGGCGCCGTGTGGGCGGCCGATCGTGTGTACATGACGCGCCTCAGTCCGCCCGATAAGATTGGCGAGTTCTTCGGTCTGTACGCCGCGGTCGGCCGCTTCGCCACGGTCCTTGGCCCGATCGCGTGGGCGCTCGTCGCGGACGGTCTCGGTCTTGGCCGGACGGCCGCCCTTGGGGCACTCGCGATCTTCATCATCGCGGCACGGATCGTGCTGCAAGGAGTCCGGGAACCCGTCCAGGCGTGACCCTCGGAGCTACCGGTACCCGGACCCGTCATAGTCGGTTGCCCCGGGTAGATTCACGGGGAGATTCCCCGTACGATTACAGGGGCCGGTTCCCCGGCCGCGAAAGGACCACATAGGATGCAAGACGACACCAACATCGACTTCTCAAGCGCGCGCGTGATGCAGATCGAACATGCGTGCGGTCACTGGCATGCGCACCTCGTTCCGCCCGTCACCGGCAGCGGAGGATTCCCACTCCTGGCGGTCGACATGCTCGCGACGCATCCGTGTCCCGCGTGCCTCGCAGGTGCGCCGGACTGGGCGATCGACCCTACGCTTGGCGAGCAGGACGCTCCGTTCGCGGGTTCGTGCTGATGGCCGGGTATCCCACCATCGCGTTCATCGGGCTCGGGGTCATGGGTCACTCCATGGCCGGGCATCTCCTGGATGCCGGCTATCCGCTGGTCGTGTACACGCGCACGCCGGCCAAGGCCTCAGCGTTGATCGACAGGGGCGCCAGCTGGGCCAAGAGCGCAGGCGACGCCGCCGCGCGAGCGGACGTCACCATCACCATCGTCGGGTACCCGCGTGATGTCGAAGAGGTCTACCTCGGCCCCGGCGGTATCGTGGAGCGCGCACGTCCCGGCTCGATCATCATCGACATGACCACATCCACGCCGTCGCTCGCCGTTCGCATCGCGGAAGCGGCGGAGGCCAGGGGAGTGTTTTCGCTTGATGCGCCCGTCTCCGGTGGAGACATCGGCGCGCGTGACGCGCGGCTCACCATCATGGTCGGTGGCGACGGCCACGCGTTCGACAGGGTGCTCCCGGTCTTCCATCTGATGGGTCCCACGGTCACCCGCATGGGCGGCCCGGGAGCCGGACAGCACACCAAGATGGCCAACCAGATCGCGATCGCGGGCACCATGCTCGGCGTTGTAGAGGCGCTTGCGTATGCAAGAGGCGTCGGGCTCGACCCCGCTCTGGTGCATTCGGCCATCTCCGCAGGCAGCGCGGGTTCGTGGTCGATGAGCAATCTGGGGCCGCGCATCCTGGGCGGCGACCTGGGCCCCGGCTTCTTTGTGAAGCACTTCATCAAGGACCTCAGGATCGCTCTGGACGAGGCGACCGCCAACGGTCTGGATCTGCCCGGCCTGGCGCTCGCGAAGCAGCTCTACGAGCGTCTTGCGGCCGAAGGCGGAGCCGAACTGGGCACGCAAGCCCTGTGGATGCTGTACACACACGGGGAGTGAACCGGGGTTTGACGCGCCCGATCGTCGGTGGTTTCCGCGTTCCTGGATATGCCTGCCTAAGGGTGTGAACGGCATTCTCTATGCATGCAGCGAAACCGCTCGCGTTTGCGCTATGCGCTATGGTTCGCTAACCGAAACTCAGGCTTCCTCATTCTTCTAGTTTCGTGTGATTTGTGTCACATGACGTGGCATAGTTACCGTAGACATCGTGAATCTCTCACGATTTCGGTTGACGAATACGGTGCCTCCGTGCCGCGTACTGCGGGGTGCGACACGGTATCAGGTCGGGGTTCTCGCGACATTGATGCGTAGTCCGAGGAGGCGTTTCGCCCATGCCCGGGGTAGATGACTCGCCGGTCGGTCAGGGCACATCCAGGTCCGCCGAATTCCACCTCACGAGCCTGCTCGCGATCGGCGCATCGGCCGGTTTTGCCGCTCTGCTCGTAGGGCTCACCGGAGACCTCATCGCGTTCTGGCCGCTGTATCTCGTGCCGATCCTGGTGGCGGCGCTTGCGTACCACATCGCGGGCGCGGTGCTCTCCAGCGCGGTCGTGCTGCTGCTCGTGGTCCTGACGGCGCCGCAGCCAACCCTTGAATCAGTCGGGCGGATCGGCATCGGCCTCGCCGCCGCGGTCCTGTGTGGCATCATCGTAGGGGCGCAGGCGCGCCGTCATGCTCTGCACGAACACGAACTCGAGCGGGTGTCGATCCGAGACGAGACCACTGGTTCGTTCACGCCCGTGTACTTCGGGAACAGGCTCGCGGAGGAGGTCAGACGCTGCGATCGCTACGGCGTGGGGATGGGTGTCGTACTCGTCGGGGTCAACGACTTCGAGACGTTCAAGACCACGTTTGGCCACTACAAGAGCGAACTGCTGCTTGAGCATATGGCGTCGATCATCAACGTGTGCGTGCGCGACACCGACATCGTGGCGCGCTTCGGGCCCGAGGAGTTCGCCGTCATCCTCCCGTTTGCGGACGAGGATCGATCTCAAACCGCCGCCGCGCGGATCAAGGCCAGCGTTGACTCCGCACAGTTCGAGGGTGATGCGCTGGAGCCCGTCACATCGGTGGGCGTGGTAGTTGCGACCGCGGCGTATCCGACTGAGGCCAACGACCGGTCCAAGCTGCTCCAGCTGCTCGCAGATCGCCTTGCAGATGCGCGGGCGTCACGATCGAACACGCCCGGCGTGGTCGAGGGGGGCGCGAGTGTGCGAGCCGAGGCGACTCTGCCGTGAAGTTCGCGCAGTCGGCGACCCTGCTCATGGCGTTCTGGATGCTCCTGACGGGCTCCGTGAAGCCGTTCGACCTCGTGTTCGGTCTCACGCTGTCGCTGCTCCTGGCGTGGTGGGCCGTCACCAGACTCTGGAACGACGGCGACGCTCCGGTGCTCACATGGCGCCAGGCGCTCAGGTTCCTTGCGTATGTCGTCTACTTGATCAAGGAGATCGTCCTCGCGGCCGTGGGCGTTGCCGGGAAGGTGCTCGATCCACGGATGCCGATCGACCCGGTGGTGATCACACACCGGACACGCTTCAGCCGACAGGTCTCCAGAGTCGCGTTGGCAAACTCGATCACCCTCACGCCCGGGACGCTCACGGTGGACCTGGACGGTGACATGTACGTGGTGCACTGCCTCAACGAGGAGTTCTCGGAGAGCATTTCGAACGGGGAGTTCGAAGGTAGGATCAAGCGGGTGTTCGAGGAGTAGGAGTCATGGACGCGTTCTTCTGGGGGATAGCGATCTTCCTACTGGTCAACGCATTCCTGTGCCTGTATCGCGCGTATCGTGGGCCGACGATTGCCGACCGGATCCTTGCGGTCAACATCATGGGCACCAAGACGCTCGTCGTGCTCGTCCTGCTCGCCTTCGTGTTCGGCCGGACGATGTACCTCGATATCGCGTTCGTCTACGCGCTCCTCAACTTCGTGGTGACCATCGCGGCTGCCCGATTCATCGAGACCGGCCAGCTAAGCGGTGATTGGTCATGACCGAGCCGCCGGTCATCGCGCGGGCCATCTCGATCGTGCTGGCGTGCACCGGTGCGTTCTTCTTCTTGATCGGCACCATCGGCATCCTGCGGCTGCCGGACTTCTACTCCAGAACCCACGCCGCGACCAAGTGCGACACGGTGGGAGCCGGTTCGGTACTCCTCTCGCTTGCCGTCCTTCACGGCTTTGAGATCGACAGCCTCAAGATACTGGCGATCGCGGGCATGGTTCTCCTCTCAAGTCCGACCGTTGGCAACGCGCTCGCGCGCGCCGCGTACCGTACGGGGCTGAAGCCCTGGACGCGTTCACAGCACCCGGGAGGTGAGGGGCGATGATGAGCCAGATCTTCGACATCGTCTTGTTGTTGCTGCTCATCGCCTGCGCTCTTGCCGTCATCCGGACCAAGGACCTTCTGGCGGCGAGCATCATCTTCTCCACATACAGCCTGGTCATGTGTCTGGTCTGGCAGCACCGGGGTGCGCCCGATGTGGCACTCACCGAGGCCGCTGTCGGCGCGGGTGTGACCACGGTGTTGTTCTTAGTGGCGGTCGGTCGGACGACACGGAGCGAGAAGTGAAGAGAGCACTCACAGCCGCGCTGCTCGTAGTGCTGGCGATCCCGCTGCTTGCGGCGATGGCCGCGCTGCCGCCGCACGCGAGCCCCACGACGCCGCCGTACACGCACGTCTCCCCCCGGTACCTTGAGAAGGGGGCCGAGGAAGGTGGCGCCGAGAACATCGTGACCGACGTCATCCTCAACTACCGCGGCTTCGACACCAACGGCGAGGTCACCGTCATCTTCACGTCGCTCGCGGCCGTCGCGGCGATCCTCCTGCTGCGCGATAGCGAGCGCGAGGAGCGACGCGTGGCCGTCCAGACGCCGATCTCGCCAGTCGTGTTCTTCATCGTCAAGCTCCTGTCGCCGTTCATCGCGATGTTCGGCATCTACGTAATCATGTTCGGTCACGTCTCGCCCGGCGGCGGGTTCCAGGGAGGCACGATCCTCGGGGCGCTTGTGATCGCGGCGACCATCGTTCTGGGCACCGAGAAAGCGCACCGGATGCTGCCCGAGAAGCTGCGCCCGTGGCTGCAGGCAGCCGCGCCGCTCACGTTTGTGAGCGTTGGGCTGGTCGGCCTCGCTCTCACCGGCTACTACCTCGGGTTTCCACACGGCGAGGATGTCGGCTGGATAGGCACCGCCATGCTGGTCGTCATCGAGATCGGCATCGGGGTAGGCGGCGGCTCGATCCTCTCATCGATCTTCTGGATGATGGAGGAGGAGCGATGATCGCGGCACTGTGGGTCAATCTGGACTATGTGGCGGCGGTGGTGCTCTTCTGCATCGGGCTCTACTGCGTCATCTCCAAGAACAACCTCATCAAGAAGTTCATGGGGCTCAACATCATGGAGACCGCCGTGTTCTCCTTCATCGTCGCGCTTGGCGTGGTCGAGGGTGGTGATGCTCCCATCATGGGTCCCGACGCAGCGCCGCCGTTCACCAATCCGATTCCGCAGGCACTCATCCTCACGGGTATCGTGGTGGCGGTCAGTACCACGGCCATCGCCCTCAGTCTCATCATCCGCGTGTACAAGCAGACCGGCACGATCGAGGCCGACGAGCTTAGGGAGATGGAGTAGATGCTGCTCTGGCCCCACTGGCTCGCCCTCGTCGTGCTCGTGCCGCTCGTCGGCTCGGTGATGACACCCGCCATCGCCCGCGGCAACGGCAAGATCGCAGGGCGTTGGGCGATCGGCGTCATCGGTGCAACGCTTGTGGTCGCGTTCATGCTCGTGCTGCGCGTCGCGAACGAAGGTCCCTTCTCCTACTGGTTCGGTGGATGGGAACCGCCGTACGGCATCGAGTTCCGGTTTGACGAGTTCAGCGCGTTCGCGGCCGTGATCGCGTTCATCGGGCTGCTCGCCATCATCTTCTCCCAGCGGTACGCGGAGCGCGCGATCTCACCGCGCCGGATCCCGTACTACTACACGCTGCTTATGCTCAACCTCACCGGCATGATCGGTTTCTGCGTCACCGGCGACCTGTTCAACACGTACGTGTTCATGGAGATCCTGTCGCTTTCCGGATACGCGCTCGTTGCCGTGAGTGGTGAGAAGACTGCCGAGATGGCCGCGTTCAAGTACCTCGTGCTTGGTGCGGTGTCATCGGTCGTCGTGCTGCTCTCGATCGGCATGCTCTACGCACTCACCGGAAGCCTGAACATGGCCGACATCAGTGTGCAGCTCTCCAAAGGCGTTGCCACGCTCCCGCTGATGGTAGCGTTCTCGGCGATGACACTCGGCTACATGGTGAAGGCGGCGGTGTTCCCGCTCCACACCTGGTTGCCCGACGCTCACGCGATCGCGCCCAGCCCTGTCTCGGCGATCCTCTCGGCGCTCGTGGTCAAGATGGGCGTGTTCGGCATGCTCAGGGCGTATCAGATCTTCTACAACGCGGGCGCTCTGGATCTGCGCGCGCTCAACACCGTGCTGGTGTGGCTCGGGGCGATCTCGATCGTGATGGGCGCCTTTTTCGCCATCTTCCAGGAGGACATCAAGATGATGCTGGCGTACTCCACCATCTCGAATGTGGGCTACATCATCATGGGTCTGGGATTGGCCTCCCAGTACTCCGTGATCGGCGCGAGCGTGCACGTGTTCAACCACGCGCTCATCAAAGCGACACTCTTCCTGGCGGCCGGTTCGATCATCCACCGGACGGGTTACCGCACGCTTACCGATCTACGAGGCGTGGGCAAGGGCATGCCGATCACCGTGGCCGCGATGTCCATCGGCGCCATATCCATCGTCGGCATTCCGCCCACTGCGGGATTCCTGTGCAAGTGGTACATCGCGCTCGGCGCCTTCCAGGCGGGCCGACCGTTCTTCGGGTTCGCACTCGTTTTCGGCGCGCTGTTCATCTTCATCTACTACATCCGGATGGTGAACGCGTTCTACTTCCAGGAGCCCACGCACCCCGAAGTCGTGCGGGCTGGCGACGTACCGGCATCCATGCTCGGACCTGTCGTTATCCTCGCCGCACTCTGTCTGGTCATGGGCATTCTCGGACGCATACCACTCTCCTTCATCGAGCCTGCGGTCACCCGCATGCTGGCGCCGTTGGGAGGCTGATGTGGAAGTAACCGACATCCGACCCATGCTCGCACCGATGATCTCGTTCGCGTGCTCGGGGCTTGTCTTCGCGATGGGTAAGCGCGCATTCTGGCGCAACTTCTGGAGCCTGAGTGCCGCATCGATCAAGCTGATCGTCGTGTTCTCCATGCTTCCGGGGGCACTCAAGGGCACCGTGTACGTGTTCAGGCTAGTCGACTTCACGCCCGGTATCGGTCTGGCGTTTCGCGCCGATGCGCTGGGTATGTTCTTCGCCATCGTCTCGTCGATGTTGTGGGTGTTCACCACCATCTACGCCATCGGCTACATGAAGACCGAACACGCGCAGGTGCGATTCTTCGGGTTCTTCGCGCTGTGCATCTCTGCCACGATCGGTATCGCGTTTGCCGAGAACCTCCTCACGCTGTTCTTGTTCTACGAGACCCTCACGATCTGCACGTATCCGCTCGTGATCCACGAAGAGACGCCGGAGGCCATGAAGGCCGGCCGGAAGTACCTCATCTACACGCTCACCGGCGGCGCGTTCGTGCTGCTGGGAACGGTGCTTACGTACCAGTTGGCCGGCACGCTCACGCTCTCCAAGCCGGGCATCCTCTCGATCGCCGACGGAACCCGCACGCTCACGTGGCTCTTCGTCAGTCTCATCGCCGGATTCGGGGTCAAGGCGGCGATCATGCCGCTCCACGGCTGGCTGCCGTCCGCGATGGTGGCGCCCACGCCCGTGAGCGCGTTGCTCCATGCTGTCGCGGTGGTCAAGGCCGGTGCGTTCGGCATTCTGCGTGTCATCTACAACGTCTTCGGAGTCGAGTTGCTCAAGCAGACCAACCTTGCACAGTGGCTGGCGTATCTCGCCGCATTCACGATCATCGCCGGCTCGTTCATAGCGCTGTTCCAGGACAACTTCAAACGACGACTGGCGTACTCGACCGTTAGTCAGCTCTCGTACATCATCCTCGGGGCATCGCTGCTCACACCCTGGGCAGCGACGGCAGCGATCGTCCACATCGCCAACCAGGCCTTCTCAAAGATCACGATGTTCTTCGTTGCCGGTGCCATCCAACGCAAGACGGGCAAGACGGCGATCCACGAACTCGCCGGTATCGGCTATCAGATGCCGTACACGATGACGGCGTTCACCATCGCAGCCCTCTCGTTCATCGGCGTACCTTTGTTCGCTGGATTCGTCAGCAAATGGTACCTATCGCTCGGTGCGTTCGAGTCAGGCCAGTGGTGGTTCGCCATCGTGATGATCGTGAGTTCGCTCCTCAATGCGGGGTATTGGCTGCCCGTCGTTTACCTCGCGTTCTTCCAGTCTCCCCCGGGGGTGGAGCTGCGAGTGAACGAGGCTCCGTGGACACTGCTCGCGCCCACGCTCGTCTGCGCGGCGTACGTGATCATGCTCGGCACCACCGTCGATGTGCCGGGAATGCCGTTCTCGCTAGCCCGTGCCGCAGTCCAGTTCGTCTTCAAGATGTAGAGGGTGATCCCACGTGGAGACCGAGATCGTCAACACATGGCTGACGCTGGCGGTGTTCCTTCTGCCGATCGTCGGTGCGATGCTCGTGGTTCCCCTTGCCAAGATCTCCCCCAAGACTCGAAGCATCGGGCTTGGAGTGGTGTGCGCGGCCACGCTTGCCGCGGCGCTTTCGTTCGTTCCGGGCGTGTTGTCTGGCACCATCTACGAAACGCACATCCTCAAACTCACACCCACCATCTGGATGGTCATGCGGGTCGATGCCCTGGGTGCTCTGTTCGGGCTCACGGTGGCCGCTCTGTGGCTGCTCGCGCTCGTGTACTCGGCGGGCTACATGGCCGATGAACACCGGCTCGGCCGCTACTACACGTTCTTCATGCTCTGTCTCGCGTGGACGATGGGCGTGGCCTACTCGGGCAACCTGCTCACGTTCCTCATCTTCTACGAACTCTTCAGCATCCTCACGTACCCGCTCGTGGTACACGAAGAGACCCCGGAGGCGATGGCGGCTGGTACCAAGTACATCATCTACATCCTCATCGGCAGCAGCCTGGTCCTGCTCGCGATCGTGTTCACGTTCTTCCTGGCAGGCGATCAGACCTTGTCCGCGGAGCCGCTCCTGAACATGGGCATGGGCGAGGGTCGCTTGTTGGTCGTGTTCTGGTGCTTCCTGGCGGGGTTCGGGGTCAAGGCGGCGATCATGCCGCTGCACGGTTGGGTCCCGGACGCGCATCCCGCCGCGCCGGCGCCGTTCTCCGCGGTGCTGTCGGGCGTCATGGTCGCGGCCGGCACCTTCGGGATCATGCGCGTCATGTTCAGCGTCTTCGGCGTAGCGCTCCTCGGTGAACTGGGCGTTATGCGGTGGGTGAGCTACCTTGCCGCGTTCACGGTGCTCTTTGCCGCGATACTCGCGGTGAACCAGGACAATCTCAAGCGCAGGCTCGCCTACTCGACCATCTCCCAGATGGGGTACGTGACGCTCGGGCTCTCACTGCTCGGGCCGCAGGCCGCTATCGGAGCGATCGTGCACATCACCAATCATGCCTTCATGAAGGGCACGCTCTTTTTGGCGGCGGGTCTGCTCATCAAGCGAGCCGGCCTACACAACGTGAGCGAAATGGACGGTATCGCAAAACGCATGCCGGTAACGACCGCCGCGTTCGCGCTTGCGACACTCGGCATGATCGGCACGCCGCCGCTCTCAGGATTCGTGAGCAAGTGGTACCTCGGTCTGGGGATGTTCGAGGTGCACGAACCCCTGTACCTGATCGTCCTCCTCGGCGGCGCGCTCATGGCAGCCATCTACCTGCTGCCGATCGTGTATCGGGCGTACTTCCGCGAGCCGCGGCGACTGGCCGCGGACGTGCCACTCGAAACCGAGACGGATGCCAAGCGGGAGGCGCCGCTCACGATGTTGGTGCCCCTGTGGATCGCCGCCGGACTCACGGTGTTGCTTGGCCTGCTCGCCGCGTTGCCCGGAATGCCGCTCTCGCTAGCCAGGACCGCGGTCGAGACGTTCTTCAAGTAGGTGATGAGTGATGCTGGTCGCGTTCGCGGGGGAAGAGGCGCGGGTCCTGCTTGCGCAGGAAGCCGCCACGGGGGAGACCGCGGCCGAGAGTGAAGCGGTCTCCGGTGAAGGCGAGGCTACAGAAGGCGAAGCCGTCGGCGGGCACGGCGAACAGACCGCCGAGCTTGAAGAGGCCATCGAGATCCCCCGGGAGTCCTTCTACAGCCCGCTGCCGGCTCTTATCGTGTTCCTTCCGCTGCTGGCGGCGGTCTTCGTGCGGCTCATCGCGCGCAAGAGCGCGGCGGCCAGGAACGCTTTCGTCGTGGTGGTCAGCGGCCTGACGCTTGTTGGTACGGTCGCCCTGATCCCGCTCATCGCGGAGCACCATCGCATAGCATGCGAGGTGCCGCTCATGCTCGGGCGCCTCGACTTTACCGTTGACTCGTTCTCCATGTTCTTCGCGATCTTCTCGGCATTCGTCTGGTTCGCCTCCACGTTGTACTCGCTCGACTACCTGCACCATGAGAAGCGGCACGACCGGTACCACATCACCAATCTCGTGGCGCTCTCGGCCATGCTTGGCGTGGTGCTGGCGGGCGATCTGGTCACGCTCTACCTGTTCTTCGAGGCGCTCGGCCTGGTGGCGTTCCTGTTCGTCATCCACACGCAGACGGCGGACGCCAAGAAGGCGGCGATCAAATACTTCTGGATGACGGTGATCGGTGGTTTCGCGCTGTTCGGCGGCATCATACTCACCTACGCGCTTGGTGGTACCGGCGCGATCGGGCCGATCCCCGCGGGTGAGGCTCCCGAGGCCCTACGCTGGGCCGCAGCGGGGCTGCTCGTGCTGGGCTTCGGTGTGAAAGCGGGCATGCAGCCCGTACACGTGTGGCTCCCCGACGCCCACCCGGTCGCGCCGTCCCCGGCGAGCGCACTGCTCTCCGGCGTGATGATCAAGGCCGGTGCGTACGGGATCTTCCGCACCGTGACGGCCATCTTCCGGCCCGAGGTCGGCACCGAGATCGAATCCACGCTGTGGCATTTCAGCTCGCAGCTGGGACTGGTGGTGCTCTGGATCGGCATCTTCACCATGTTCACGGGCGTGTGCATGGCCCTCTTGCAGAGCAACGCCAAGCGCATGCTCGCGTACCACTCGGTGAGCCAGATGGGCTTCATTCTGGCGGGCATCGGAGCGGCGGGGTATCTCGCGGCGCACGGCGCCATGGGGTATGCCGGCGGGCTCTTCCACATCGTGAACCACGCGCTGTTCAAGGCATGCCTCTTCCTCGCGATGGGCGCGGTCTTCTTCCGCACAGGCTCGCTCGACATGTACAAGCTGGGCGGGCTGTGGAAGAAGATGCCGCTGACCTTCCTGTTCACCCTCATCGCGGCGTGTGGCATCACCGGGATCCCGCTGTTCAACGGCTTTGTGAGCAAGTGCCTCATCCATCACTCGATCGTCGAAGCGATGGACTTGCACGGGCTGGCCTCACTCGCGATCGCCGAGAAGATCTTCGTGGTCACGTGCGGCGGGACGGCGTGCTCCTTCATCAAGCTCATCGGCTTCGTCTTCCTCGGGAAGCCCAAGGTCGAGTACGGCCCCGAGGTCAAGGACGCTCCGCCGAGGATGCTCATCGGCATGGGCCTCCTCGCCGCGGCGATCATGATCCTGGGCTGGTTCCCGCAGATCCTCATCAACGGCGTGTTCGCCCCCGGCTTGCACACGTGGGGCCTGCACACCGCGATCCTCCAGGAGTACCTGGACGTCTACTTCCTCAGGTGGCCCGATATCTCCTCGGTGGTCGTCGCGTTCGCGATCGGGTTCACCATATTCTTCGTGGGCATCAAGACCGGACTGTTCCACGCCAAGTTCCCCAACTGGGTATCGATCGACTGGTGGTATCGTCAGACCGCCAAGGGCGCGCTCGCCGCGTTCAAGGGCATCGACGAGGGCTACGAGGCGGGTCGGCAGGGCGTGTCCGAGGCTCTGATGGCGCTCCGCTCCGGCTACCGCAGGGCGTGGTTCCGGATGGAGCGCAGCAGGCGCCGGTTCATGGTGACTCTCACGACGGGCGCGCCGGGACCTCGCGAGCAGCATCTCATCCAGCATGCGTACGTCCTGCTCGAGCGCGAGCGGCAGGCCGAGGTGCGATACGCCGTGCAGCGCGAGATCGAGCGTCTGAGGGAGGCGCACGAGAACGACGAGCTCATGTGGCGAGGCGAGGTCGACGCGGTACGCGAGATCGCCACGTACATCGCCCAGCGACTGTTCAACCTGCGCATGGTGGTCATCTCCGAGGTCGTCCGTGCAGGCCATGCCGACGTTGTCGGCGTTGCGCTTGAGCGGATCATCGAGCAGCTGGCGACCACTCGCGAGGACATCGAGCACGTAACGCGCGAACTCGCACCGGACCGGATGGCGGGAAAGAACGTACTTCGCGACATCTCCAGGGCGATCAACCACATCGTGAGTGTCGAGCGCTTCGACCTTATCGTCCTTGAGGCTCTGCCGCGGCCCGCTCACGCACCGAAGGAGCTGATCGACACCACCATGGGCATCCGCCGGGCACTCAGGCAGCATGCAGCCCTCACGGCATACCGCGCGCAGGGGCTGACGCGTCTTGAGAAGACCGGGCGCTGGGTCACCGACATGAGCCGGATCGTAGTGGACTCGGTCACGCAGGAGCGGGCGAGCTGGGTGTTCGACAGCGCGCTCGATGAGGAGAGCGTGGTCGGCACGCGCCGGAACATCCAGCGCTACGCGCGCGACATGAGCTTCAACATCGCCGTCATCGTGATCATGATGTTGGCCTTCGTGGCTGCACTCGCCGGCAATCTGCGGTGACCAGCCGCGTCGCGTAACGTCGCCGGACTGCACGGGTCTTCGGTGTGGCGTGACTCGGGCCTACCCCTCGTGACCCTCGGCCGTAGGCGGCGTCCGCGGCACTCAGTCTCCCGGCGCTTCGGGCGCCTACGGGTTGGGCGATATCGGCTCGTCCACGGCGCGGAAGCCCTCAACGGGGAAGTCGGCAGCCACCATCTTGGCGCTGCGGTCGATGGCGGCCGCCTCCACAAAGCCGAGCGCGGCGATCACCGCAACCAGCATCCCGCCAGCGATGAGCGTCGCCTGCACCCCGAAAGCGGCGGCGAGCACAGGCGCGAACGCAAGCGGTACGAGCTCGCCGGCCTGACGGTGTACCTGAGCCGTGCCGGTGATCCGCCCGACCATACCCTCCGGTGCGTCTCGGTGAAGCAGCGTGCGCAGCAGGGGCTCCAGCACGCCGATGACCGCGCCCCACACGAGCGAGCCTGCCGCGATGAGACGCAGGTCAGCCGAGCCGACGTAGGCGATCGTTCCCAGGCCCGTGAGGACCATAGCGATCGAGAGCCCGCGCGCTGAGATGACCTTCCGGGGCATGCGCTGCAATGCGAGGGCCCCGAACAAGATGCCCACGCCAAAGAGCGAGTTCATGTAGCCGATCGCCTCAACGCTCGTGTGGACGACATCACGGTAGAAGAGCGGCTCGAGCGCCCCGAACGCGCCAAAACCGAGCCACGTGACGGTACCTCCCAGCACGTAGAACCGAAGCGAACGCCGGCCGTAGGTCGCACGGATACCGTCCTTGAACTCGGCGAACGGATGTCCGCGTTCGGAGGAGCGCTTGGGCGCCTTGAGAGCGACCGTCATGAAGATGCCCGCCGCCACGAGTGAGGTGATCGCGTCGAGGTAGAACACCCAGTTCACGCTGGCATAACGCACGATGAGCGACCCAACGGCCGGGCCGGTCACGTACGCCGCTGAACCGGCGGCTTCGATCCACGAATTCATGCGCGCCAGGTCTGTGTCGTCCTCGGCCAGATAGGGGGCGAGCGATGCTCCCGCAGTCTGCACCGGTGTGCCGACAAGTCCCCAGATCGCGACGAGTATGGTGAGGGTGACGAGGTCATTGGCGAGCGCGATGGCGAGTGCCGCCGGCACGAACAACACTTCGGCACCGATGAGTACCCGGCGCGGGCCGTACCGGTCGACGAGCACGCCGCCGGTGATGCTGCCGAGGATCGCTGTCGCGCTCAAGACGAACATGACGACAGCAAGTTGCGCGGGAGTGGCCCGGAGGTCGAATGCGGCCTTGCCCCACACGCCAACGAAGAAAGCAGCCTCGCTCCCTGCGCGAGACAGGAAGCGGGCGGTGATCACGCGTCTGATGTCGGTGGGGCGCGCCACGATACCTCCGGAGGGCCGAACTCCCAGGATATGCAATTCTCGGCCGGATGTATACGGAGGTTGTATTCCCTGGAGGTTGTATTCCCGATGACGCTTGGCGCCGTGGCGCCATTCCAGCGCCGGTGGGCTTACGGCAGTGCGCTCTCCGGGTGGCAGTTGAGGCACAGGTCGCCGGTGTCGTCGGTCACGGTCCCCACCGTCCGTCCGTGCGTCCTCATGGCACTGTTGGCAGATCGGTGCGTGCCCTGTCTGCTCGGGCGTGCGCCGCCACCGCTCTGACCGCCGGTGACATCGGGCCTACGCCGGTCCCCGCGCGCAAGGGAGGAGCGGGGGTGTGCGCACCTACTCGCCGAACCCCTCCCACAGCGGGGTGGAGAGGTAGCGTTCGCCCGTTGACGGCGCCGGCGTGACGATGACGGTGCCGGCCAGCTCGGGCAGCGCCGCAAGCCTGAGCGCGGCGACCACGTTCGCACCGGTGGAGATGCCCACGAGCAGGCCTTCCTCGGCGGCGAGGCGCCTGGCCATGGCGATCGCGTCGGCGGTGGTGACGTGCTCCACCTTGTCTAGCACGGAGAGGTCGAGTACCGACGGTACGAAGTTGGCGCCGATGCCCTGTATGCCGTGCGCCGCCGGCGTCTCGGGCTCTCCAGCGAGACGCTGCGAGATGATGGGGGACTCAGCCGGCTCGACGGCTACGATGAGCGTCTCCGGTCGCTTCTCGCGGAAGTAGCGACCGGTGCCTGTTATGGTCCCTCCGGTGCCGACGCCCGCAACGAAGGCGCCGATGGTCTGGTCGTCAAACGCCGCATCGATCTCGGGGCCGGTGGTCATGTAGTGCGTCGCGGGGTTGGTGGGGTTGTCGAACTGGCGTGGCATGAAGCCCTCGGGCATGCCCTCGACCAGGCGCTCCGCCGTGCCGACCGCTCCAGCCATGCCTTCAGCGCGCGGCGTGAGCACGAGTTCCGCGCCGTACGCGGCCAGCAGCTTGCGGCGCTCGATCGAGAAGCTCTCGGGCATGGCGAGCACAACCTTGTAGCCACGGGCTGCGCCGATCATGGCAAGCGCGATCCCCGTGTTGCCCGAGGTGGGTTCCACGATGACCGAGGTACCCGGGGTGAGCAGGCCCCGCTCCTCGGCATCGAGCACCATTCCCAGGCCGATGCGGTCCTTGACCGAGCCGCCGGGATTACGCGATTCGAGCTTGACGACCACCGATGCCCCGAGCCCGTCCGCAACGCGGTTGAGGCGCACGTGCGGGGTGTGTCCGATCGTCTTGGTAACCGACGTGATCGCGTGGCTCACAGCTGCTCCTCGTCCTCATGGGGGTCGAAATCAGGGTCGGTCGACAGGATCGGTCCGGCGATCGGCTCGCGGCCGTGCTTGACCAGATAGTCGTCGACGGCGACCTTGAGGCCGTCCGTGGCAAGCACGCTGCAGTGCATCTTGGCAGGAGGAAGGCCCCCAAGTTCCTCGGCGACCTGCGCTTTGGTGATCGCAACGGCGTCGTCGAGCGACATGCCTTTGGCCATCTCGGTCACGATCGATGACGTGGCGATGGCCGCGCCGCAGCCGAGCGTCTGGAACTTGATGTCGTCGATCCGGTCGTCGTCCACTTTGATGGTGATCTTCATGACATCGCCGCACACGGGGTTGCCAACCTCACCAACGCCGTCCGCGTCGGGAATGACACCCACGTTTCGCGGGTTGCCGAAGTGCTCCATGACCTTCTCGCTGTAAATCATCCGTTGTCTCCTTGGTACGGGCGGCGCGTACGTGCACCGGTGGATATTCAGACGCCTATCTCTTGAGGGCGGCGATGGTCTTGTCGTACAGCGGGTTCATCGAGCGCAGACGCTCGACCACAGGCACGAGATGCTCCACGAAGTAATCGATGTCGTCTTCGGTGGTGAAGCGGCCCAGGCTGAGCCTGAGCGATCCGTGGGCGAGTTCGACCGGGCAGCCGATCGCGAGCAGTACGTGGCTGGGCTTGAGCGAACCAGACGAACACGCCGAGCCGGTGGACACGCCGATGCCGGCCGCGTCCAGGTGCAGCAGCATGGCCTCTCCCTCGACACCGGGGATCACCAGGTTGGCGATGTGCGGCAGCTTTGCCCCGGCATCAGCCGCGTTCAGCCGCGCGTACTCGATCCGCTCGAGCACTCCGGCCACCGCGCGGTCGCGGAGTGCGGTGAGGCGTGGGATCTCGTCGGCCTGCTCCGCGAGCATGATCTCGAGCGCGGTCGCGAAGCCCATGTCGCCGGCAACGTTGCTGGTGCCGCTGCGGCGCTTGGACTCCTGCCCACCGCCGATAAGGTAGGGGGCCATGCGTACGCCGCGCTTGAGGTACAAGACGCCCGTACCTTTGGGGCCGTAGATCTTGTGTCCCGAGAAGGACGCCGCATCAACGCCGAGCGCGGTCACGTCAAACGGTACCTTGCCGAGTGTCTGAGCGGCGTCGGTGTGGAACAGCGCGCCTCGCTCGTGCGCCACGGCGGCGAGTTCGGCGATCGGCATGAGCGTGCCGATCTCGTTGTTGCCGTGCATGATCGACACGAGGATGGTGTCCTCTCGCATCGCGACGACAAGGTCATCGGGATGCACGATGCCGTCGGTCCGGGGTGCGAGTTCGGTGACCTCGAAGCCATGCTTGCCAAGCCACCAGGCCGGCTCCAGCACCGCGTGGTGCTCGAACTCCGACACGATGATGTGCCCGCCGCTTCGGCCGCCAGCGGTGGCCAGGCCGATGAGCGCCGTGTTGTCAGACTCGGTGCCGCCCGACGTGAAGATGACCTCGTCGGCACGGGAGGCCCCGATACCCTTGGCCACCCGCTCCCGGGCGTCTTCGAGCGAGCGAGCGGCGTCTCGGCCGATCGCGTATAGGCTGTTCGCGTTGCCAAAGCGCTCCGTGAAGTAGGGAAGCATGGCCTCGACGACACGGGGGTCGACGGGTGTGGTTGCCGCGTAATCCAGGTACACGTTGCGATCCATTGCTACTCCTTTACCTGTGCGAGGTGACTCTCTAGCGAGGTCTGACTTTTTGCGAGCGTAGCAAGGTCCCACCGGGCAAGCACGTCGCGAATACTTGTCGCCACGTCGCCCCACACGGAGGCCGCCGCGCACGCCGAGGTGCGCCCACAGTCGTCGGTGAGCGTGCAGACGGTCGGCGCCAGCGGACCCTCGAGCGCCTCGACGACCTCGAGCGCCGTGATCGTTGCGGGGTCGCGGGACAAGACGAAGCCGCCGCGAACGCCGCGAACGCCGGTCACCAGGCCCGCGCGCCGCATCGCGGCCAGCAGCTGCTCAAGGAACGCGGCTGGTATTCTGCGGCGCTCCGCGATCTCGCGAACGGAGAGCGGGCTATCGCCCCAGGCGACGGCCAGGTCTATAAGCGCAAGCATGCCGTATTCGCTTCTGGCAGAGAGACGCACGAGGCCTCCTCCAAATAACCTACTCACATAGTCAGAGATACCCCGAAGCCTACTCGGGTAATCTGGGCGAGTCAAGCGACAGGAGCCGCCATCCGACAGCACCAGCAGCAGCGGGCAGTCGAGTGCGCCCGCAAGCCCGGACGCGGTGAGCGCGTGCACCGCGTCCGCGTCGCTGCCGCACGCGATGACCGGGTTCGTCACGCCGTCCCAGTCGGTGAAGGCCGAGCGCCGCGCCATGAGAAGTCACTTCCTCCCGGGGGCTGTTTCGTGACACGCTGCCGCGCGCCGAATGCGCCGCGGCGTGAGTTGGGGTACCGTCTGGATAAGCACACGCGCAGGAAGGACCGCGATGTCGTCGCTCCCACCATCCGGCACGCCGACACCGGCGATGCTGACCGATCTGTACCAACTCACCATGGCGTACGCGTACTGGCGATCGGGTACCGCCGAACTCGACGCGTGTTTTCACGTGTCGTTCCGCCGCAATCCTTTTGAGGGCGGTTACGCGATAGCCTGCGGGCTCGCGCAGGCTATCGAGTACCTTCGGGCGATGCGCTTCACCGAGTCGGACACGGCGTACCTGCGCACCCTCGTCGGTAACGACGGCAACGCGCTCTTCTCCGGGGAGTTCCTGGAGTGGCTCGGGGAGTTCCGGTTCACGTGCGACGTGGACGCCGTGCCCGAGGGGACCGTGGTGTTCCCGCGGGAGCCGCTCATGCGGGTGGTGGGGCCTATCGTGCAGTGCCAGGTCGTGGAGACCGCGCTGCTCAACATCATCAACTTCCAGACACTCGTTGCGACCAAGGCCGCGCGCGTCTGCTTGGCGGCACAGCAGGACCCGGTCATCGAGTTCGGGCTGCGCCGCGCGCAGGGACCCGACGGCGGACTCTCGGCCAGCAGGGCGGCGTACATCGGCGGATGCGCCAGCACGTCGAACGTTCTTGCGGGTCAGCGCTACGGCATCCCCGTGGGCGGGACGCACGCGCACAGCTGGGTCATGGCGTTCGACTCCGAACTGGAGGCGTTTCTTGCGTATGCCGACGCCCTTCCCAACAATGGCGTGTTCCTCGTGGACACGTACGACACGCTCCAGGGCGTGAGCAACGCCATCAAAGCGGGACGTCGGCTTGAGCAGAAGGGTCACCGTATGGTGGGCATCCGGATCGACTCGGGCGACCTGGCGTGGCTTTCACGCCGCGCCCGCGAGCTCTTGGATGCCGCCGGCATGCAGTACGTGAAGATCTACGCCTCGAACGAGCTTGACGAGTACCTGATCGAGAGCCTCAAGGACCAGGGTGCGGCGATCGATGTGTGGGGCGTGGGGACGCGCCTGGCCACCGCTGACGGTCAGTCCGCGTTGGGCGGCGTGTACAAGCTCTCCGCCGTGCGCGCCCCTGGAGGCGAGTGGGAACCGCGCATCAAGGTCTCCGAGCAGACGGCGAAGGTGACGATGCCGGGCCTTCAGGCAGTGCGCCGCTTCAGTCGCGACGGCGAGTTCGTCGGCGACATGATCTACAACGAGCTGGAGGCGCCGACCGGTTGCGAGATGGTCGACCCCGAAGACCCGACCCGCCGCAAATCGTTCTGCACCGAGGACGCCGAGGAACTGCTCGTTCCGATCATTGCAGGTGGCAACGTAGTGTACGACGTGCCTGACGCCGCCAGCGCCAGGGACCGCGCACTCTCGCAGCTTGCGGGCTTCGATGCCAGCGTCAAGCGGTTTCTCAACCCGTACGGTTATCCGGTTGGCGTGGAGCGTGGACTCCACGACCTTCGGACCAGGCTTATCCTGCAGGCACGGGGACTGGACAGGTAAGGGGGACGCGGTGAAGGCGCTCATGATCGTCGATCTGCAGAACGACTTCATGCCCGGGGGCGCGCTCGGCGTTCCGGACGGCGACGCCACGGTGCCGGTCGCGAATGCGCTCGCGCCGATCTTCCCACGTGTGGTGGCCACGCAGGACTGGCATCCGCGAGACCACGGCTCTTTCGCGTCAACGCACCCGGACAAGGTCCCGGGCGACATCGTTGAACTTGGCGGTGTCTCACAGGTTCTATGGCCCGATCACTGTGTCCAGGGCACGCCGGGCGCGTCGTTCCACTCGTCGCTCAACGTGGCATCGATCTGTCGCGTCATCCGCAAGGGCGCCGACCCCGGGATCGACAGCTACAGCGCGTTCTTCGACAACGACAGGCGCAGCAGCACCGGTCTGGACCTGTACCTGCACGCGCACGGGGTCCTCGAGCTTGTGATCATGGGCCTGGCGACGGACTACTGTGTGCGTGCGAGTGCGCTCGACGCGATCGGGCTCGGGTTCAGGGTCACGGTGGTGGCGGATGGCTGCAGGGCCGTGGATGTCACCCCGGGTGACGGCGAGCGAGCGCTCGCCGAAATGCACACCTCGGGTGTGAAGATCGTCAGCAGCGCGGAGCTTCTGGACACGACACATGGCGAATGAAGGGAATCCAAGAATGAAGGTCGCTGCTTTCAACTGCAGTGCTCGCGCCGACGGAAACACGTCGCTGCTCATCGCGCGCGTCTTAGAGGAGCTTGAGGCCGAGGGGATCGAGACCGAGGTCTTCTCCACGGCCGGCAAGCGCATTCACGGGTGCACCGCCTGCATGAAGTGCCGTGAGACCAAGGACGGCACGTGCTCGGGGCTGAAGGACTACGGCAACGAGCTTATCGAGGCAGCGGGAACCGCCGACGGCATCATCATCGGCTCGCCGGTGTACTTCTCGGACATCACCGCGGAGGCCAAGGCGCTCATCGACCGGCTGGGTTACGTGTCGGGAGCCACGCCGGAGATGCTGCGCCGCAAGGTGGGCGCAGGTGTCATCGCGGTGCGTCGAGCCGGAGCGATCCACGCCTTTGACAGCATCAATCACCTGTTCCTCATCAGCGAGATGATCGTGCCCGGCTCCTCGTACTGGAACATCGGGGTCGGAGGGCCGTCGGGCGCGGTTGCCGGCGACGAGGAAGGCATGCGCACCATGGCCACGCTCGGGCGGAACATGGCGTGGCTGCTCAAGCGCGTGGGTGACCGGAGCGAGTAGGGAGACGCAGCGGAGCAGACGACAGACGGGTCCCTCGCGGCTAGAAGAGCGATTGGACGTCTGAGAGGGCCTCCTGGCAGTGTTCCAGGTTCCAGTCATCGAGTGACAGGTAGAAGGGCGGGTTGAACACCATGCCCATATCGCTTGTCAGGTCGATGATCGCGCGGATCAGCTTATCCTCCTCCACCAGGTACGGTACGAGTTCGGGGTTGATCACGTCGGTGGCGGGGTCCGGGGGCACCCACAGCAGTGCACGTCCGTCCACCTCCACGAAGAGGTCGAATATGAAGTTGCCTGCCGTGCTGATGGCAAGTCCGAACTTGCGCGCGCCCTTGATGCGCCTGCGGTACATCGCCCGGTCCTTCCTGAACCCCGCGACTTTCGCGAGCGCGTGACCGTCGAGCGGCATCGTGCGCGGGTACCTGGGCAGCGCTCGGAGTACCTCGCGCAGGTTCACCGAGGCGACGAGCACGCGTTCCGGCATGGTCTCGCGCATCACGTCCAGGGCAAGGTTCGCCTCGAACTGTGACCGGGCGTTGAGGACTGCCGCGAAGAGCTCGGGCGCCTGTGCGTAGTACTCCTGGAGGAGTGGCAGGCTTCTGGTGAGGGTGACCAATGCGGGCTCTTCTCTCGTGGGTGCGTCTGCGTCCTCTCATCATCGGCACATGACCGTTTGTCCCTGAGAGCCGCTCGTCGTCTTGCGAGAAGTGACGGCGACGAACGGCACCGTGATGCGCGGTGTGATCCTCGACACAGGCACGCTTGTTGCATGTGATGGTCGACACACGGTGCTTCGCACCTGGCGCTCGGGCACGACCTTTCGTCATCGTCGGGTCAAGCGCCCAAAGGGGGGTGTCGATACTCCGCACTGTGTGAATGATGTGCCTGCTAGAACCGTGTTTGGCCAGATCCAGAGGTGATGAGTATGAAACGCATGACCGCAACGGTCGCCCTACTTGCTCTTCTACTCGCGCTCGTGTTGCCGTCCATGGCATTCGCGAACAAGGGTGGGAACCCCAACGGTGGCGCAGGTAAGCCAGCCGCTTCGGAGAAGTCACACTCCCCGGCAGAGGCGTCCGGCAAGGGCTCTCGTACCGTTGAATCGCCGGACGGCGACGAGTCTGCTGCCGTCAAGGGCGACGGCAGGGCCAAGGCCAAGGCCAAGGGTACGATCGAGAGCAGTGACGAAGCGTCGGATACACCCGATCAGGATCAGGATCGCGCGGGCATCGCAAACGCGCTCACGCGCATCCAGTCCAATCTTGAGCGCATGCAGGCCGACGTTGACGCCGGACTGCGCAAGCAGCTGCCTCCGGGCCTCGTGCGCGTGCTGGCCAAGTTCATGGGCTGGCTGGGTATCACGGCGCCCGAAGAGGGTGGCGAGGTTCCGGAAGAGCCGACCAGTACGGTCGAGCCCACGGGTACCGTGGAGCCCACCGGCACCGTCGAGCCGACAGTGACTGTGGACCCGCTGCCCGTGCTGTAGCGGGCTACCTGGCCTTCGCGACGCGCGGGTGGTAACGCCCGAGCAGGTAGGTGACCACGGGTCCCAGGATCGCGGCACCCGCGAGCGCTGTCGCCTGGATGAGGTCGAGGTCGAACTTGAAGCCCCAGAGCAGGTCGGGGAGTCGCCACACGGTGGTGGCGCCCCACTGCCACAGGAACCACGCGACCTGGATGGCCAGCAACGCCTGGACGACCAGAGTGGTCGCCACTCCGAGCGAGAGCCAGCCGGCCGTGAAGCCTTCGCTCGTGCCTTTGGGCTCCGGGCGGAGCATGAGGTAGATCTCGCCGGCGACGAAGCAGCCGATGAGCGCGGCGATGACCGCTTCGATCATCCGGCCGTTGAAGAACGCCTGAACCTGCGACTCCTCGTTGAACGCCGAGAGCGACCAGCGGTAGCCGTGCAGCAAGAAGTACGAGGCATTGTAAACGAGGAAGTAGGTGAGCGCTCCGGTGCCAGCGGCCACGAGGGCACGCCACGAGGACGCGCCGATCGCCACTATCACCACGAGTGCGATAACCGCGAGGCCGAGCGCCATGGGCAGGCGGTCCTTGCGGTCGGTGGCCAGGCGCTCGCTCTCGGCGCTCGCCGTGATCGCTTTGAGTTCAGCGGCCGAGCCGATCGATTCGAGGTCCGAGATCGCTGACTGCCCGACGATCTCCCGTGCATAGCCGAGCGTGAAGCCGACCGAGCGCACGAAGTCCGCGTCCTGGGCGCGGCCGTTCGGGTCCGCCAGAACGGCATCGATGGCCAGTCCCTTGGCGTGCGACGGTGCCTGCATCCCGGCGAGGACCGCAACCGTTGGAGCGACGTCCTCAAGGAGCGCATCGGTCGTGCCGGGCTTCACGCCAGGGCCCGCGAACGCCGCGAAGGTGTGGATGACCTGCTCCTCCCAGCCACCGTGGCCGCCCGTAGCGATGTGACCGTGGTCGGGAAGTACCACGAAGACCGTCTCACCATCGTCGAGCGCGGCGATGAGGCGTCCCAGGTCCGCGTCGACCTTGGCAGCGACGCTCGCGTACTCCTCCGAGGCGGAGCCGGCGTCGTGTCCGGCCTCGTCGACATCGGGGAAGAGGGCCACGATGAAGTCCGAGTCGTTCTTGTTGGCAAGGTCGATGGCGCTGTCCACGATGTCGTCGGTGAGGTAGTCGCCTTCGGCCCACTTCACCAGCGCCGTGGCGGTGGTGAGTTCGCTCACGCCGTAGAGCATGTCGAGGTCATCGGGACCTGAGACGGCGAGCTTGCGACCGGAACCTACCGCGACATCGAAGAGGGACTCGACTTCGACGCGCTTTTCATACCAGTTGGTCGTCACGCCGCTGATCTGAGGAGTGGCGCCGGTGAAGGCGGTCGTCCAGGTGGGATAAGAGAGGCTCGGCTGCGGGATGGTGAGGCGGACGTCGGCGCCCTTTGCCCGCAGCTGCCCGATAGAGTCCATCTGGCGGGACATCCCGTCAGTCAGCCCGTCGACGAGCACCATCACCGTCCTGCGCGGCGTCGCGTCGGGGATCGCCATCTCAAGTGGCGGACGCTCGCCGGTGAAGGTATCGATCGGCATCGCCACGAACGGGCTGTCGTACTCCACCACCTGGTTCCACGAGTGATCGGCCAGTTTCATCGCGCCGAACGAGGTACCGAGCGCGAGCACGATGCCGATACCGAGGAGCACCCACCGCTTGCGCGACGGACGCGCTTTGTTCGACTCGGGTATGCTTGCGCCGGTATCGGCGATCTCGGGGTCCATGTGCGTCTCCTTCGGGTGGGCTCATGCGAGTGTGCCGAACAGAGGCCCTCTCCCGCAAGTGCCGCGGTCCCCGCGGCGTTCGCGGTGCGCCGAATGGACACGAGAGGCGGTAAGCGGCACCATAAGAGGTTGCTCGACGGAAGGAGCGCCAGTGGCTGTTAGAATCGTGACCGACACCACCGCCAATATGCCCGCCGAGGACAGCGACAAGCACGGTATCGTGGTGGTCCCGCTCTCGGTCACACTCGACGGCGTCACGTACGTTGATGGCGTGTCTGACGAGGACTTCTTCAAAGCGCTTGCGGCCTCCAAGGCATTCCCGATGTCGTCGCAGCCGCCGGTCACCGCGTTCACGGATGTGTTCAGCGCTGCCGCGGCCGCTGGCGACGAGGTCGTTGGCGTGTTCATCTCATCAGAGATGAGCGGCACGTACTCCACCGCGCTACTTGCCCGCGACATCGTGCGCGAGACATACTCCGACGCCGTCATCGAGATCGTGGATTCCCGCTCCAACTGCATGGAGGAGGGGTTTGCCGTGCTCGCGGCGGCGGAAGCCACTGAAGCGGGCGCGACCGCGTCCGAGGCCGCCGAGGCCGCTCGCGAGATGAGGCTTCGCACGAGGTTCCTCTTCGTGCCTGACACGCTCGAGTACCTCAGACGCGGCGGCCGTATGGGCAACGCGACCGCCTTGCTTGGTACGTTGCTGCAGATCCGCCCGATCCTCACCATTGTCGATGGCGTCACCGACGTGTTCGGCAAGGTGCGCACCAAGCGCAAGGCGCTCACGGAGATCGTCGCCGCGTTCAAGCGCGACATCGAGGAGAAGGGTCTCGGCGACGTCCTCGTACACCACATCGTCAATGAGGATGAAGGCCGCATCCTCGCTGCTATGGTCGAGGAGATCGTTGGTCACCCGGTGAGAATCATGCCGATCGGCCCAGCCATCGGTATGCACGTGGGGCCCGGGGCGGCCGCACTCGTGTACCATACCGTCCGGCCCATGAACAAGCGACCCACCGGAGGAGACCAGGCGTGAACAATCGACCGGTTCTTGTGATCGACTCGTGCTCCGATCTTACCGCCGAGATGGTGGACGCGCTTGATGTTGAGGAACTGCACTTCCCATTCACGCTTGGCGATGAGAACCGCATCGACGACTTCGGTCGCACCCTGCCGCATCGCGCGTTCTTCGCTGCCATGCGCGATGGAGCGACACCCACGACCGCACAGATTCCGCAGCCGGACCTGGTGAAGGTATTCTCGGACGCCGCAGCTGCAGGTCGCGCTCTCGTCTATCTGGGCTTCTCCTCGGGACTCTCCGCCACGTTCGACGGAGCGCATGTCGCCCGCGACGCCGTGATCGGTGAGTACCCGTCGGCCGACATCCGGCTCGTGGACACGCTCTCGGCGTCTATCGCCGAGGGACTGCTCGTCCACGAAGCGATCCGAAGGCACGCCGCGGGCGCCACTGCCGGCGAGTTGGTATCGTGGGCGGAGCGCGATAAGCAGCGCGTGAACGGCTACTTCACGCTGGAGAACCTGGAGTCCCTCAGGCGCGGAGGTCGGATCTCGGACGCGGTGGCCGCCGCGGGGACGATGCTCGACATCAAGCCGGTCCTCACGTTGGACCGCGAGGGCAAGCTCGTCATGAAGAAGAGCATCCGTGGACGCAAGAAGTCGATCGCCGCACTCGTGGACATCATGGCCGAGCGCCGGGACGCATCGCTCGGAGACACCGTGGCGATCGGTCACGCGGATGCTCCCGAGGAAGCCGAGCGCATCCGCCGGATGGTCCAGGAGCGGTTCGCCCCGTCCGAGATCCTCATGCTTGAGATCGGCCCCGTGATCGGTGCCCACGTGGGACCGGGAATGGTGGCAGTCGCCTTCTGGGGTGCCGAGCGCCAGTAGCCGCCCCACAGGAGCGCGGGCACAGAACCCGTGGTTCGGTTCCTAGGTCGCCGTCACGCGCGTGCCCGCGCGTCCGAGTAGGGCTTCGGCAAGCGACTCCGCGTCGCAGATGATCGCGTCGTGTCCGGTTGTGCGGGCAAAGTGTGCCGATGCCGCCACCTTAGGGCCGATACTGCCCCTCTCCAGCGCGTCCAGGAGCGCGTCGGCTTCGTCGGCCGTGAGGCGATCGATCCCGCGCTCGTGCGGTGTGCCGAAGTCGGCGTACACCCGATCGGCCTCCATCAGGATGACCAGGGTGTCCGCGCCGATCGCGCACGCGAGTAGCGCTGACGCCCAGTCCTTGTCGATAACGGCGTCGATGCCCTCGATCGTGCCGTCCGCATGCTCCACTACCGGCACGCCGCCTCCGCCGGCCGCGATCACGACGTCTCCGGCCTCCGCGAGGAGTGCGACAGTGCCAGCTTCGACGATGCGGATCGGTCGGGGAGACGCCACGACGCGGCGCATTCCCGTGCCGTTGGCCTTCACAAACGTCCAGCCTTCAGCGATCTCGAGTTCGGCAGCCTGCTCGTCGGTGTAGTAGGGACCGATCGGCTTGGTGGGCGTGCGGAATGCGGGGTCGTCGGGGTCCACGACGCACTGCGTGACGATGGTGACGATCCCGCGCGAGAGGCCCTGCAGCTTGAGCTGATTGTACAGACTCATCTGCAACATCAGCCCGATGCCGCCCTCGCTGTCGGCATCCGCGATGTACAACGGCATCGGCGCGATCTGGTTCCGGGCGGCTTCATTGCGCACGATGATGTTACCCACGACGGGGCCGTTGCCGTGCGTGAGCACCATGCGATGCCCGTGCGCGAGCACGTGCGCGATGTGGCGCATGGACTCGTCCGAGCGTGAGTACTGCTTCTGAATGCTACCGTCGTCGCCCCGGCGCAGGATGGCGTTCCCACCCAGGGCGACGACGATGAGCGATGTGTCGTCGGATGACGTCATCGCGATCCTCTACGCGCCCAGTCCGTGCTTGTGACAGAAGTCGGCGACGATGTCGTCGAGTGTGGGTGAGGTGGCGTCTGTCACCGCGTACGTGGCGCGGACGCTGGGGTGCTTGATGTCGATCAGACGGGACAGGTCGATCGGCGTCGCCACGACCACCACGTCGCAGTCGGTCGCGTTGACCGTGGCCTCAAGGTCCGCCAGCTGCCCCGCCGAGTAGCCCATGGCGGGAAGCACCTCGGTCAGGTGCGAGTACGCCTTGAGGGTATCGGCGATCGTGCCCACGGCAGCGGGTCTGGGGTCGACCAGTTCGGTCGCGCCATGCTCGCGCGCGGCGATAGCGCCCGCGCCGTACGGCATGCCGCCGTGCGTGACGGTGGGGCCGTCCTCGATCACGAGCGCGCGCTTGCCGCGGACCGCGTCGGGGTCGGCCAGCGTGATCTCGGAGCCGGTCTCGATCACGAGGGCATCCGGGTTGAACTGTGCGGCCACTGCCCGAAGCTGGGAAACGGCTGCCGGATCCGCGGTGTTGACCTTGTTGATCACGAGAACATCAGCACGCAGGAGGTTGGCCTCACCAGGGTGGTAGAGGCGCTCGTGGCCGGGCCGGTGCGGGTCGAGCGCGACGATCTCCAGGTCGGGCAGGTAGAACGGCATGTCGTTGTTGCCGCCATCCCAGATGACTACGTCGGCTTCCTTCTCGGCTTCGCGCAGGATGGCGGTGTAGTCCACGCCGGCGTAGACGACGATGCCGTCGCGCACGAGGTGCTCGTACTCTTCGCGCTCCTCGATGGTGACACCAAGGGCGTCCAGGTCCTCGATCGTGGCGTAGCGCTCGACGCGCATGGCGAGCAGGTCGCGGTACGGCATCGGGTGCCGCACGTCCACAGCACGGATGCCGCGGTCGCGAAGTGCGGCCACCACGCGCTTGGAGATGCCGCTCTTGCCCACACCTGTTCTAACCGCGCAGACGGAGATGACCGGCTTGGTGGATTTGACCATCGTCGGGGTGGAACCGAGCAGTACGAACTCGGCGCCTTCCGCGATGACGAGCGAGGCCTTGTGCATCAGGTCAACGTGCGCGATGTCGCTGTACGCGAACACGACGCGCTCCACGCCCTGCTCGCGGATGAGGGTGACAAGCTCCGACTCGGCGACGATCGGAATCCCGGCCGGATACAGCGGGCCGGCGATGTCCGCGGGGAACGTGCGGCCGTCGATACCCGGGATCTGTGTGGCGGTTATCGCGACCACATCGGTGCTCTCATCGTCGCGATACCGAACGAGGAAGTCATGGAAGTCACGACCGGCTGCCCCCATGATGACCGTACGCGTGCGCTTCATACAGTGCACCTCCGATTCTATGCATCTGGACAGCGCTTTCAGGTTCGGCGCTCCATACCGAGCATACCCCTACATGCAGTTACGGTGAATCCCCGTCAGCCGAGCAGATCACGGACGAGCGCCTCGTCCGTGAAGTCCACGACCACTCGCCCGCGACACTCGAACGTGGGGGTATGAAGGCGCCCCTCGTTGAGCGCCGCGGCATGTGCGCGTGCCGCGGAATCTACCGAGACATCGACCTCGACGTACGGGATGTTCTGCGCCTGCAGCCACCGTCGTGCGCGCATGCAGTCCGGACACCATGGCGTGCAGTACACGAGGAGCGCATCCGGGGCGACGCCCGGCGGCGCAGGGGCATCGGCACCGCGCGCCACCGGCCCGACGCCACCCCGTCCGCTTGCGGTTCCCAGCGGCTCGATCTGGTGGAGGAGGACCTGCGGGTCCGGCGCGTCGTCGATCGCGTGGATGTCGATGTAGCGGATCAATCCGGTCGGGTCGATGAGGAAGATCGCGCGCTCGGAGTACCCCTCGGCGCGAAGAACGCCGTACGACTCGGCCACTCCGCCATGCGGCCAGAAGTCCGAGAGCAGCGGATACGAGATGCCGCCCAGGCTGTCGGCCCAGGCAGTCTGGCAGGGCGAGGAGTCCACGCTTACACCCAGGACCCGGGTGTCAAGCCCGGCAAACGTGTCTTTGAGCGACTCGTACGCCGGGATCTGGCTCGTTCAAACAGGCGTCCACGCCAGCGGGAAGAACGCGACAACGACGATGTGCCCGCGCAGCGAGGCGAGCGAAACAGTCGTTCCGAGATGAGAGGCGAGCTCCAGATCGGGTGCCGGGTGTCCAACGCGTAGGTGTGTCATCCGCAGGCTCCTTGTTCGGGGTTGCGATAAGTCACATACCCGCGAGCGATGCGTGCGTCACGCGCGTCGTCCAGTGCTCGGCGTGCGGAGTCCTCTCGCGTCCCCGGTCTTCACAATACCCCGCAGGGTATCCACTCGACGCCCACACGCGCTTCACCCCGTCTTCACTGCCGGCTCCGATACTCAGGTCAAGACGCACGAACGGTGCGCGGAATGCAGAGAAGTGCCGCACGGTGTGCGGCGATAACGGAGGTGCATAGGAAATGAAGAAGAACGTTGCTCGTCTTGCTCTTACCGCTGGCATCGCGGCAAGCCTTGTGTTTGGTGCTGTCGGTGTCGCGAGTGCGGCCACTCCGACGGAGGCCGTGCAGTCCACCGGCTACGGCCTGGGCGGCGCCGTCCGCAGCGCAGGCGCCCGTCTGATCGACGTGCTCGCGGATCTCACCGGTCTTGACGTCACCCGGATCGCGGCTGACAGGGCGGCGGGGCAGTCGATCGCCGCGATCGCCGAGACGAACGGTGTCTCAAGCGACGCGATCGTGGACGCGGCCGTGGCCCTGCGCGAGAAGATACTGGCCGACCGGGTCGCATCAGGCGACATGACGGCCGACGAGGCCGCTGCCGCGCTCGATACCATGACGACTCGCCTGGCAGACCGGGTGGACGACACGACGGTCGGCGCGCCCGCGTGGTCGGGTAGCGCGAACGGCGGTTCGGCTGCCGGTGCAGGTTCAGGCGCGGGCGCTGGCACTGGCGCTGGCATGCGTGCCGGCGGCGGCGCGGGCGCTGGCCTTCGTGATGGATCGTGCGTCGCGCAGTAACAGCGTGATGGATCGTGCGTCGCGCAGTAACAGCGTGATGATGACGGCTACCCGGCTTACGGCCGGGTGGCCGTCACTACGCTGTGGTACCGCAGCACCGGATGCGCCGTTGCCGCACCAAAGCCCGCGGCGGTGAGTTGCGCCGCGATATCATCGGCAGCGACGCGGTGCTCCATGGGCGGCCCCTTGGGCGTGGGTTCCTTCTTCCAATCGACGATCCCGATCCGACCTCCGGGAGCCAACACGCGGAACGCCTCGGCAAGCGACGCAGGGATGTCGTCGAGCTCGTGGTGAAGGTTGATCATGTACACCAGGTCCGCCGAGGCGTTCTCAAGTGGCAGCGATGTGGCGTCGGCCTCGAGCGGGACGATCTGGGCGCCGCCGCCGAGCTGCAGGTGCTCGGTCATCCACGCGATCATGTCACTTGAGATATCGGCGGCGTACAGCGTGCCGTCCGGCATCATGCGCGCGGCGAACTCGCGGGCGAACATGCCGGTACCGGCGCCAGGCTCAACGACCACGCGCGCGTCAGGAGCGGCAAACGCGCTCCACATGAGGTCGGGGACGAGGTCGTCAAGGCGCGCCACGTCGTTGAGTCTGTCGAGCTTTGCAGGGTTGAACCGGTGGCCGCTCATGCATACTCCGTTCATACGTTCACGATTGAGGTACGTGACGTTCACAGGTCCTTCATACCCGGGGGCGAGACTCACAGATGAGAACCCCGTGGCATCCAGCCAACAAAGGAGGTGTGGACAGATGAAGCACAGCAAGTCTATAGCACTGATCGTCGTAGGTCTCGTCGCCGGTATCATCCTTGGCAGCGTGGGAATCGCATCCGCGGCAACCGCCGAATCGACCCCGACGAGTTCTGTGGCGGCATGTGGTCTGCAGATGGGCGCAGCTATCAAGGGCGCGGGAGCTCGTCTCGTGGACGTCCTGGCCGGTCTGACCGGTCAGAGTGTTGCGGACATCCAGGCCAAGCGCGCCGATGGACAGTCGATCTCCGATATCGCGGAGGCCGAGGGCGTGGATACCGCTACGGTCGTTGAGAAGGCGCTCGCGGCCCGCAAAGCGATCCTTGACGAGCGTGTCGCAGCCGGTACGCTCACTCAGGCGCAGGCCGACGCGGCGTACGCCCAGATGGCCGACAGGCTCTCCGAGCGTGTCAACTCCACCGCGACAGGCAGGCCCTCGTGGGCCGGTCAGGGTGGCGCATGTGGCGGTGCAGGTGCCGGTGCGTGTGGCGGGCAGGGCGGCGGCATGCGTGGCGGCGCAGGTGCCGGT
>JBASNZ010000040.1:0-1812 GCA_049657775.1 Coriobacteriia bacterium | reverse complement strand
ACTCTACACCGCAACTGCGTGACCGTGAACTTCACGGTCCAGTCGCCCGCCGAGCTCATCCGAAGCCACGTCCAGGTCATAGTCCGCCTGCAGACCGAGCCAGAACTGCGGCGTCGTGTCGAAGTAGCGCGCGAGCCGCAGCGCCGTCTCCGCGGTCACCCTGCGCTTGCCGAGGACGATCTCGTTGATACGCCGCGGCGAGACCCCGACGTTCAGCGCCAGCCGGTTCTGGCTGAGATCGAGCGGAACGAGGAACTCCTCGAGCAGGACCTCTCCCGGGTGTACCGGTGCGAGCTTCTTGGTGGTCATGACTGGCCTCCTCTCTTCTAGTGGTAGTCCACGATCTCGACGTCGTAGGCGTCCCCGCCGTCCCACACGAAGCAGACGCGCCACGTGTCGTTGATCCGGATGCTGTGCTGGCCTGCACGGTCGGCGCTCAGCTTCTCCAGTCGGTTGGCGGGAGGACTCCGAAGGTCGTTGATGCCGTGGGCGTTGCTGAGCATTCGCAGCTTGCGCAGCGCGACGGCTTGGATGTCGCCGGGCAGCTTCTTGGAGAACTGCCGGCTGAACACCTTCTCGGTCTCGGAGTCTGCGAACGACTTGATCATGGCCGAAGAGTATAACGCAAAGCGTCATACGTCAAGCGTCATGGGTCATGAATCTAACGCCTGGCGCTTCAGCTGCGCGCCACTGACTTCCTCTCACAGCTTACCCCTTGGCGCGTCAGCTGGAAGCGCTTGAACTCAGGCAGGCTACTACACGCCGGAGGTCGCCCACTCCTACACAGTCGCCCGTCGCCGAAGATCGAGACGCAACACGCATTTCAGCGACGATGAGTGGATCTTGGTCGAGCACCTGGTCGCGCTCGACTGGAGTCCCGAGCAGATCTCCGGGTGGCTTTCGCTCCACGGCATTCTGTCGATCAGCCACGAGACGATCTACCTGCGCGTGTGGCACGACAAGCGGTGCGGCGGAGATCTGTGGTCGCACATGAGGCAGGCGGACAAGAAGTGCCGCAAGCGGTACCGCAGTCGTGACAGCCGAGGAAGACTGCCTGGTAAACGGCACATATCCGAGAGACCGGCCGAGGTCGAGACCCGGGCCACCATCGGACACTGGGAGATCGACACCATCAAGGGGGACTCGCAAGGCACCCACTCCGCCCTGACCATCGTGGAGCGCAAGACGGGCTACCTGCAGATGGGCAAGCTCGCCCACCATTGTGCCGCCGACACTACCGCGCGCACCGTCGAGATCATCAGTAGACAACCCGAAAGATTCAAGACGATCACCGCTGACAACGGCACGGAGTTCCACAACCACAAGCTCGTCGAGGATGCCACGGGCGTTGAGTTCTACTTCGCCACCCCCTACCACTCCTGGGAGCGCGGCACCAACGAGAACACGAACGGACTGATTCGCCAGTACCTGCCGAAGCGCACGAGCATGGCGCACCTCGATCAAGCCGACTTGGACGCGATCGCGCACAAGCTCAACACCAGGCCGAGGAAACGGCTGAGCTTCAGGACACCGGAGGAGTGCTCTGCACAATCGTAGGCGTGCTCAGCGCAAGTGTTGCGATTCAAACTTGAACTCAGGCAGCAGACGTGTCCTCGATTCCTGCCTGCACACGCCGCACCACACGCGCGACCATGGACCACAGTGCGAAACCTGCCACCGCGCCTGCAGTGTTGAGCAGGACGTCGTCGATATCGATTGAGCGCCAGCCCACGAAGGTGAGCCGTTCGATGAGCTGCAGCGCCTCCAGTCCGCATGCGACCGAGAGCGCAGCAATGAGAAAGCTTCGCAGGC
>JBASNZ010000039.1:0-2676 GCA_049657775.1 Coriobacteriia bacterium | reverse complement strand
TGCCACGAGAACGACTCCGCCGTGCCTGAGGACCCGCGCGGTCTCGCGGATAGCGGCCTGCTGATCCCCGATGTGGTGGAAGGCGTCAACGAAGAACACGCCGTCGAAAGTGGCATCCTCAAAAGGCATCGCACCCGCATCGCCGAGCACCGAGGTAACGCCGACGCGCGCCGAGCCCTTCTCGACAGCGAGCGAATCTCGGTCGAGCACCGTGACAGAGCAGGCTGACGCGGCCGCAAGATGCCCAGCCAGCACGCCCGTGCCGCCGCCCACGTCGAGAATCGAGCTGCCCGCCGGCAGGCCAAGCTCCGAGGCGATGGCGGCGCCGTCATCTGCGGTCCAGCGCTCCGAGGCTTTCGCGAAACGCGCGCTGCTTCTAGCCGCATGCGAGCTCACGTGCCGCCTCCCCTCGGCTGCGACAATCCACTGTACGTCCCGCGTCTTTGGGCATCAGCTGCGGCCGGCGCGGCCGGCTGTCTGCTCGATCCCATTGCTAGCACTCTCGGCGCCATCAGGCTAGGGTGTCGTGATGCAATGTAATGCAATGTGCCGCAAAGTGTTGTCAGGCACAGCACAGTGCTATAGAATACAGCGCAACAGAGTGCAGTACCGTGCAGCGCCTTGAATGCAACGCGATAACGAGGACACCAATGGGAAAACAGATCACAGTCTACCCTGACTCAGATGGACCCGATTTGAAGGGCTTGATTGCCCGGCTCATCAAGCGTCGGGACCTACCGTACTACAAGCGATCGGAGAGCGCGGTCGCCGCCATGTTGATTCAGGAAAGGATCGAGCAGGTGCTTGACGGGGAGGCTGGTGAGGCACGTGACCGAGCGTGAGTTGGATGCTAGTATTGCCCCATGTTTGTCGACCCTTGAGGAGTATCGCGTGTCCAAGTACCTTGAGCTCTTGCGCCCGTTGGTTCAGTCTGCCCTGGTGCATGAGCCAACGGTTCTCGCGTCTGGAGTCACTAGCAGCTTCTACTTCGATGGAAAGCTTGTGACGCTGAGGCCAGACGGGGCCTACTATCTCGCCCGCTATCTTCTCGAGAGCATTCCTTCCGAGGAGTACGACGCAATTGGTGGCCTGACCACGGGCGCAGATCCGATCGCGGCCGCCGTTTCGACCCTGTCGCACGAGTTCGGCTGTCCGAAAACCGCATTCATCGTGCGCAAAGAGCGCAAGGAGCACGGCCGCATGAAGCGGATCGAGGGGCCTCTGGCTGAGGGAGCACGTGTCGTCATTGTTGACGACGTGGCTACCAGCGGGGGCTCCATCATGGACGCCGTGCACGCGGTTGAGACCGAGAGGAACTGCAAGGTTGCCAGAGTCGTAGCTCTTGTAGATCGTCAACAGGGGGCACAAGAACTCTTCGACTCCAAGGGCTACAAGTTCACTCCGGTCTTCACCGCGGAGGAGTTGGGCGTTTCGGCGGAGGAGATTCGTGCCCAGCAAGTTGCAGCGACTGCTTAGAGAGCCGCTCAGTCTGAGATCGTTGTGGAAGATTGAGACTGCAGCCCTTGAGGCCGCGGAAGAAGCGGCGTCACCCCTTGGTTACTTCCTGGTCGCCTCGATCGTCGGCAGCATCGCCATGCGCATGGAAGGCGAGCCGGTCTCCGCAGATCTAGTTCAGGTTAGGGGTGAGGTAGTCCTACCCGCTCTGGCCCGTGTGATTGATGCGGCCGAAGCCGCCAACGCTGAACAATTGGTTGCAGCAGCGAATGAGGCTATCCGAGGCTACCTGCTGTCGCAGTAGTACCGCGAGGCAACGCCGATGGTGCTAACGTCTTTGGGCATCAGCTGAAGCGCGCCTCGCCGGACTTCCCTGCCCGTGTCTACCGCGCCCGGGCGCGCTTTCTGCTCGACGCCGGAGTTAGGTAGGCCGTTGGGACCGCGGAATCCTACTTAGCAGCTTCGCCCGGAGGCGCACAGGGCGCAGTAGCCTTCCGCGGCGCCGCCTTTGCCGCACGTTGTACGCGCTTGAGCTGCTTGTTGACGGGATCGCCCTGAGCCTCAGGTCGGATCACACAATCAACCAGAATCTGACCGAGTTCATCCAGCGCGATGCGATTGTCAGAGTCTGCCTTGATTTCCGCTCGCAACCGCGTGAGCACCGATTCGCTGAGCAGCAACTTCGCGATGTTGGCCCCCGCCAGAGCTTTCATACGCTGGTAGAAGGTCTCCAACTCGTCCTTCCGCTGCGCATCAGGCGTCAGCAGGTACATGAGCTCGGCCTTCTCCTTTGGCTTCATGGCCTCATCGAGTAGGCTCACTTCAAACACCAGCTCATGCTCCACCGGCTTGTTGAACAGAACGCGGTAGAGCCGCCATTCCGCCCCGTTTGTGAGAATGACCCACTCGACACCCTGGTTAGCCGCGTACGACACCGCCTGGTAGAGATGCTTGTCGTTCAGGGCGGTCGCGACGGATTTCACCTCGATGATGATGAAGTGCTTGCCGTCCTTACGGATGACGAAGTCCGCATAGCTGCCCTTGATGCGGAACTCACCTGTCAGATTGTCGAAGGCGTCCCACCCGAGCGCATCGCTCACGATAGACGACACGATCATGCGCGTGTCACTCTCCTGGGCTCCGTTCGCTCGCGCCTTCTGCGCGACACTCTTGTACTTGCGAAGACCCTTCGCGACCCGTTCGAGCGCCTTGTCCTGGTAG
>JBASNZ010000038.1:0-24353 GCA_049657775.1 Coriobacteriia bacterium | reverse complement strand
TCCGAGGCAAGCGCAACGAGCGCGGCCGCCGTGACGTGGGGGACGTGGCTGATGAGCGCGACCGCCTCATCGTGGGCTTCGGCCGGCACTGTGATCGCCCGGGCGCCCAAAGCGCCGACGAACTCGTGCACCTGCCGAAACGCGTCGGCGTCGGTGTCATCGGTGGGCGTGAGTACGTAGTACGCACCACGGAACAGGTCGGGCGTGGCGGCCGTTATGCCGCTCCGCTCCGATCCCGCCATGGGGTGACCGCCAACGAACGAGAACGCGTCGCCCGCGTGCTTCCGGGCCGCCGACATGACGCCGCGCTTGGTGGACGCGACGTCGGTGACGATGCCGTTGAAGCCCGCGTCGGAGAGCCTCTGTAGCCACTGTCCCACAGCGCTTGCCGGCGTGGCGATGACCACGAGGTCTACCACCCCTGCCGCCAGCCAACCGGACGATATCGCCTCCCCGGGCTGCGCCGCCGCATCCACGGCGTGCGTCTCGACCGCATAGGCAAGCGTGGCAGGATCGGTGTCCACCCCGTACACGATGGGGCCGTCGTCAAGCGCGTGCGCCGCCGACGCGATCGAACCGCCGATGAGCCCGAGCCCGATGACCATGACCGAGGAGAACATCTACGCCTCACCGCCGAACGTGCGACCTTCGAGCGCGACGCGCGGGGCCAGGTCGTCCATGAGGGCGTCGAAGTCCTCAAGCCGAAGCGACTGCGGCCCGTCACACCGCGCGTGCTCGGGATCCGGGTGGACCTCCACCATGAGCCCGTCGGCTCCCGCGGCGATGGACGCGCGGCACATCGGCAAGATCAGGTCACGGCGGCCGGTGGCGTGCGACGGGTCCGAGATCACCGGCAGATGTGTGAGCATCTTGAGCGCGGACACAGCGGCAAGATCGAGCGTGTTGCGGGTGTGCGTCTCGAAGGTACGGATCCCTCGCTCGCACAACATCACTTCGCGATTTCCGCCCTTGAGGATGTACTCGGCCGCCGACAGCAGCTCCTCGATGGTTGCGGACAGCCCACGTTTGAGCAACACGGGCTTCCGCATGGTGCCCAGTTCCTCCAGCATCATGAAGTTCTGCATGTTTCGCGCACCGACCTGCAGGACGTCGGCGTACTCGGCCACCTTACCGGCGTCACGCACGTCCAGGACCTCGGTCACCACGGGCAGCCCTACCTCGTCGCCAGCCTCACGCAGGAGCTTCAGGCCGTCCTCGCCCATTCCCTGGAACGCATACGGGCTCGTACGCGGCTTGTACGCTCCGCCGCGAAGCATCGTGGCTCCCGACGCCTTGACGGCGCGAGCAGTCACCAGCATCTGATCCTCGGACTCGATGGAACACGGTCCGGCGATGACGGCGAACGCACCTCCTCCGATGGTGGCGCTGCCGATGCGAACCACGGAGTCCTCGCGCTGAAAGTCACGCGAAACGAGCTTGTACGGCTTGAGGACGCGGATGACCTGCTCGACTCCGGGAAGGCCTTCGAGTTCGAGCGCGTACATGACTTCGCGCTCGCCGATGACGCCGATGATGCTCTTGACCTCTCCTCGCGAGAGGTGCGCCTCGGCCCCGGCCTCGTGCAACAGCGATACGACGTGGTCGACCTCCGCGTCGGTCGCGTGGTCGCGCATGATGACGAGCATCGGACTCACCCCTTAAGCACGCCTCGGCGTGCGTCGCTAGCGGCTACCGGGCCGCCCGCGACGTCAGAGTGATCCGAGTCGCGCGGCGACCGCTTCAAACGCTTGGATCGTACGCTGCGTGTCCTCAGGAGTACCGATACCCACTCTAAGGGCTGGACTCGTCCCGAAATCGCGCACGATCACGCCCTCCTCAAGGAGGGCCTGGAAGACTTCGACCGGGCGAGTGGTGTGCACGTACACGAAGTTCGTCTCCGACGGCGCATACGTAGCATTCAGCCGGTCGAAGCACGAATAGAGGTAGACCTTCTGTTCCTGATTCTCTTTCCTGCGGCGCCGGACCTCGGCCTCATCGTCCAGCGAGTAGTACGCGGCGATCTGGGCCACCGTGCTCACGTTGAACGGCTCACGCACCTTGTTGATGGCGTCGACCAGTGCGGCGGGCATGACGCCGTAGCCGACACGCGCGCCTGCAAGCGAGTAGATCTTGGAGAACGTGCGCAGCACCGCGATCGGGCGCGCGCCGTCAACGTAGTCGAGTCCGTTGGGACACTCCGGCGACGTGACGAACTCGATGTACGCTTCGTCGAGCACGACAAGCACATGGGGCGGAACCGCCGAGATGAACTCGTCGAACGCCTGGCGCCCGTAGATGGTCCCCGTGGGGTTGTTCGGATTGCACAAGAACACGATGCGTGTCTTGTCGGTGATCGCGGCAAGCATCGCCGGGAGATCGTGAACATCGCCCTTTGCCAGCGGCACCTTGACGGCCGTCGCGCCGAATAGCGCGGCGACCGTGGGGTAGACGACGAACGACGGCCACGCGAAGACGACCTCGTCTCCGGGACGCAGCACCACCTGAGCGACCAAGCGTAGGAGTTCGTTGCTGCCTGCCGAGACGGTCACGTTCTCGCTCGGGACCCCAAAGCGGTCTGCAAGCTTGCGCCGCAGCGCGGTTGCGGCACCGTCGGGGTAGCGGTTGAGCCTGGGCAGCACCGCGCTCATCGCCTCGATGGCGAGAGGAACCGGCCCGTCCGGGTGCTCGTTGCTGGAAAGCTTGACGACCACATCGCGACCCGAGCGCTCGCGCACCTGACTCGCGCGCAGCCCGGGGGCGTACGGTACGAGTGGCGCCAGGTCCGGCCTGATGATGTCGTCTACCGACACGAGAGGGCTCCTCGGGCAACGGGGTTGACGAGGATTGTCTCCCACAGGCGCGAAGTGCGCAACCACCATCAGTGCGGAGCTATACCGCGTCCGCCGTAAGCGACGTGAGCACGCCGGCACCGTCCGAGACGCGCACGGTCGCGATCGCGCCGTTCCCCACAGCAAAGCGCCACGAGGCCTCCATCGGCAGTCCAAGCCAGTGCGCGATGAGCGTGCGAAACACGCCACCGTGCGTGACGATGGCCACACGGCTTCCCGCGCTTTCGACGGTGGTCGCGGCACGGATCACGCGCGCCTCGAAGTTGGCCCATGACTCACCGCCCGGAGCGACCGCGCCGTCTCCCGGCCCATCCAACTCTGAGGCGGGTACTCCGGAGCTTGCCGCGCCGTTGGGAAGGTAGTCCACGGCCATGCCAAGCGAGGTGATCTCATTCCACGTAAGTCCCTCGGCGCGGCCGAAGTCGATCTCCTGCAGATCCTCCAGGACCGTGATGGGTACGCCGCACGCGGTGATCGTCTGCGCGGCCACGAGCGCGCGCCTAAGCGGAGAGGTGAACACCGCCGTGGGTCGCCACGCGTCCATCGCCGTCGTCAGCGCTAGGAGTTGCTGGCGTCCCCGCTCGGTGATCTCCGAATCCCCATGACCGACGAAGCGTCCCTCCGTGTTGGCCACGGTCTCCGGGTGACGGATAATCGCGATCTCGGTGGATGTCTCGGCCATGCTCATACCCCCGCGATCAGCGCCGCGCCGATGAGCACGGTCGTCTCCACTATCACCACTGACGCCCCGATGATATCACCGGTGATCCCCCGCACGGGGCGGGCAAGGATCCTGGGAACCAGAAACCCGAACGCGATGCCGATGCCCGCGAGGACGATGTGCTCCGGCTGGTGCGCGATGAACACCACCGCGGCTGTGGCCAGGGCGATCAGCCAGCCCATCGGCGACTCGCGTTCCGAGAGATGTGCGGCTAAACCGTCAGGCCGAGCGGGATGCATGGTCCAAAGCGCGATGCTCGCGGAGAGCCGGCCCAGCACCGGGGCCGCGGCGATAGCCCACCAGTCCCCCGAGACATACACTGCGCTGACCGCAATGACCTGGGCAAGCAGCGTAAGTGAGATGGCCACCACGCCGAACGATCCCATGCGGCTGTCGTGCATGATCGCGAGCTTGCTCTCGACGTCTCGACCGCCCCAGAGACCATCGACAGTGTCGCCCATGCCGTCCCAGTGCAGCAGCTTGCTGCCGAGCGCCCACACGAACACGACCAGCAGTCCCACCAGAAGCGACCCGATCGACCCCGTGACCACGATCGATGCACCGAGCGCAATAGCGAGGCCACCGAGTCCGAACGCCCATCCCACAAGCGGAAAGTAGCGGGCGGGACGCGCGCCGTCGTACGACGTGGACGGAACGACCGTTAGCCACGAGAATGCCGCCGAGATGTCGCGCAACGCCCTCACTACTCGGTCACCGTGCTCACGCCGGCCTCGCCGAACGTGGCCATTCCGCTCATGACCTCGCATGCAGCGGTCATGATGCCCATAGCGAGAGCGGCACCCGTGCCCTCGCCAAGCCGCATGTCGAACTCGAGAACCGGCGACAGTCCCAGCGCATCCATGACCACCCGGTGCCCGGGCTCGGCGGACAGGTGTGACGGGAACAGGTATCCCGAAGCGTTGGGCGCCATGCGCGTAGCCACGAGTGCGGCGGCACCCGAGATGAACCCGTCCGCTACGACGCACACGCCGCGCGCCGCTGCGCCAAGCACCGCTCCAGCCATCCCCGCGATCTCAAGACCGCCGACCGCCGCGAGAACGCCGAGAGGGTCTCCGGCATCCGGGTGGTTCTTCTCCAGGGCCCGATCGATGACCGCTACCTTGCGAGCGACACCCTCATCATCAAGCCCCGTGCCCCGCCCGACAACGTCGGCGGGCGCAGCGCCTGTAAGCCCGCAGGTGATCGCACTCGCGGCCGTGGTATTGCCGATCCCCATCTCCCCGGTGCCGATCACCCGCGTTCCCTCCGCGGCCAGCCGTGACGCGACCCTGATGCCGGCAAGCACCGCCTGTGCGGCCTCCTCACGCGTCATCGCGGGACCCATGGTCATGTCAGCCGTACCTAAAGCGACCTTGTATTGCATGACGCCTTCCATAGCGGATGTATCGGCCGCCACGCCCACGTCCACAAGCACAAGCTCGGCACCCGACGTGCGCGCGATCTGGTTGATGGCGGCTCCCCCGTGGACGAAGTTCGCCACCATCTGCATGGTGACCTCTTGCGGGTACGGAGACACACCCTGCGCGACCACGCCGTGATCGCCGGCCATGAGCACGATCGCGGACGGACGCGCCAACGGGCGGTCCGTGTGCTGCACGGCCGCAACGCCCGCAGCGATGCGCTCGAGTACGCCCAGGCTCCGCGGCGGCTTGGTGAGCGAGTCGAGCCGCGCCCACGCCCGCTCGGTCCATACCGCGTCGAGCGGGACGATCCGTTCGATGGTAGCGGTCAACTCCGCCTCGTACGTCACGCAGGCTCCCTTGTCAGTCGGTAGGCCACGCGACATCGCGTGGAAGTGCCTTCAGGTCGATACAACTGCCGCACACCACCAGATACGCCGCATCGGACGCCTGCACGAGACGGGCATTCGCACGCCCCAGGACGTCGCGGAACAGCCGCCCCGCCGCCGAGGAGGGAACCACTCCGGAACCGACCTCGTTGGTCACGATGATCGTCTGGCCCGGCCGGGAGAGGACGCCTGCTACGATCGCATCCGCGACCTCCTCCGCGCGGCGTTCGAGCGCCTCGGGGACCCACGGTCCGGGGTCGTGCCCGACTCCGCCGAATATCCGCTCGGCCAAGAGCGTGCCCAGGCAGTCGACGACGAGGCACGCGTCCGGGGGCACCTGCGCCAGCCACGTGGGAACGTGCACGCCCGCGATCTCCAGGGTCGTCCAGTGCTCGGGACGGTCGGCCTGGTGCTTCTGCACGCGACGCGCCATCTCCGGGTCCTCTTCGGGACGGCCGGCCACCGCCACGACCACGTCACAGCCGCATGTCTCCGCCAACCGCGCGGCGGCCGCCGACTTGCCGCTGCGAGCGCCACCAGTGAACACCACCAGCGCCATGTCTACTTCCTCCCGGGCGACGCGGTGGCGGCGAGAAGGGCCGCGACTTCGCCGTCGTCGAGCGGCCTCGTCTCCCCGGAGGCAAGATCGCCAAGCGGTATCGGGCCAAAGCGCTCCCTGAGCAGACCGGAGACTGGATGGCCCACAGATCGGAGCATCCGGCGCACTTGCCGCTTGCGTCCCTCCCGGATGACAAGCCTCACAACAGCGGATCCGGTGTGTGTCTTCACCAACTCGGCGGAGGCGGGCGCGGTCAGTCCGTCATCAAGCTGTACTCCGTTGCGAAGCTGCGCCAGATCGCGCTCGTCGGGGATTCCGTCAACGGTTGCGAGATAGCTCTTCTCAACGTGATAGCGCGGATGCATAAGCCTGTGCGCAAACTCTCCGTCGTCGGTAAGGATGAGCAGACCGGTGGTCTCGTAGTCGAGCCGCCCTACCGTAAAGAGCCGGCGCCCGACGTGTGGCAGCAGCTCCGCCACGGTGTGGCGACCTTCGGGGTCCGAAAGCGTGGTCACGAAGCCGGCAGGTTTGTTGAGGGCGAAATACACGTGCGACTCGACGGGGCGAACGATCCGCCCGTCAACCTCCACGGTGTCAGCGCCGTCGGTGACCTTCACGCCCATAGCGGTCACGACGTCGCCGTTAACACGTACGCGACCGGTTGCGATCATCTCCTCGGCAGCACGCCGGGACGCGACTCCGGAGCGTGCGAGGTATCGCTGGAGCCTCTCGGGCTCACCCGTCGGAGTCGTCGGATCCGCAGTCGTCATCGTCATCGTCGTCTTCGTCGCTGAAGAGCGGGCCTTCCATAGCGGTCAGGCGTTCGCGGATGGCTCGCTCGGTCTCGACATCGGGTGCGAACTCCTCAAGCGGCGGCAGATCGGCCAGGTCCTTGAGGCCGAACTTCTCCAGGAACGTCCGCGTCGTGCCGTACATGATCGCGTTACCGGCGTCCTTGTCTCGTCCCATCTCGCGAACGAGCCCCTTCTCGATAAGCGATGCGATGACGGCCTCACTGTTGACCCCGCGAACCGCGTTGACGCCCTGCCGCGACACGGGCTGGTGGTACGCGATGACAGCAAGCGCCTCGAGCGCAGCCTGCGAGAGTCTGCGGGTGTCCCACGACAGCACGAACTGCTCCACCACATCGTGATACCCCGGGTGCGTGTACATGCGCCACCCGCCCGCGACCTCACGAAGCTGGAAGCCGCGTTCATCGGCGGTGTACTCGGCGGCAAGCTCGGTAAGTGCGGCGGCGACATCGCTTTCGGGCATCTCGAGGATGCGTGCGAGCCGCACCACCGTCACCGGTTCGTCGCCGGCGAACAGCAGCGCCTCGAGCGGACCCCGGAGACCCTGGTATTCACTCACGAGAAGAGTCCCTTCTTCTTCGACACGGTGATCTCGATGTCCCCGTAGATGACGTCCTGCTTGAGCATGACCGTACCACGCTTGTAGAGCTCGAGGATGGCCATGAACGTGACGACGATCTCCTCGGTGCTCGCTCCGGCCGCGATAAGCTCCGAGAACAGAGCGCGCTTGCGCTTGGCCAGCGTGCGATCGACGGCCTCGACGTGCAATTCGAGCGAGATGGGCGCAGCGGCGATGTGCTCGGCCTGCAGCAAGAAGACCTCGCGCTTATGGACAAGATCGGCGCAGATGACCGAAAGGGCGCGCAGCGTGATGCCTTCGAGGTAATCAGGCATGAGCTTGAGAAACGGCTCCTCAAGCCCGGCCGCTCGCGGGTGCATCCGCGACTCGGACTCGAATCGCTGCGCCAGCTCGCCCGCCACGTTCTTGAACTGCTTGTACGCGAGGAGCCTGGTGACCAGCAGTTCGCGCGCCTCTTCGGGTGAGAGATCCTCGTACTCTTCGTCGGCGTACGGCGTGTCGTGGGGCAGCAGCGAGGCGGCTTTGAGCTCGAGGAGTGTGGCCGCAACCAGCAAGAAGTCGCTTGCCACGTCCAAATCGAGTTCCTCGAAGTCCTCGATGTACGCCAGATACTGGTCGGCGATATCAGCGATCGACAGCTCCTGGACGTCCACCTTTTGGCGCGCGACGAGCGTGAGCAGCAGATCGAACGGCCCCTCGAACGCGTCTGTCCGGACGTTGTACGCCATGGCTATCTGGCGGGTGCGTCGATGTGCATCGCGGTGCGCACAGCGCCCATGAGCTCGTCGATGGCGGGCCGCACCTTGGCCGCTCCGTCCTCCAGCACCTCCCAGGCGTACCCGGGATGACCGGCAAGCTCCGCGCGCCGCGTGCGGAAATCACGCAGGTAGCCGTTGAGGTCCTGGGCCATCTTCCGTTTGTGCGCCACGCAGCCGCACTCGGCAACCCGACAGCAGCGGTCCCACTCGGCGATCTCGGCCGGGTCGGCAGCGATGAGTTTGTGGATCTGGTGAAGCGGGCAGACGTCGGGGTCGCCCGGGTCCGTCTTGAGTTTGCGGGCCGGGTCGGTGACCATTCCCATGACCTTCTTGGTGGTCTCCTCTTCGGTCTCCGAGAGGTAGATCGCGTTGCCGTAGCTCTTGGACATCTTGCGGCCGTCGGTGCCCGGAACGCGGGCTCCCTCCTCGGGAATGACCGAGGCCGGCTCCACGAGAAGCTTTCCGTAGGTTCCGTTGAACCGGCGGACGATCTCGCGTGTGAGCTCCAGGTGCGGCGCCTGGTCCTCGCCCACCGGCACGGCGTCGCCTTTGACGATGACGATATCAGCTGCCTGCATGAGCGGATACATGAAGAAGCCCACGTTGGACAGGTCCTTCTCCGAGATCTGCTCGCGCTGCTCCTTGTAGCTTGGCACGCGCTCGAGCCACGACATGGGCGTGGCCATCGAGAGGTACAGCGTGAGCTCGGCGACCTCGGGCACGTCGGACTGGCGGTAGATGGTCGCCTTGGCGGGGTCGATCCCGGCGGCGATCCAGTCCAGCACCATCTCCTCGGTGTACTTGCGCACCGAGCGCGTATCTTGCCAGTCGCTGGTGAGCGCATGCCAGTCGGCGACGAAGTAGTAGGCGTCGAATTCATCCTGCATCTGAAGCATGTTCATGAGGTTGCCGAACCAGTGGCCAAGCGTGAGACGGCCGGTCGGACGGTAGCCTGTAAGCACGCGCTTCTTGGACATGCGACACCTTTCGGATGCGAGGAGGAGCGGACCGTGAACATGATAGCGCACGCGGATGCGCCGGTACGCGGTAGTCGCACGCATTCGGACGCCGGTACGCGGTAGTCGCACGCATTCGGACGCCGCTCAGCGTTCGCCGGGTGCCCGCGACGAACGGACCTTACGAGACGCCGGTCAGCAGTCCAAGGAGCGGGTAGACCGTGACGTTGAAGTACGCCCCGATGGGGTCCACGTGGAAGATGTCGGGGACGAACCACAGCACCGCGAAGAGGATAAGGAACCCGTACCGCTCCCACTTGTGATACGCGATCATCGCCTTGTCCGAGAGGAACAGCGGCAGCACACGCGAGCCATCAAGCGGCGGCAGCGGGATGAGGTTGAAGAAGAGAAGCACCAGGTTGACGAGCGCAAACAGGTACGCGGCCGTCGCGATCCACCCTGCGACTTCTCCCGGGACGAGCAGGCTGACGCGTACCACGATCGCCGCCACTGCGGCCATGGCAAGGTTGGAAGCTGGCCCCGCTATGCCGGTGAGGAACATCCCCTTGCGACGGTCCTCGAACCGCCACGGGTTGACCGGTACCGGCTTGGCGTAGCCGAATCCCGCGCCGAACATGGCGGTCAGCAGCAGCGGCAGCAGGATCGTGCCGAAGGGGTCGATATGCTTGAGCGGGTTGAGCGACAGGCGGCCGGCGTCCTTCGCGGTCGTGTCCCCGAGCGCGAACGCGGCATACCCGTGCGCGACCTCGTGGAAGACGATGGCGGGGATGAGCAGGGCGAAGCGGATGATGACGCTGACGATGTCGATGTTGCCCACGTTTAGGCGTGCCTTTCGCTGGTGGCGCCGCGGCGTGCCAGGCGCTTGAGGTTGGCGAGCTCGGCCTCGCGTCCGACAGCACGTCCGTCGAGCCGGTCCGCGAGGGCCTGCGCCAGGATAGCAGAGAAGCCAGGTCCCGGCTGAAGTCCAAGAGCCACCAGATCGTCTCCCGAGACGGCCGCCCGCACACCGGTGAGCACGTCGATGAAGCGCTCGATCCGCTCGCGGGCCCCCTTAGGACTCACCGCCCATAGATACACGAGCGCCTCGTGCGGCAGCGAGTCGAGCGCGAAGAAGAGCCGGCTGTCGCGCATCCCGCGACGGTCGCGCAGCATCGCGAGCAGTGCTTCGCGTCGTTCGCACGCAGCGAGCGCCGGTGCGGCATACTCGCGGCCAAAGCGCATCCTGCGCGTCCAGCGCTCCGCCGCCACCCGCGACGCCGTCGCGGCGAACGCCACCACGAGCGACACCCTGCGGCGTGGAGGCCGCGCGAAACGGCCGGCGATCGTGGAGTACGCCACATCGGTAAGCGCGATCTCGTCGATGACGCGACCGCGATCGACACCTTCGGGGACGAGTGCCGCGAACGCACCCAGATCCTCCAGCCGACGGAGTATCGGGCCCACCCGTTCCTCGTCGATGATATCGAGCATCTCCTCGCGTATGCGCGCGCCCGAGACCTCCTCGAGCATCTCCATGTCGACCGCCTGGCGCAGCAGCGCCTCGGTCGATCCATCGATCGCGAACCCGTACCGCTCCTCGAACCGCGCCGCACGAAGGACCCTCGTCGGGTCTTCGACGAACGAAAGCGAATGAAGCGAACGAATGACACCGCGTTCAAGGTCCGCCAGCCCGCCAAAGGGATCCGCGATGGTCCCGAATGCCTCGGGCGTGATCGTTGCGGCCATCGCGTTGATGGAGAAGTCGCGTCTAAAGAGGTCCTGGCGAAGCGACGACCGCTCCACCGTGGGAAGCGCTCCCGGCCGCGTGTAGTACTCGGTGCGCGCACTCGTGATGTCCACATGCAGCGTCTTGCTGGCGATGAGTACCGCGGTCCCGAATCTGCGATGAACGCGCACGCGCCAGCCAAGAACCTGCGCGGCACGCTCTGAGAAGGCCAGGCCGTCTCCCTCGATGACGATATCGATGTCCAGGTTGGGCCGTCCCAGCAGCAGATCCCGGACGAATCCGCCGACGACATGTGCGCGCAGGCCCTCCTCGGCCGCCAGCATGCCGATCCTGTGCACCGCGTCCCGCACGTCGTCCGGCAGCAGGTGATCGAACGATGCCATGAACCGCCTTGCGGCGTCAGTGCGCTCCCGGGCAACCGCTCGATCCATGTACGCCTCGCCGTGCTCCGCCCTGAGCAGGTCCTTTCGAGTGACGATGCCCAGCAACTCCTCACCGTCCATAACAGGAACGCGTCCGATGCCGGTCCGGGCGAGCATGCGGCGAAGTTCATCGAGGTCAAGATCCGGATGGATGGTGATCGGGTCTCGTGCCATGAACCCCGTGACCGGCGCGTGGTCCAACCCGTGGCGCGCGGCCTTGTCCACGTCCTTGCGGGTGACGAGCCCTACGAGCCGCCCCGAGTCGGTGACAGGCAGTCCGCCGTGGCCCCAGGTGGCCATGAGCTGGCCTGCCTCCCCCATCGTCATATCCGGAGTGGCAAAACGAACAGGCGACGACATGATGTCCCGGGCCGCCAACGGTGGCGGGACCTCGAGTTCGAGCGACTCCCGCAGCCGGGACACGACCCCGACGATCGTGGCCCCTTTGATCGCGGCCGAGGCGGCCTGCGGGTGGCCTCCGCCACCCAGACGCGCGAGAACCGCTCCGATATCCACCTCGGCCAGGCGACTCCGGCCCACGACGTGGATCCGGTCCGGCATGGCGATGACCGCGATCGCGACGCGATAGCCCAGGTCCTCGCAGATGTAGTGCGTGAGAACGCTCGCGGAGTCGACGTACTCCGTGGTGGTCGCGGTTCCAACGGCGATCCGCTGTCCCCGGACGTCCCATACCTCGAGCGACGCCACGAGCACCTCCAGCAGCTCGCGCTGCTCTTGGGTGAGCGCGCGCGCCAGGAACTCGTTCACGACCTCCAGGTCCGCGCCCGAGGACATGAGGAACGCGACCGCTTCGGCGTCGTAGGGCGTGGTGTTGACGTATGTAAGGGATCCCGTGTCCTCGTGGATGCCGAGCAGCAGGACACTCGCCTCGAGCGGCGTGAGCGCGATGCCACGGTCGCGGATCTCGTGGACAAGGATCGACGTGGACGCGCCGACCGTCATCGAACGGTCCTCGGGAACCACCATGTCGCCCTCCGCGCGCGGGTGGTGGTCGTACACCACCACGTCCACGCCGGGACGTGTCGCGACGGCACCCAACTCGCCGATACGTCCGGCGTCGCGCGTATCCACCATGATGATGCGCTCGATGGCCGCAAGATCCAGCATCTTGAGATCCACGAAGTCGAGGAAGTCCTGGTGTAGGTTGTGGAACTCCCGGACATTGGCGTTCTGCGAGCCCAGGAAGACGGCCTTGGCGCCGCGGTAGAGCTTCGTGGCGGCTACCATGGCCGCGTACGCGTCGAAGTCCGGGTTGGCGTGTCCCACGACCACCTGGGTCACTGTGGGGGCCTGAACGGACGTACGGCGCGTCATCCCAGCTACACCTCGTGGAAGAGCGGCGCCGGAACCGGCGGCTCGGGGCCGATATGGATGGCGTCACCGAGTCGCTGCGCGGCCTCGTCGAGAAGGCTCACGTCGGCGGCATACAGCGTCGCGAGCGCATCGCCGGCCTCCACACGGTCGCCACCCTTGACCGCAAGCAGCACGCCGGCGCCCGGATCGATGACGTCATCACGCGTTTCGCGCCCTGCGCCAAGCAGCATCGCCGCACGGCCCACACCCTCCGCGTCGAACCCCGTGATGTAGCCAGCGGCGGGCGCGGCCACAACGCTCGCGAACTGCGAAAGCGGCAGCAGCGACGGGTCCTCCACGATTCGAGGATCGCCGCCCTGGGCCCTCACCCATGCGCGGAAGGTCTGCAGGGCACGCCCGCTCGATATCGCGTCCTCGAGCATGCGTCGACCGGCGTTCTCATCCGGCGCCCGCTCGGCCATCACCAGCATCTTCGCACCAAGCGCGACGCAGAGCTCGGTGAGGTCAGCGGGCCCCTCGCCCTTGAGCGTTCGTATGGCTTCGCAGACCTCCAGCGCATTGCCCACCGCGTAACCGAGCGGCTGGTCCATGTCGCTCATCACACAGACGACCCTTCGACCGAGCGCTGCGCCCACGCGCGTCAGCTCGGCCGCAAGCGCGCGGGCCTCGGCCTCCGTCTTCATGAACGCGCCGGACCCGACCTTGACGTCGAGCACGATCGCATCCGCGCCGCCCGCGACCTTCTTGGAGATGATCGAACCGACGATGAGCGGGATAGACGGCACGGTACCCGTGACATCACGCAGTGCATACATCTTCTTGTCGGCGGGATCGACGTCGGCGCTCTGGGCGATGACCGCCATACCCACGTCACGTATCTGCGCCAAGAATCGCTCCGGCTCAAGCGTGGCCGAGAAGCCCGGGATGGACTCGAGTTTGTCGAGCGTGCCGCCGGTGTGTCCCAGTCCGCGTCCCGACATCTTGGCAACGTGCACACCGCACGAGGCCACCAGCGGCGCCAGCACCAGCGTGGTCTTGTCACCCACGCCGCCGGTGGAGTGCTTGTCCACCTTGATGCCTGGAACCGAGGAGAGATCGACCATCCTGCCCGACTCGGCCATTGCCCGGGTAAGCTCAACGCTCTCGTCTGCATCGAGTCCCCGCAGGAAGGAGGCCATCAACCAGGCTGCCATCTGATAGTCGGGCATCTCACCCGAGACGAACGCCGACACGAGATGAGCGATCTCTCCGGTCTCGTGGGCATGCCCGTCACGCTTGTGTTCGATGAGTTCGACGATCGACCTCACCTGCGACACCTCCCGCTCTAGTCAGCCGCGGACACGCCGCAGCGGGGCCAGCCTCAAGAGACTCAACCGGCGTCACGCGCCTCGGGAAGGAAGGACGCGCCCCGCCCGCAGCGTTCTGCCAGTCCGTAGAAGTCGAGCACGGTCTCGCCGATGTCGCCAAACGTCGCGCGTACGCCAAGATCCACGCCCGCGTCGACGCCCTTCACCTTCACGAGAAGCGGCGTGTACTCACGGCTGTGGTCACTCGATGGCGTCGTCGGGTCGCAGCCGTGGTCGGCCGTGATGATGAGCATGTCGCCGTCGATCATGGCGTCAAGGAGCTCCGGGATGCGAGCGTCCACGGCCTCGAGGCCTCGCGCGTACGCCTCGGCGTCGTTGCGGTGACCCCATAACATGTCGAAGTCCACCAGGTTGCAGAAGACGAATCCTTGCTCCGGACGGCGCACCTCCTCCACGAGGTGCGTGAAGCCGTCCATGTTGTCGGTGACGTGCGGCGACGAACTCACTCCCTGCCACGCGAAGATGTCGCCGATCTTCCCTACACCAAAGACCGGCACACCGGACTCCTGGAGCAGATCGAGGGCCGTGGGCTCGAACGGCGTTACCGCGAAGTCGCGGCGCCGATGCGTCCGTTCGTAGTGACCGCTTGGGTCGGGCCCCACGAATGGTCGGGCGATGACACGACCCACGCAGCGCTCGCCGGTAAGCATGTCGCGAGCGATCTGCGAGACTTCGTAGAGCCTGTCGAGTCCGAACGTGTTTTCGTTGGCTGCGATCTGGAAGACCGAGTCAGCCGAGGTATAGACGATCGGCTTGCCGGTGGCCACGTGCTCGTCCCCGAGCTGCTGGATGATGACGGTTCCACTGGCGGCATAGTTGCCGAGGATCCCGGGTACACCCGCGCGCCTTACGAACTCGTTGATGACCTCGTCGGGAAAGCCGTCCGGATACGTGGGAAACGCCGTCGTGAGCATCAGACCCATCATCTCCCAGTGACCGGTCGTCGTATCCTTGCCGGCGCTGCGCTCCGCGTTGCGGCCCCACGACGCGGTGGGTGTGGCACGAGGCGGCACACCCAGGATGTCTGTGATGTTGCCCAGTCCCATGCTCCCGAGGTTCGGCATGTCCAGGCCACCCACGGCGTGCGACGTGTTGGACAGGGTGTTGGAGCCTTCGTCACCGTACGTGGCGGCATCGGGAAGCGCACCTACTCCCACGCTGTCGAGCACGACGACGATCGCGCGCGGGGCGCGCGCCTGCAGGTCACCCATGGTGCCGTCCCTTTCCGGAGCTAGGCGATGACGCGGTCGATCTCTTCGAGAGAGGTGATACCCGATGCGACCTTATCCAGCGCATCCCGCCTGAGCGTGCGCATGCCCGAAGCGAGAGCGACCTCCCTAAGCTGCTCCGAGGGAGCCTCGCGCAAGAAGAGCCGCGTGAGGTCGTCGTTCATCTCCATGATCTCGAAGAGCCCGATGCGGCCGCGGTACCCCGTGTTTGAACACTCGCCACATCCCTTGGGACCGAAGATGCGAAGACCCGCGCGGTACTCCTCCTCGGAGAACCCGGCGGCCAGCGCGACTTCTTTGGTCACGCGGACGCGCCTACGGCACTTGGTGCACAGCCGCCGCGCAAGGCGCTGTGCGACGACACCGATAAGCGCCGACGAGGTGATGTACGGCGCGACATCCATGTCCACGAGCCGGGTCAGCGCGGACGGGGCATCGTTGGTGTGGATCGAAGAGAGCACGAGGTGACCGGTCAGTGCCGCTCGTATCGCGATCTCGGCCGTCTCGGGGTCGCGAATCTCGCCGACCATGACCACATCCGGATCGGACCGCAGCACCGTTCTGAGCAGTCGCGCAAACGAGAGGCCGATGACGGGATTGACCGCCATCTGCGTGACGCCGGCGATCTGGTACTCGATCGGATCCTCGATGGTGATGATCTTGCGCGACGGATCGTTGATCCGGGTAAGCCCCGCATACAGCGAGGTCGACTTGCCTGACCCGGTGGGTCCCGAGACCAGGATCGAACCGTATGGCCGGGCCAGGAACCGCTCCATCGTGGCCAGGTGATCGGGCCCCATTCCCAGATCCGACAGCGAATGCATCTCCATGTTGTGGTTGAGCACTCGGATGACGATCGACTCTCCCGCTGGCGTCGGCAACGTGGCAACGCGCAAATCGATAGGGCGATCGTTGACCACGACCGCGATGCGCCCGTCTTGTGGACGCCGTCTCTCGGCGATGTTCATGTCGGCCATTATCTTCACGCGCGAGATCAGACCCGCTTTGACCTGCAGCGGCAACTGCATCATCTCGTGCAGAACGCCATCCACCCGGTAGCGGATCCGTACGAACTTGTCCGCAGGCTCGATATGGATGTCGCTGGCCTCGTCTAAGACCGCCTCCCGGATGAGCTGGTTGACCAGGCGAACGATCGGGACGTCCTCGTTGGACTCGAGCAGTCCCTCATCTTCCACGGCCTCTTCGATGTCCTGGATGTCCTGAAAGGCATCCGCCGAGGTGATGTACTTCTCGATCGCATACCTGATCTGTGTGGGAGTAGCGACCACGGGTATGACGTTCAGCCCGGTTCTGACCTTCACGTCGTCGATGGCCTCTATGTCGAGCGGATCGGCCATCGCAAGCACGATGCCGCCGTCCTGGTACCCGATGGTAAGCACCAGGCTGCGCCTGGCGACGCGATCGGGAATCTGCGCGACGGCTTCGCGATCGATCACATACGAGGTGAGATTGACGTACTCGAAGCCCTTCTGCTCGGCGAGCGCGCGTGCGATCTGCTCCTCATCAAGCACCAGTTGCCTCACAAGGACTTCCCCGAGCTTGCCGCCGTCTTTGGCCTGAACCGTCAGAGCTCTCCCAAGAGCCTCAGGTGACAGTAGCCCGGCGTTGACCAGAAGCTCCCCGAGCCGCTCGCGCGTGTAGGCCATCTCCCTCTCCAATCAGGCTCGCCGCCGGGCCACGGACAGTGCCCATTCGGCGACGAGGACGGCCACGATCGATATGGCCGCATTCACATCGAAGACGCCCCCGTACGGCGTCGGAATCGAGTCCATGCCAAGCGGAATCGTTATCACAGCGACGAACCTCAGGTACTGTTCACCGACAGGCGCTCCGGCAAGAACGCCGAAGAACCGCACCACGACCCCCGCAGTGAGACACACAGCGAGGAGCACCAGCAGGTCCATCAGGATCGTCAGGATCGTACGAGCCGGCTTTGCGGTCACGCTACCTCCCTGTGCATACCGTCAGCAGGAACCACCCCATGCTAGCAGAACGGACGACCCCTAAGGGGCCGCCCGTTCGTGGTCGTCCAGTACCTGTAAGGCTATCGCAGGGAGTCGGATAGCACGCGCCCTATCAGCTTACCGGCGACCAACTCTGGATCAGGCGGGTTGAAGGCCATCATGGCCCTCGCCTGTTCGACACGATCTCCACGCACGTCGGGCATGTTGGACACCTCACGAACCACCCGGTCCACGAGGTCGCTGTTTCGCTCGCGCCCGGTGTCGGTGCGGCTCGTCACCCGGTATTCATCTGATGTCTGCAGGCATTCGATAACGCGCTGAACCTGCTCGTCTGAAATCATCATCTTGGAGTGGTTTATCGGCCGTGTGTAACCCGGACTTGACACCAACAACCCCAAAATGGCGACCTTTCGTCGGCGAGTCGGCTCAAGTGTGACGGATTACCCCGATGCGTGGTCCCCAAACAAAAGGGGGAGCCTCAAGGCCGGCACCTTGAGGCTCAGGGGTAAGGGGTTGCCGAAGCAACTTGAGAACATGCTAGCAAACGGCTTCAGGTAGCGCAAGTACTTTGTGAATGCCGTCACGAGTATGCACATGCGCCCTTAGACGCCGAAGAACCTCATCAGTCCAGCGAAGCCGTAGGCCAGTGGAAGCGTGCCGATCGCGAGCACCACTACCGCAGTGACAACGGCCGGCCAGACGCGAGGTCTCCGCTCCCCTGCCGGGTCGACTTCGACCGCCCGGGTATACACACCCGTCGGCTCGGCATCGTCCGCCTCGGGCGACGCCTCGCGCTCCTCGTCCAGATACAGCGCGCGGATCACCCGGCCGTAGTACCCGAACGATACGACCGACCCGATGCCACCGATGATGACCAGCCACACCAGCCCGCTCTGTACCGCATTGAAGAACACGAAGAACTTGCCGACGAAACCAGCCGTGAGCGGAATGCCGGTGAGCGACAGCATCGCCACGGTCATCGCGAACGCGACCGAGGGCGATCGACGCCCTGCACCGGCGAGCCCCGCGATAGTACCGTCCCACCCGGGATCGATCCGCCTGTACACCTCCACGCACGCAAAGGCGATCGCAACGGCCATGGCATACGAGGCCGCCAGCAGTGTCACACTGGGCACTCCGACCGTCACGCCGATGAGCGCATAGCCCACCTGGGCGATGCCCGAGTAGCCAAGCATGCGTCCCACATCGTGCTGGCGCAGTGCAGCCAGATTGCCGTAGATGATCGATCCGGCCGCCATGACCCCGATGAGCACGTGCGCGTCGGTAAAGGCCTCCTGTGCCCAGAACGAACGTCCGTAGACGATGACCAGCGCGGTGATGACCGCGGCCTTCGGCCCGGCAGCCAGGAACGCTACCGCGCCCGGAGGCGCCGTCTCGTACACGTCCGGGGCCCATGCGTGGAACGGGAACGCACCGGCTTTGAACGCCATCGCGGCGAGGATGAGTACGAATGGCAGGATAGCCATCGGTCCGGAATCCGCTGCGACGGCCGAATACAAGTCGCTCGCCAACGAGAATCCGGCATGGCCGCCCACGAGCACGGCGATGCCGTACGCGAACAGCCCGGTCGAGACCGCTCCCAGCACGAAGTAGCGCATGGCGGCCTCGTCGGACCGGTCGGTCCCCGCCGAGGACACGAGCGCGTAGCCAGCCAGAGCGACCATCTCCAGGGCCAGGAAGAGCACCAGCACGTCTCCGGCACCCATAAGCACCTGGCACGCGGTGGCCGAGAACGCGATGAGGACAGCAACCGGCACGCGGCGCGGTTCCGCTATCGAATGAAGTCCTGTGGACACGGCCAGCAGTGCGGTACCAAACACCACGCACGCCATTCCGGCGAACGAGCCGCCGCCCACGAGAACCTTGAACACCACCGAGAATGCCTTATCCGGCTCGGCCACACCATACAGCGCATTTCCAAAGGTGAGCACAACGGCACCCGTGAGTCCCAGCGCCACCGCCTTGAGCCCGAGCCGGGTCCGGCCGGCCATGTCGGCGAACATGGCAAGGAGGGCCCCCGCGAGCGCGATCAGTCCGGGAAGCCATATGATGCCGGTGACCGGCACGGCCCAACGGGCCGCGTCGAATGCGTAGGCCGACATCACGAACCACCTCCCAGCACCGTGAGCAACGCTTTGACCGCGGGCTCGGTCACGCCAAGGACGATTCCCGGGGCGACCCCAAGAACGACGATACCAACCGCAAGCGGGGCGATCGTCACGACATCGAGTACGCCAAGGTCTGGCGTTCCGTCCCACTCGCCGCGCGGTTCGCCATGATTCATGGCTCGCACGGCTACAAGGTTGTACGTAGCGGCAAGCAACACACCGACACCGGCCGCGATCATCCACCACCCGAACGCTCCAAAGCCTTCGATCACGGCAAGGAACTCGCCGGGAAATCCCGACAGGCCCGGAAGTCCAAGGCTCGCGAGCGCGGCGAACGTGAACACCGTTGCCCACAGCGGCATCGTGGCGGCGAGGCCACCGTAACGGCTGAGATCACGCGTATGCGTGCGGTCGTAGAGCAGCCCCACGAGCAAGAACAGCAGCCCAGCAACAAGACCGTGGCTGACCATGACGAGCATGGCGGCGCCAAAGCCGAGCGCCGTGCCAGACGCTATCGCCAGAAGCACGAACCCCATGTGCGCGATCGACGAGTACGCCACGAGCCGCTTGAGGTCCGTCTGGGCAAGCGCCACGAGGGCGCCGTATACGATGCCGATCACCCCGAGGGTAGCCAGAACCGGTGCGGCCTCCCGAAACGCCTCGGGAGCGATAGGAGCCGCCACCCGCATGAGTCCGTACCCGCCCATCTTGAGCAACACGCCCGCCAGCATGATCGACCCGGCGGTCGGAGCCTCCACGTGCGCGTCGGGCAACCAAGTGTGCAGCGGGAACGCCGGGATCTTGACCAGCATGCCGGCCGCGAGCAACCAGAACACGAGTCGCTGCAGTTCTGCCGGCAGCACAGAGGGGTCAGTGCCGATGACCGTCGCGCCCGTGTTGGCGATCGCGATGAGAAGTCCCACGAGCATCAGCGTCGATCCCGCGAACGTGTAGAGGAAGAACTTCATGGCGGCGTGACGTCGGTTCTCGTGTCCCCATCGGCCGATCAGGAAGAACATGGGGATGAGCACCGCTTCCCACGCGACGTAGAAGAGCACCAGATCGGCCGCGAGGAACACGGTCATCACCGCAGCCGAAAGCGCAAGCAGTAGCGCGTGGTGCGCCGCCGGCGACTCCTCGATCTTCCACGACGCAAGTACCGCAACCACGCTCAGCACCGCTGTAAGCGCGATGAGCGGGGCCGCAAGCCCGTCCAGCACGAGTGATAGCGATACCGCACCCTCGAACATGTTCGTCGACCACTGGTAGCGACCGTCCGACATGCCCAGCATCTTGGAGATGGCCACAGCCGCGACCGCTACGTTTGCCAAGGAGACGGCAAGCCCGATCCAACGCGGGGCTCGCGACCACGGACGGACACCCCACGCAAACAGGGCCCCTACGAGCGGAAGCAACACCAGAGTCCACACCATCATCGGTCTCACCCCCTCCCTATCCACAACGCGATGCCCATGAGCACCACGAACCCGACGCCCATGAGCGACACGTAGATGTCTGTCTCGCCGGTCTGAACGGACGCGGCGATCTTGCCAAGCCACATCCCGCCCTTGCCAACACCCTCCGCGGCGCCATCGATCACACGCGCATCGACGATAGCGGCGAACCAGCTGGCTACCGCCTTGAGGGGCCGTATGATGACGATCTCAACAAGCGAGTCCACGCGATAGCCGTCAAAAACGAACGACACGGTCCGTGGGAAGCGCTCCCGGGCCCACGCAATACGCTCGGCACCCCGGACGTAGAGCAAAAACGCCGCAACCGTGCCAAGGGTCGCGGCCATCAGGCTCAGTGCGGCGACGGCCAGGTCCATGGCCGGGAGCTCATGGCCCATGAGCATGGCGAAGGCCTTGTTGGTGAAGCCTAGAGACGCCGCCAGCATCGCCAGAACCACGAGCGGTGCCGTCATCGTCCATGGACTCTCATGCGGGTGGCCCTCACCGCGGAACCGGCCGAAGAACGCCAGTTTGGTCGCGCGAAACGCGTAGAGGGCGGTGATCAAGGCCGCGAACAGGAGCACCCATCCCGCAACGGGCGAGACGTGCATGACCTCGGTGATGATCTCGTCTTTTGAGAAGAAGCCCGAGAACGGCCACCACCCCGCAAGCGCAAGAACGCCCACGAACCAGGTGACCGTGGTTACCGGCATGGCCGACGAAAGCCCGCCCATCTTGCGCAGGTCCTGGGTTCCGGATCCGTGGATGACGCTGCCGGACGCAAGGAACAGCAGCCCCTTGAACGCCGCGTGCGTGACCAGGTGGAACATCGCCGCAACCCAGGCGCCCGCACCGAGCGCCGCGAACATGAACCCGAGCTGGCTGATGGTCGAGTACGCAAGCACCTTCTTGATATCGGTCTGCACAAGGGCGATCGACGCCGCGAACAGCGCCGTGAACGTGCCGACCGCCAGGATCACGTGAAGCGCCAGCGGCGAGGCCTCGAACAGCGGCCACGTGCGCGCGATGAGGTACACGCCGGATGCGACCATCGTGGCGGCATGGATGAGTGCTGAGACCGGCGTAGGGCCTTCCATCGCATCGGGCAGCCAGATGTGCAACGGGAACTGTGCGGACTTGCCCGCCGCTCCCAAGAACACCAACAGAGCCGCCGTTGTGACAACGCCCGCCGACAGCCCGGGAACCGCCTGCATAACGCCCGGGATGGACATCGTACCCGTCTCTCGCCACAGCAACGCGAGTGCGAGCAGGATGCCCACATCGCCCACGCGCGTGGTGAGAAACGCCTTCATGGCGGCCCTGGCGGCCGACGCCTTTCGGAACCAGAAGCCGATGAGCAGGTACGAGCACGCGCCCACCAGCTCCCACCCGACGAACAGCAGCGGGAGGGTGTCCGCCACGACCAGAAGCGTCATGGACGCCGTAAACAGCGACAGGAGTCCAAAGTAGCGAGCTCGGGCGGGGTCCTCGGCCATATACCCGACCGAGAACAGCATGACCATAAGAGCGACGACCCCCACGACCACAAGCATCACAGCCGTGAGGTTGTCGACCGAGATCCCGGCGGTGATGGTCGCGCCGCCCTGTGCGAGCCACGCGAAGGATGTCGCTGCGCCCGTAAGCGGGGCGAAACCCCCGGCCGTCCGGGCGTCCGCAAGGTGCTGGAGACCGACGATCACCACAGCCAGCGGTCCGAGCATAACGAGGTACTGGTTGAAACCGATGTGTCGCCTCCCCGCCGCGGCGGCGATGATCGCCAGCAGGATGGGGAGCGCAACTATCACGCCGGGTCCAGTCATCAACTCGCGCATCAGCCGTTCACCTCGCTCAGCTCGTCGGTGCGGCTTCGCCCGCTGCGACGGTAGAGCGTAAGCAGCAGCGCCAGGCCGACGGCGACTTCTGCCGCTGCGACGACGACGATGACGAGCCCGACGGCCTCGAGCGAGGCGGGAGCCGCACCACTTGCCGTCCCGAGCATCACGAGTTGCACGTTGGCCGCGCCAAGCATGAGTTCAACGCCCGCCAGTACGGCCACGATCTCTCTGCGCGACAGGACCACGTAAAGCCCCAGGCCGAAGATGGCGGCACACAGCACGACTACGCTCATGACTGGTCCTCCCCTCCCCGGATCGCGAGCACGGCGACAAGCCCCACAAGCAGCAGCGCTCCTGCGAGTTCGAACGCCAGCACCTTCGGGCCGAGCAACTCCGCCGAAAGCCCCGTTCCCGCGGTTCCCGACGCCGGCCACACGTCCGGCACGACACCACGCAGCGACGTGACGATCATCGTGGAGACGCCGAATGCCACCGCTGCCGAGCCAAGATCGTGCTTGACCTCGATGATCGGCTTCTCGCCGTGATGGCGGTGAACCACCATGACCGCGAAGACCACGAGCACGAGAACGCCACCCACGTACACGAACACCTGCGCGGTAGCGAGGAACGGCAGTCCGAAGTACAGGAACAGACCTGCCACGCCGAGCAGGAACGTGCCGAGCCCAAGCACCAGACGCATCACGTCGGTGGTGAACGCCACGACAAGCGCGCCTCCGGTCACGAGTAAGCCGGCAAGCACGAGCGCGAGTATCTGGAGTGTCACAGCTCCTCCCTTCGCTGCGGCACAGGGCAACCGGGAGGGGAGATCCCGTCTCGGCCGGTCGCGCGAGTCCCCTCGCCCGACCGGAGCATCTCGCCCTTGTCGAATATCGCAAGATCCCGGTGGTAGAAGGACAGTTCGTACTGTCCCGTGTGTGTGAGTGCGTTCGTGGGGCACTGCTCGGCGCACAGTCCGCAGAAAGCGCACTTGGAGAGGTCTAGATCGTAGCGCGTGAGGCACCGACCGCCCGGTTCATCTACGCGTTCTACCTGGATGGCGTAGTCGGGACACGTGCGCGCACAGAAGGTGCAGCCCACACAGACCTCGGACTGGCAGCGCAGGCAACGCGCAGCCTCAGCCATCGCCTCTTGCCGGGTGAACCCCAGCTCCACCGGCCTGAAGTCGGTGGCGCGGTCCTCAGGCCTGGACATCGGCATGATGGCGCGCAGGCGGCTGCGCTCCACGCCCTCCACATCCGCGGCGGCGTACTTGGGGTACACCGGAACGGGTCGGGGGGTCCTGGACTCGGTGATGGAGTCGCCCTGAAGGTAGCGGTGGATGGAGGTGGCCGCTTCGTGCCCCGTGGCGATAGACCCGATCGCGCTGCCGGGACCGGTCACGACCTCACCACACGCGAACACGCCGGGCACCGACGCGGTGAAGTGCGTCCCATCCACCACCAGCTGACCGCGGCCCGACAACAGCAGTTCGGTGCCGGCTATGATGCCGTCGAGCTTGGCCGCCTGCCCGATCGCGAACACGACTATATCCGCGTCAAAATCGGTGAGATCCTCGCCGAACTTGGGCGAGAAGCGCCCGGTCTCGTCAAAGACCGAGAGACACGTACGCATCCGCATCCCCGAGACGTGGTGGTCCTTGACCAGCACCGCCTCCGGCCCGAGCGAGCAGTTGGCGATGACACCCTCGTCCAGGGCCTCTTCTATCTCCCACGGATGCGCGGGCATCTCCTCGTCGCTTTCGAGCGAGGCGAGCCGGACTTGTGTAGCCCCCATACGCAGCGCAC
>JBASNZ010000037.1:0-16752 GCA_049657775.1 Coriobacteriia bacterium | reverse complement strand
CCGACATCGAAGGCCTCTACGACGCCGATCCGCGTGCGGACGCCGACGCGCACCTGGTGCCGCACGTCGTCGAACTCACCGATGAGGTCCTCGCTGCCGCGGGCGGCGCCGGCTCCGCGGTGGGCTCCGGCGGCATGGCGACCAAGGTGGATGCCGCAAGAGCGCTGATGGACGCGGGTATCCCTCTGGTCGTGTGCGACGGCCGTAGGCCCGATGTCGTGGTCGACGCCGTGGGCGGCAAGCCGGTGGGGACGCTGTTCGCGGGCGGCAAGGCGGCGCTTAAGGGACGCAAGCTCTGGCTGGCCTACGCGGGTCATCCAGCGGGCTCTGTCACGATTGACGATGGCGCGAAGGTCGCCCTATGCTTGCGTGGTAGTAGCTTGCTCCCGGCCGGTGTTATCGACGTGACCGGGAGCTTTGTTATCGGAGACGCGATCGCACTGAACGACCGTGACGGGAACGTTGTCGCGCGCGGTCTGGCGGGACTGTCCGCCGAGGACGTTCGCAAGGTGAAGGGGTTAAGGACGGCCGATATCGCCGCGGCGTTGCCTGGATGGGACGGCGCAGAAGTCGTTCACAGGGATCACCTGGTCATACTCTAGGCGCTCGACCTGTACAGGATTGGCGCCCGCTGGCGCCGGGGAAGGAATCGGCACATGTCCGAGGTGACTACACTTGCTACGAAGGCACGCGAAGCAGCGATAACGCTTGCCGCAACCTCCACCGACCAGCGCAACCGCGCGCTGCTCGCAATGGCGCATGCGCTGGTGGCCAAGCAGGACGAGATCATCGCCGCCAACGAGCTGGACATGGCCGAGGCAAAGGCCAAGAACACGGCTGCGCCGCTCCTGGATCGGCTCGAGCTCAATCCGATGCGTATCAAGTCGATGTCCGAGGCTCTCAAGAGCCTCTCGCTGCTGCCGGACCCCATCGGCGAGGTGCTTTCCGGCTCCCGGCTTGCCAACGGCATCTGGCTACAGCAGATCCGGGTGCCCATGGGCGTTGTCGCGATGATCTATGAGGCCCGCCCCAACGTGACGGCGGACGCCGCCGCACTGTGCGTCAAGACCGGCAACGCGGTCATCCTGCGCGGCGGGTCGATGGCGCAAAACTCCAATATCGCCCTCACCAAGGTCCTTGCCAACGCCGCGACCGGCGCGGGCTTGCCCGAGGGAACCATCCAGTCGATCGAGTCGACCGAGCGTGAGGCCGCTGAGGAGCTCATGGGTCTTCACGGCATGATCGACGTGCTCATCCCGCGCGGCGGCGCCGGCCTCATCAAGAGCGTGGTCGAGAACGCCAAGGTACCGGTCATCGAGACCGGTGTGGGCAACTGCCACATCTACATCCATGAGGCCGGCGACGCACAGATGGCCAAGCGGATCGTGATCAACGCCAAGTGCCAGCGGCCTGGCGTGTGCAATGCCGCCGAGTCGCTGCTGGTGGACGAGGCCGTCTACGAGCGGGTGCTGCCTCCCATCCTCAAGGCGCTCGAGGAAGCTGGCGTGACCGTGTACGCCGACGACAAGACGCGCGGCCTCGGCGCGATCATGCGCATACAGCCCGCCTCGGAAGAGGACTGGGGCACCGAGTATCTCGACATGAAGATCTCGTGCAAGGTCGTCTCGGGACTTGATGAGGCGATCCGCCACATCAACCACTACGGCACCAAGCACTCCGAGGCGATCATCACCGAAGACTACAAGGCCGCACTCAGGTTCATGAACGAAGTGGACGCCGCGGCGGTGTACGTGAACGCTTCGACGCGCTTCACCGATGGCGGCGAGTTCGGCCTTGGCGCCGAGATCGGCATCTCCACGCAGAAGCTGCACGCGCGCGGGCCCATGGGCTTAGCCGCGCTCACGACCACCAAGTTCGTTGCGATGGGGAGCGGACAGATCCGCGAGTGAGGAAGAAGCTCAGAATCGGCATCATGGGCGGGACGTTCGACCCGATCCACTACGGTCACCTCGTCACCGCCGAAGAGGCGCTTGTCCAGTTCAACCTGGACCGCGTTGTGTTCATGCCTACCGGTCTTCCGGTACGCAAGACGCACCGCACAGTAACGCCCGCCGAGCACCGCTACCTCATGACGGTCATCGCCACCGCCAGCAACCCCGACTTTGAGGTTTCCCGCCTGGAGGTGGACCGCCCCGGCGCCACGTACACCGTGGACACGATGCTGGCGCTGCGAGACCACTACGGCCCGCAGACCGAGCTCTACTTCATCACGGGCGCCGACGCCGTGTGGGACATCCTCACGTGGAAGGACTCCGACCGTCTGGCGGGCGTATGCACGTTCATCGCCGCGACGCGCCCGGGCTACGACCTCTCTCGCTTCTCGGCCGAGGACGCCAGCCGGATGCATGTCGAGTTCATGGAGGTCCCGGCGCTTGCGATCTCGTCGACCGATATCCGCGAGCGCATCGCGGAGCGGCGGCCGGTGCGGTACCTGCTGCCCGAAGCGGTGGCCAACTACATCGCCAAGAACGTCCTGTACCCCGGGAGCGTGTAGCGATGCTGCCCGAGTGGGACATCGCACTCGCCGCGCTCGGTAACCGGCTTGGCGCCAAGGGCGTCGCGCACTCGGTCCGGGTGGCCGAGACGGCGGGGCAGATAGCCTCGGCGTACGATGTGGACGTGGACAGCGCGCGCATCGCCGGCCTGTTGCACGATTGGTGCAAGGACGCCGACGACGCACAGCTGCTGCAAGCCGCTGCCGACCGCGGACTGCCTGTCACCTCCGTGGACGATGCGGTGCCGTACCTGCTGCACTCCGCCGTCGGCGCCCAGGAGGTCCGGGAGGCCTTCCCGGATATCGACGATGACGTCGTGGATGCGATCGCCGCACACACGTACGGCAGCGCGGGCATGTCGCCACTGTCCATGGTTGTGTACGTGGCCGACACGATCGAGCCCGCCCGCAAGCATGACTCAGCGGATGCGCTCCGGGCAGCAGTGGGTACGGTGAGCCTGCTGGAGCTGTTCACCCGCACCTACGCCGAGTCGCTCAGGCACCTCGTGGATACCCGTAGGCGTATCCACCCCGATACGGTGGCCATGTGGAACCGCCTCGTGGGCGGTGGGCCGGTTGAGTAGGCAGCAACGCAAAGACCCCGGGCGGCGGCGCGTCCATTCGCGCGAGCGTGACACGGCCATCGGTGACGTACCCGATCGTTCGGGCGCCGACTACCCGCGTCGGCGCACACATGTGGACAAGGAGCCGCAGCCGGTCCTGTCGCCCGGTTACCGCAGCTCCCGGCGCTCGTCCAAGTCGGGGAAGAAGCAGCGGCGTTCGGTCAAGTCCGAGCGCATCAAGACCGAGGTGACCGAGAAGGTCGGCGGTGTTGGCAAGGCGATCGTGACCGGCCTCAAGTACGCCGCGACCGTGCTTGGCGGGATCGCGTTCCTGCTTGCGATACTCGCGCTCGTGGCCATGGGCATCAACGCCGGCGCGCGGTACCTGGCCCGGCGACAGGCGATCCAGGAGAACAGCCCCGAGGCGGTGGCCGCGCGCGCGCGTGACAACCTTCTCGTCATCGCCACCGATGGGACCACGAGCACCGACTTCCTGGCCGTGCGACTGGATCAGGAGAACGACCAGATCTATGGCATCGCCATTCCGGACGGCGCGTTCATGGAGGTGCCCGGCCAGGGCTTCGAGCGGATCGGCGACAGCTTCAAGGCCGGTGCCGACGTCTCGATGGCTGCGATCTCGAACTACCTGTCCGTGCCGTTTGAGAAACACATCGTCGTGGACAAGCAGACGTATCAAGATGCGCTTGCCAACCAGTCGCTCGCCGGTGTGCTGATGAAGGCGAGCGAGACCGACCTGACCGATGATGAGCGCGCGGCGCTTGCAAAGTTCGCGGACGGCACCAAGACCGACCAGGTAGCGCTGGTGCCACTGCCCGTCAAGCCGATCAACTTTGGCGACCAAACATACTTTGAGCCACAGCGGGACCAGGTCGCGGACCTGTTGCTTGCGTGGTGGGGCATCAAGCTCGGATCGGACGAGAGCGTCATTCGTGTCATCATCTACAACGGCGCCGGGAGTCCGGGTATCGCCGGCGAAGCCGCGCAAGCGCTCATCAAGGCGGGGATCCGCGTCGTGGACACCAAGAACGCGGACCGCTTTGACTACAAAGAGACCATGATCGTGGTCCAGGACGGGAATCTTGAGAGTGCTGACGTCGTCAAAGACGTCCTTGGCGTCGGCAAGATCGTGGAACAGACATCCGAACAAGACGTCGCCGATATCATCGTCATCGTGGGTCAGGACTGGGAACCACCAAAGGAGTGAGTGCTCTGGAACCGAGGGAAGCAGCTGTACTGGCCGCCGAGATCGCGGCCGAGAAGAAGGCATCGGACGTAGCCGTCATCAACGTCGGCCCTGTCCTGGTGATCACCGAGTACTTCGTGATCGCCACCGGCTCCAACGATCGTCAGGTCAAGGCGATCGCTGATGAGGTGGAAGCCAAACTCCGCGACCACGGCATCAAGCCGGTCGGGCGCGAGGGCGAACGTGAAGGGCGCTGGATACTCCTCGACTTCGACGAGATCGTCCTGCACGTTTTCCAGCCCGATGAGCGCGAGTTCTACCGCCTCGAGAAGCTGTGGAGCGACGCGGAACGCGTTCCCTTGCCTCCCGAGATCGTGAACGCGAGTCAGGGTGCAGGGGAGTCCGCCGGCTCGTGACATCGTCGACCCGCCGTCTATTCGTAGCGCTTGCGCTCGTGGGTGTCGCCGTGGTCTGGGGCGGCACCTTCGTCATGGTGAAGGACGCAGTGGAGGGCTACCCGCTCTATGGGTTCCTCGGCTGGCGCTTCGCCATCGGCACGGTCGCGTTCGTCGCGCTGTTCCCAAAGTCGTTCAGGCGACTTGACGCAAAGACGCTCATGGTGGGCCTTCTCGCCGGCGCGTTCCTCACCGCCGGGTACATCTTCCAGACGTGGGGTCTTCAGGCCACCAGTGCGAGCAAGGCCGCGTTCATCACGGGCATGTTCGTGGTGATCACGCCGATCATGCAGTCAGCGTTGCTCCGACGCACGCCGAAGCCGTGGACGATCGCAGGAGTGCTGCTTGCGGTTCTCGGGCTCTGGCTGCTCTCCGGAGGGTCGATCGACGGCTGGAGCGTGGGTGATACCCGCGTGCTCCTGTGTGCGGTAGCGTACTCCGCGCACATGATCGTGCTGGGCGGCCCCGGAAAGCGCCTCGACCTTGGGGCTTTCACGCTGGTGCAGCTGCTGACCGTCGCGGTGGTGACCGGGGTTGTCTCGGCCGTGACCGAGCGCCCACCGCTTCCCTCGGAGCCCTCGCTCATCGTGGCGTTGCTCGTGACAGGCGTGCTGGCCTCGGCGGTCGCGTTCGCGGTCCAGACATACGCCCAGAGGTACATCTCGCCCACCAAGACGGCGCTCATCCTCATCACCGAGCCAGCGTTCGGGGGGCTGTTCGGGTGGTTGGCGGGCGAGGCGATCGGGTGGAGCGGGCTTGCGGGCAGCGCGCTCATCTTGGGCGGCATGGTGCTCTCGGAAGTGGTGGGCACGACGGCTCCGACCGCGGAACACGTGGAGCTTGAGGCGTCGCTGGAAGGTCCGCCGGTGCCGATGGTGGACGAGGACCCGGCGACCTGAGGTCTCCCCGCGAGAACGCGCTCCGCGCGAGAGAGCGAGTTGACCCAACGCGAGTGCCTGGTATACTACCGTTTGCTGCGCGAGCAGCGCCCAGATGTGGGGCCATAGCTCAGCTGGGAGAGCGCATGGCTGGCAGCCATGAGGTCAGGGGTTCGATCCCCCTTGGCTCCACCAACGAAATGATACGAAGCCCGTCGAAACCCCGGCGGGTTTCGTTGCGTCATTCGGGCATAAGTGTTCGAGGAAGTGGTTCAGATGATGCGGATCATACAGAGCCTGGCTGTGGCGGCTGTCGCTGCAGCGCTCTTCGCAGCCACCGGGTGTTCCGCCGCGACGGATGTGACGCTCACCGGCGATGATGACGGCGGCACCGTGACAGTCCGTAACGGCGGCACCGTGACAGTAGAACTCGTGAGCGACCCCACGACCGGCTACACATGGCTCGAGGGGTCGGTTCCCCCGATGCTGGAAGCACGGGGTGAGCCGACGCTCGAGCCGTCATCGGATGCGTCCGGCTCCCCCGGTATACAGACGCTCACATGCGATGCGGTCGCTGAAGGCGAGGGCACGCTCGAACTGGAGTATGCGCGGGCGTTCGATAGCGTGGAGCCGGAGGATACGTTTGTCGTGGTGGAGGAGTAACGCACTCCGCACTGGGGCATCCACGGGCGGTGGCGTTTCGCTCGGCGGGCTCACTCGGCTATCATGCGTTGGTACCCAAGCATGGAGTCGGAGGACGCTGGTGAGCGACAGACCGTACGATCCGCACGCGATCGAGGAGAAGTGGCAGGCCGTCTGGGAGGCCGAGGGACTCTACTCGGTCACGGAGGACCCCGCCAAGCCCAAGAAGTACGTCCTTGAGATGTTCCCGTACCCGTCCGGCGACATCCACATGGGGCACGTGCGCAACTACTCCATCGGCGATGTCGTGGCGCGCTACCACACGATGCGTGGCTTCAACGTGCTGCACCCCATCGGCTGGGACGCGTTCGGTCTGCCCGCGGAGAACGCCGCCATCAAGAGCGGCACGCACCCGGCGGAGTGGACGCGCGCCAACATCGACAAGCAGGCGGCGTCGTTCAGACGGATGGGGTTCTCGTATGACTGGGACCGCACGGTCAAGAGCTGCGACGTGGACTACTACCGCTGGGGTCAGTGGATCTTCCTCAAGTTCTGGGAGCGTGGACTCGTAGAGCGCCGCAAGTCGCCTGTGAACTGGTGTCCCGGCTGCAAGACCGTTCTCGCCAACGAGCAGGTCATCGGCGACGGTGTGTGCTGGCGCTGCAAATCCGTGGTGGAGAAGCGCGATCTGGAGCAGTGGTACTTCAAGATCACCGATTACGCGCAGGAGCTGCTGGACGATCTTGACGATCTGCCGGGCTGGCCCGAGCGCGTGAAGACGATGCAGGCTAACTGGATCGGCCGATCCGAGGGTGCCGAGGTCGAGTTCACGCTCTGCGACACCGCCGGTGAGCCCACGGAGCAGACCATCACCGTGTTCACGACGCGTCCGGACACGCTCTTTGGCTGCACGTTCTTCCTGCTGGCGCCCGAGCACCCGCTCGTGCACGAGTTCGTGCACGACACCGAGTATCTCGGCCCCGTAAAGGCGGTCCTGGACGCTACTGCGCGCGAGACGGCTGTGGAGCGCGCCAGTGGCGAGGCTCCCAAGCTCGGCGCGTTCACCGGCCGCTACGTCATCAACCCCGTGAACGGCGAGAGGGTGCCGATCTGGGTCAGCAACTACGTGCTCATGGACTACGGCACCGGCGCGGTCATGGCCGTGCCCTGCGGCGACCAGCGCGACTTTGATTTCGCGCGTAAGTACGATCTGCCGATACCGCCGGTCGTGGTGCCCGAGGACGACCCGCTCCTTGAGGACCTACGCGACGCGCGCGAGCGCGTTCTGGCCGACGTGCCGTGGTCGGAGGCCTACGACGGCTACGGCGTGATGGTGCAGTCCGGCGAGTTCACCGGCATGCGCGGCGGCAAGGCGTCTGCGGGGATGAAAGCCGTCACCGAGTGGCTCGCCGCGCGCGGCCAGGGCCGCTTCTCCATCAACTTCCGTCTGCGCGACTGGCTCATCTCTCGCCAGCGCTACTGGGGTAACCCCATCCCGGCGGTGCACTGTCCCGCGTGCGGACTGGTGCCCGTGCCAGAGGAGCAGCTTCCCGTTGTGCTGCCGATGGATGTCGACATCACCAAGGGCGAGACGCTGGCCGATCACCCCGAGTTCTACGAGACGACGTGTCCCCGCTGCGGCGGACCGGCCAAGCGCGAGACCGACACGATGGACACGTTCACCTGCTCGAGCTGGTACTACCTGCGCTACTGCGACGCGCGGAACTCCTCGGAGATATGGGAGAAGGACAAGGTCGACTACTGGATGCCGGTGGACCAGTACATCGGCGGCATCGAGCACGCGATCCTGCACCTGCTGTACTCCCGTTTCTTCACCAAAGTGTTCCGTGACATGGGCCTTGCCGACTTCGCCGAGCCGTTCACCAACCTGCTCACGCAGGGGATGGTCAAGAAGGACGGCGAGACGATGTCCAAGTCCAAGGGCAACGTCGTGGCTCCCGAGGAGATGATCGCGCGCTTTGGCGCCGATGCGCTCCGGGCGTACATCTTGTTCATGGCGCCGCCCGACAAGGACCTGGAGTGGAACCAGGAGGGTCTGGAGGGCATCTATCGCTTCCTCAACCGCGTGTGGCGCTACGTCGCGGAGGTGGCGGGTCAGAAGCCCGTGGCAAGCGGCGATACAACCGCTGCGGCGCTGCGGCGCGAGCGTCATCGCGTGATCGGCAAGGTGAGCGAGGACATCGAGCGTTTCCAGTTCAACACCGCGCTTTCCGCGATGATGGAGCTCTTGAACGCGGCGGGCGACTACCGTCGAGGAGTGCGCGAAGGTGTGCGCGACACGGCGCTCGAGCGCGAGGTGGCCGAGACGCTCACGCTGCTCATCGCCCCGTACGCCCCGCACATGGCCGAGGAGCTCTGGCGCGAGGTGCTCGGCAACAAGGGCTCGGTTCACCGCGAGGCGTGGCCCGCATGGGATCCCGCGATGGCTGCCTCCGACGAGGTCGAGTACGCCGTGCAGGTCAATGGCAAGGTGCGCGGGCGCGTGACGATCGCCGCCGATGCGGATGCGGCTGCGGTAGAGGCAATCGCGCGGGCCGAAGTAAAGGTGGCAGAGCACCTGGATGGCCACGAGGTCATCAAGGTGGTCGTGGTACCCGGCAAACTCGTGAGTTTCGTCGCCCGATGAGTGCCAAGCGGGTTGGGGCGCTTTGTCGCCAGGTTCCGGCAGGGGGGACCGCATGCGCAAAGGCGTGATCTACGCACTCATCGTGTGGCTCTGCGTTCTTGCGGGGCTGGCGTACCGGGGCGACTTCTGGCTGTTCGCTTTCTACCTCGTGGCGCTCGGCAACGCTCTGTCGTTCCACTGGTGGTACGCCTGCAGCCGCTGCTCGAACGTGTGCTGCGGTTTTAACCGATACTCGCCACACTTCTTCCTGCGCCCCGGAAAGAGCCGCGCGCGGTGCCAGGAGCCCACACGCTTCTCCAACGTGCGGTCGCTCGTGGCCGGGATTCCCGTGCTGCTCTCGGTGGCCGTCGGAGTGGTGGGGGCGGCGATGTATTCGCTCGTCGCAGCCGCCGTGTGGCTTGTGGGCATGGTCGGCCTTGGCTACTGGTACTGGAAGGTGTCCTGCGTGGGATGCGGTAACGACTGCCCCGCAAACAGAAACGCCGCGTACCTTCAGTGGCGGCAAGCTTCGGGAAAGGATCCGGCAAGCGACCGGTGAGAGTCTCGGCGTAGCGTGAACGTATCGGACGCTCCCTCCGTCCCGGCGAAGAGGGGGCGTCCGTGTCAGTACAGGTGCCAGCGCGCGTGCGCGACTTGCTCGCGCGCGCAGGTCTGGGAGGGCTGAGCGACCAGGCTGCGCTTGCGGTCTGCGTGGTGTGCGGCGCCGCGGTCGTGCTTGCGGCATGGAGGTTCTGGCCGCAGTCGCGAGCCGAGGAGCTTGCGCCCATCCCCGGTGACGTCGGCGCGTCCATAGAGACCAGCGCCACCACGGACGGTCCGGGTGCGGCGGGCGGATCCTCCGATGCGCTCGTGGTGGTACACGTCGTTGGTGCAGTCATGCGACCGGGTGTCTACACGCTCGCGGTCGGCAGCCGCGTTGCCGACGCCGTAGCGGCTGCCGGTGGAAGCACCGGGAACGCGGCGCCCAACGCGGTCAACCTTGCGCGGGTGCTCGCAGATGGCGAGCAGGTCTATCTCCCGACCGCGGACGAGGCCTCGGCCACTGCCGCCGCCGGAGGTGCCGGTGTGCTGGCGGGCGGGATCGCGGTGGCAGGTGGTGCAACCGCCGCGGGCAAGGTCGACATCAACCGCGCAACGGCCGCCGAGCTTGACGCGTTGCCGGGCGTGGGTCCCGCAACAGCGCAGAAGATCGTGGACGACCGCGCCGCCAACGGGCCGTTCAAGACCATCGAGGACCTCATGCGGGTCTCGGGGATCGGCGAGAAGAAGTTCGATGCGCTCAAAGACCTGGTCACGGTCGGCTGACGATGCGCATGCCCGATCAGCCGATGCGGCCCTCGATACCGGCCACCATGTGGTGGTGCGCCGCGCTGTGGACGGGGGCCGTGGCAGGCGAAGACGCGGCGTGGCGGACCTGGTCGGGCGCGGGCGTTTCTCCCCTGGCGGTTGCTCTGCTTGCCGTGTGCGGGGCTCTCGCGGGGTGGGTTGTCTGGAGGCGCCGGCACGATCGCGAGATGCGCTCGACCGCAGCACTCGCCGTCCTGCTCTGCGCCGCGCTCCTCTCGGGGTTCGGGGTGTCCGTCCTGCACGGAGTCGGCTGGCGGGACACGGCCCGTCGCCTGCGGGACGCCGGGGCGCGCGAGTGGACGGGCACGGTCGTGGCCGACTCACGCGAGGGCCAGTTCGGCTCGTCGATACGCGTGCGCGTGCACGAAGCGCCCTACGACAAGGCCGTGCTTACCGTCTACCTGCCGCAGGGTCGTGAGGCGCCCGAACTGGGTCGCACGGTGCGGTTCTCGGCCATAGCGAAGGTCCGGGAGACCGACGATCGAGGTCGAAGGGCCGCGCGAACGGGTGAACATGCCACCGCCACCGCGTGGCGCTTCACCGATGAGGGATGGTGCTCGGGCGTCGCGGGGGCGCTCTATCGCTGGCGGGCTGGCGCCGCCGGGCGACTCGAGGTCGTCGACGGCGACCCTGGCGCGCTGCTGCGCGGTATCGTTCTGGGAGACCGCAGGCTGCTCGCGGGAACCGCGGTGGACGAGGACTTCCGGGTGCTCGGGCTCTCGCATGTGGTGGCCGTGTCCGGTTCGCACCTGGCTGTGGTATGCGCGCTCGTCCTCATGCTTGGCACGGCGAGCGGTATGCCGAAGCGGCTGGTGCTGGCCGGTGTCGTCTGCGTTGCCTGCGGCTACACTGTGTTGAGCGGGCTGGCGCTGTCGGCGGTGCGATCGTGCGTGATGCTCGCCGCCGGCGCTGTCGCGCAGTGCATCGGGGTGCGACGCGACGGTGTGTCGGGGCTGGCCCTCGGAACAGCCGCGATCGTGTTCGCATCGCCGTGGGCGGTGTTCGACGTGGGGCTTGCGCTGTCGGTCGCGGCCGTCGGCGGGCTGCTCGTGTTCGGCGATCTCGGGGTGGCGTGGGCCTCGGCCGCGCTTCCCGATGCACTCGGCAAACCCGCGGCCCTCCTGGGCGGGACACTCGTCGCGCAGGGGGCGACGCTCCCCATCGTAACGGCCACCTTTGGGATGCTCTCGCTTGCAGCGCCTGCGGCCAATCTGGTGATCGTTCCGGCGGGGGAGGCCGCTCTGTGCGTCGGACTTGTGGGAGCAGCGCTCGGCGGCGTCTGGCGCGCGGGCGGCACAGTCGTGGTCCGTCTCGCGGGTATGTTGCTTGGATACGCCACGTGGATGGCCGCACGGATCGCGGCGGTACCCTCGGCAGCGGTGAGCGTGGGCGCGCTCGGTCCATCGGGTATCGTAGCCGGGGCGGCGGTCGCCGTGGCGCTGTGGGTGAGGTGGCCTCGGCCGTCGCGGGCCTCGGCGCGGCTCTTCCTCGGCTGCATCGCCGCTGTCACGCTGGCCGCGGGAATCGGGCCACGTGGACCTTCCGAGTGCAGGGTCATCGTGCTTGACGTGGGGCAGGCCGACGCGATCCTGGTGCAGGACGGTGGCGACACCATGCTGGTGGATGCAGGCGCCGATGCCACCACCCTGCGAAAGGCGCTGGCCCGCTACGGCGTTCGCACGCTCGATGCCGTCGTGCTCACGCATGATCACGACGACCACATCGGCGGTTTCGGCGGTCTTGTGGGGGTGGTTCGCGTCGGCTGGGTAGGGTACCCGGACGTGGAGGGAGCGGCATTCTCATCTGTGCGCGACACTGTGGCGCGCCTCACGCCGCGGGGTCGGGTGATCTTGCGGGCGGTGAGTGCGGGCCAACAGTGGCGCGTGGGCGATACCGCAGTGCGCGTACTGTGGCCGCCCGCCGGTGCCACCGGACTCGCGACGAACGACACGAGCATCGTCCTTGAGATCGACGCCGGGCAGGTCGAGGTGGTGCTCACGGGCGACGCCGAGGAGGCCGCGCAGGCCGGCATGGCCGAGCAGGGACTGCTCCATCGAGTCGAGGTGCTCAAAGTGCCGCACCACGGAAGCTCGAACGGACTGAGCCAGGATGGATGCGCGGCGTGGTCGCCGATGCTTGCCGTGATCAGCGTGGGCACGGGCAACGACTTCGGTCATCCTGCATCGGCCACGCTGAAGATGCTCGCGCGCGCCGGAGCGCGGGTACACCGGACGGACATCCACGGCGATGTGGTCATCGAGGTAACGCGACGCGGCTATCGGGTAACGCCCCGACAGACGTCCGCTCTCGTGGGACTCGTGATGGGGCGGGCCTTCGCTCGCCGGCCGTGTGCGACAATAGGCCCGTTCGATCTACCGGCACAACACCTCGCAGTACGGACTTCCAGGGAGAACGATGGCCGTTTCCAAAGTCGATCAGCTCAAGCTCGTCTACCTCATACATGGCAAAGAGGAGCTGCTGCTGGAGCGCGCGCTCCGCCGACTGAAGGACATGGTCGCCGCCGAGGGTGAGGCCGAGCTGGACTTCGATACGTTCGATGGCGCCAAGGCCCGGGGAGAGGATGTGGTCATCGCCGCCAATACGATGCCGTTCCTGTCGGCCAAGCGGCTCGTCGTGGTGCGCGATGTGGATCAGATGAGCGCGGATGACCAGGCTGCCCTGACCGCGTACGTTGCGAACCCGTCGCCGACCGCGTGTGTGGTGCTCGTGGCGAGTTCGCTCGCCAAGAATACGCGCCTCTACAAAGCCCTGGCGGCCGCCGACGCCATATCCGAATATGCCGCACCCAAGCGTTCGGAGCTGCCAGGGTGGGTTGTCGCCCTGTTCAAGTCCAAGGGCCGTTTGATGTCGCGCGATGGCGCGGAGGCTTTCGTGCGCTCCGTAGGCAAGGATCTGAGAAAGCTCGAGAGCGAGGCCGACAAAGTCATCGCGTACGCCGGAGAGAAGAGCGAGCTTGGCATAGCCGACGTCGAGGCCGTTGTGACCGAGACAGCCCCGACCTCGATCTTCGAGTTCCTCGACGCCCTCGGCGCCCGGCAGTGTCCACGGGCGCTGATGCTGCTGGACGACCTGATCGACTCGGGGGAGGCAGTCCAGGGCATCCACGCTATGACGCTGCGTCACATCCGGTCGCTCATCGGCGTCCGGGCGTTGCGTGCCAGGGGCATGGCGACGGGGGACATGATGCGCGAGCTCAAGATGGCCGACTGGCAGATCAGAAACCTTGCGCGTCAGGCGGACCGCTTCCGTGACGAGGAGTTGGTGCGCGCCCTGAAAGATGCCGCAGAGGCTGAGATGAGAATGAAAACGAGCCAGGGTGATCCCCGGCTCGTGTTCGAACGCTGGGTGGTCGGTGTGTGCGACCAGAGCGGTCACGCACGGACCATCGTGGGCTAACCCTCGATGGAGTTGACCTTGTTCATCACGCCCGACTTGCGGTTAGCGGCCTGATTCTTGTGGATGATGCCCTTGCTTGCGGCCTTGTCGAGCGCCTTTGACGCCGCGGTGGCGGCGGTGGTGGCCGCACCCTTGTCGCCGGCGGCCGCGGCCTCATTCACACGGCGGACCGCGGTCTTGAGAGCGGACTTGGTCGCCTTGTTTCGGGCCTGGGCCTTCTCGTTGGTGAGAATGCGCTTCTTCTGGCTCTTGATATTCGCCACGTTCTTCGATCCTTCCAGATGCGTCGATGGTGTTCGCCCCACCTGCGTGCAGACGAACCCTGCGAGTCTAGCACAGGCATGTTTGAGAGCCAAGAGCATCGAATTCCGGGCATCGAATCCGGGGTCAACCGCACTGCGGCAGTTCCCGGCCGCGCCGCAGGTCACAGGTGGCGGATAATCGAGGACGGGCGTTGCCGCTTGTGTATTCATTCACTATAATGCGGCTTAAGGGGCCACAACGGTTATAGGCTACGGAGTGTTGTGACGCGCAATAATGGACTTGCCCGCACCGCAGTGCTCGGTATCGCGCTGGCCGCGACTCTCCTAGCCGTTCCCTCTATCGCCTACGCATATCACGCCGACGCTCGCGAGGGTACCTACGAGTGCATCGACTGCCACGGTGACGATCGCGACGCCTGGACAGGCGAGGGGCCGCACGGCTACTACACCACCACGACCGCAAAGTGCAAGATGTGCCACACCGTGCACGTTGCGCCTGCTGGAGGGGTCGTTCTCCTCGGAACACCGACGATTTCAGCATCGTGCTTCTTGTGCCACGACGGGACCGGCGCGGTCGGCGTGTACTCGCAGATCACTGCCCGCGGTGGTTCGGTGGAGGCCAGCCATTCGATCGACTCCACAACCGTCGTACCAGGTGGGACGCTTCCGCTGGACGGCATTCTGGGCTGCACGAGTTGTCACACCCCGCACAGGGCGACTGCACTCAATCCGTACCTGCGAGACACGGGTCGTGCCATGGACTCAAAGGCGTACGTGTACTCCAACACGCTGCTTCGCGACGACATCAACGGTCTGGCGAACGGTACCATCGAGGAATACGGTGGCGAGTGGTGCGCGGCGTGCCATGACGGGCGTGTGAGCAGTGGGATGTCTAACAACCACCCGACAACCGAGACGGTCACGTACGATCTTGGGCGCAGCAACGCGGGCTACTCCATGGCACCGGTGGGAACCGCTACCCGGAGGGATCCCTACTGCCAGCAGTGCCATGAGGACGCGCGCGACACGGAAACGGCGTTTTCGGCCTCCCTGAAGGACTACGGATACTCGGTCCCCGATGCGCCTACAAACCCCGCCTACACATCGTTCCCGCATCAAACGTCGAATGCGAACATGACGGTCGAGGAGCACGACGACCTCTGTCTCAACTGCCACGCGACGACGGACCTCCCGTAAGCCTAGGGGCGAGGCTTCGGCGAGCACATATGGCTTGTTGTTTCCAATCGTACGCTGACTCTGTTGGGGGACTGGTGAAGCAGCAACACGTATCGCCCTGGATCGTTGGCATACTCGCCGCATCGCTCCTCGCACTTCCGGCGGTCGCCTACGCGGCAACTCCGCGTGCCTTGTCGACCCCGGGCGGCTCCGGTGTCCGCGCCCTCCCCAAAGCCAGCACCACCACGCTCCCTGCCGCGACGGACCTCACCGTCACCGCCGGCGACATGTGCAACACGCTTACGTGGAAGCTTACGGGCAGGACCGCGCTCAGGGTCTACGTGTTCCGCGGACCGGCCGAGAACGGCCCGTGGACGCTCGTGACGCCCAAGGGCGTGCGCATGACCTCGACATACACCGATACCGTCACGACCACGGGCACCGTGTACTACCTCGTCTCTCGCGGGGTGTCCAAGGGCTCTCCTGTCGCTGCGAGCACGCCTGCCGCGAACACCCGTGTGCTGATGCGTGTGCCGGTCGGCCCTGACGGCCGCACGCTGGCCGCCGCCAACGGCGCGCTCGCGCTCACGGTCCCTGCTGGGGCGCTCGGTACCACGACGACGATCACGATCGAGCAGAAGGCCGCTCCCGCATCTGCGAGCTCGCTCCTGCTCGCGCCCGCGTACTCATGCACGCCCGACGGCCTCACCTTCGCCGTGCCGGCCACGCTGAGCCTCCGCTACCGCATCCCGGCGATCCACTTCCAAGTCGCAGCCACCCTCGAGCGTGCGCTCGATCTGGCGACCTTCACGGGGACCGGGTGGGTGAGCGCCGCTTCCGTCGTCGACACCGCGACCGACATGGTCTCAGGCGACATATCGCACTTCAGCTACTGGTCCGGCGCCGTCATCCAGCCCCACGGCACCACGCCTGTGAAGACGAGTTACTGCACCGGTATCTGTCACGGTCTCGTCGCGATGCCCGGATCGACGATCGGGCTGCCGCAGACCGATCGTCAGACCTGCTACAACTGCCACGGCAGCGTGCTTGCCGCGTCTGCGCCCGCAGGCTCGAACGGACCCAGCATCGAGGCGCTCTTCTACGAGTGCGACGACTCGTCGGCGCCCGCCTCGGCAACGACACACCCCGTCGACGAGGGGTTGCTCTGCACGGATTGCCACAACCCGCACCGCGACCCGACTGCGGGCTACACCGACCTGCTCCGCGCCTACGACGCCGTCACCGGACGCGCCGTCGAGGCAAAGCCGGGCGTTCCTGTGGGTGCCGCGTACTGCCAGGCGTGCCACGGCACGCGCGAGAGCGCACGCATCGCCGCACGTCCTGCGCTCAACGGCTACTGGGCGCGCACCGGCGGCGACAAGAAGACCGGCTACGCGACGTCTGCCCACGCGAGTCAGGAGGCGACCGGGGCGGTCACGTGCACGCTCTGTCACCGCTCCCACGGCGCCGCGCAGGTCTCGCTCCTGCCCGCCCGCCAGGGACTCGCCTGCACCGGCGGAGGCACAGGTGCGTGTCACTCCTCGGCATCCAACGCGGCCGGCGGCTCCAACATCTACTCGCAGCTCACCACCTCCACCAACAACTCGACGCACCACGACGTGATGCCCGCCGCCCAGGCGGCCAC